>DATFLI010000450.1:0-17490 GCA_035267805.1 Balneolaceae bacterium | reverse complement strand
GCGGCATAAATACACGTATTGACGTATTTAATTTCTATGTGAGTGCCAACCTGTATTACGCCTTTGGATACAAGGTATATGACAACTGGGCCTATTATTTAAGTTCCGATGGCCAGTTTAATCTATTCTTTGGCCAATACGAATCACAGGCCAATCACTGGCAGGAGCCGGGCGATATAGCCGATAATCCGAAGATTATCTATGGGGGAAACAAGAACTCCAATTCTGCCTCATCAAGGTTCTTATATCGCGGAGATCATCTAAGACTAAGAACTCTGAATATCGGGTATCAAATTCCCACCAAATATTTAGAGAATATCGGTCTGAAATCTGCCACTGTCTATTTTATGGGCGAAAACCTTTGGACTCATAACTTTGATAAGGACCTCAAATATGATCCGGCAATTAAGGCCAGTGGATTTACTGATCTGAATGCTGCTCCGCTGCGATCAGTGACTTTCGGAATTAAAGCTAATTTTTAAAGTGAATGACAATGAAGAAAATCATTAAATATCTTTTTGCACTGCTCATTGTGGCAGGGATTGGCAGCGGGTGTAATAATTTTCTATCTCCCTCTGTAGATCAAAATAAACCGGTAGATGGTACGATCACTTCGGGATCGGACATGCAGGCCGTTGTTTATGGTGCGTATGACGATTTGAACCGTGTTGAACTTTTTGGGCGCGATTTCCTGGTTTCCGGGGAAGCTATGTCTGATAATGCTTTTTCAAATGGGAATTCCGGTCGCTTTATTACCCAGGATCAGATGAACTTTACTATTAACAGCGGGTATGCATTGGGCGTTTGGCAGTATTTTTACGAGGTTATTGCCGATGCTAATATTGCCATTAATGCGGATGTGCCCTCCTCTCCGGAAGTCGATGAATACCGTGGACAGGCATATGCTATCCGGGCCTTTGCCCACATGAATTTATTACTGGCATTTGGTCAGGAGTATGTTACCGGGGGGGACCCCAATGGAGGTATTCCTTACGTGACTACCTACAATGAGGGTAACTTTTATCCCTCTCGTGATGCTATCGCCGATGTTTGGGCTAAAATAGGTCAGGATTTCGATTCAGCTCTGAATCTATTGGATCCAACCAATTTTAGGGTCACCGAGATGAATTACTGGGCTACGAGAGCACTTCAAAGCCGTTATTACCTTTATACAAAGCAATATGACAATGTAAAAACGGCTGCTGAAGAGATCATTAATTCAGGCAATTTCAGTATTACTCCGGCTAACCAGTATGTTGCTACCTGGCACTCCGGAAGCGGTCCTTCA
Organism: Balneolaceae bacterium; assembly: GCA_035267805.1. Lineage (GTDB taxonomy): Bacteria > Bacteroidota > Rhodothermia > Balneolales > Balneolaceae > Fodinibius. The sequence goes on along the minus strand of DATFLI010000450.1, from coordinate 16,202 downwards.
TCGCTGTTCGAACTGGCCTTTACTACGACCGATCGTTTGGGCACGGATAATATCGCCCGGATTTATCGGAACACGAACTATGGTGATGTTGAGGTTTCCAGCGATTTGTATAATGCATATGACGCCAATGATATACGGCTTGGCCTTTATTCGGACAACGCCGGGACGTATCGCATGGTTGGCAAGTATTTTGACGAATTAGGATCCGATAACGTACGTATCATCCGCTATGCAGAAGTGATTCTGAATTATGCTGAAGCGCTTGCTCAAGATCCTGCAACCCAGGGTGAGGCTCTTAACCAACTGACAAAGATTACGTCTAATCGCAACGAGCCGGCTTATACTGCCGGAACAGTAGACAATGTGTTGCTGGAACGACGGTTGGAATTAGCTATGGAAGGGCAGCGATTTTACGATTTGGCACGAACGGGAAGTGATCTTCCGGTAGGAGACTCTCGCTCGTATCGCAGCAGCGTGATCCCATATGGAGATTATCGTTATGCTTTACCTATTCCGGACAGCGAAATTCGAGCAAATTCGAATGTGAATCAAAACGAAGGGTACAAATAGACGAACCGGAAAGAATAATAAGAAAGCCGTCCAAATTTTTGGGCGGCTTTTTTTATTTTACGAGTGTTAGAAGCGTTTTTACACTTAGTATATAAAAGAATGGTTAAATCACTGTGTTAGATAACGATTGAGGATTTAATTTCATACATTTGAACGATAATCGATAACTGTGATATAAGTTTTTATTGCACCAGGAATCGTAATTCAAATAATTTACAGATAACAGATAGTTTAATGAATCTAGGCGAACGACGAACGAAGATTGTTTGCACCCTTGGCCCCAGTAGCAATTCAGAAGAAAAAATTGATGAGCTGGTTCAAAACGGGATGAACATCGCCCGCATTAATTTTTCTCATGGGACGCACGAACAACATGGAAGGGTTATTAAATCTCTACGCAAAGTGGCAGATAAATATAATGTAAGCCTGCCAATTTTGGCGGATTTGCAAGGTCCGAAAATTAGAGTGGGGAATATGAAGGATGGTGCCCAGGAAATAAAAATGGGTGACTATATTACATTAACGCCGGAAGACATCGAGGGGACTTCCCAAAAAGTTCCGGTAGATTATGAGAACCTGGTGGATGACGCAGTCGAAGGTAACAAGGTGCTTATTGACGACGGCTTGCTTGAGCTGAAGGTTATTAAAAAGAATAATAACAGTCTGATAGCACAGGTTATGGTCGGGGGCACATTAAAATCCCGCAAAGGTCTTAACCTGCCCGACGTTGATATTTCCATGTCTTCTCTTACGGAAAAGGATATTAAGGATTTGGAATTTGCCGTCAAACGAGGGGTGGATTATATCGGGATGTCTTTTGTGCGCTCTGCGGAAGATATTCAGGAGGTGATATCTCGGGTGCGTGCGCTGGATTCCAATGCCGGCATTATTGCAAAGATTGAAAAGCCGGAAGCGGTGGAAGTGATTGACGATATCATTGAGGAGTCAAGTGGGATTATGGTTGCGCGCGGAGACCTCGGCATCGAAATTGCCAGCGAAAAAGTGCCCATGGTTCAGAAGAAAATTATCGACCGCAGTCGACAGGCCGGCAAACCGGTGATCACGGCTACCCAAATGCTTGACTCAATGATCGAAAATCCGCGTCCTACCCGCGCAGAAAGCTCTGACGTAGCAAATGCGGTGCTTGATGGAACGGATGCCGTAATGCTTTCCGGGGAAACGGCTGCGGGTGCCTATCCCATCGAAGCCATTCGAACGATGGATAAGATTTGTCGATCAGTGGAGAAAGATGCGCCCTACATGTATAACAGTCTGAGTTATCGAAAACCGGAATGGAAGGAGAAGCAGGTTATTGAGTCGTTGGCCTATTCTTGCGTTGTATTGGGAGAGAATGTAGAAGCAAACGTCATTAGCACAATCACTCATTCCGGCAGTACGGCCCGACGTATTTCCAAATTCAGGCCGCGTGTTCCCATTGTTGCATTTACCGAGAGCGATGAAGTTCGTCGCCAGTTGGGATTGGTATGGGGGGTTCGCCCGGTTAAGATTGATGAAATTTTTGATACTGATAAAAGCGTGAAGGTGATGGAGGAGTATCTTAAGAAACATGGACTCGTCCAAGCAGGAGAGCGCGTTATTATAGCAACCGGTATGCCCATAGCCAAGAGGGGGCGTACAAATATGATTAAAGTGAGTACCATTGAATAAAAAGCTATTTAGACGTATTGAGGAACCGCCTTCTCATATTACTTACAGTGTTCCTTGTTTTAGGATGCGGACAATCTCTTAAGAGCTCCTGGAGTAATTTTCGAGCTTATTATAATACGTATTATAATGCCAAGAAGAATTTCAATGCAGGTCTTAAGAAGGTAGAAGAGCAACCCTATAAGATAGATCCGAATCAGCCGGTTCGCATTCACCATGCGCCCTTGCCGGCGGGGGACAGTGATTTCGAAAAAGCGATAGACAAGGGAGCCAAGGTTCTGCGTAAGTATCCCAACTCAAAGTGGGTGGATGAGTCGCTATTGCTGATTGGTAAATCCTATTATTATCAGCAGAAGTTTTACCCGGCCTTACAGAAATTTGAGGAACTGCAAAAAATTGGGACATCCCCCAAAATGAAGCAGCTGGCTGTTATTTGGAAAGGACGTACCTTATTGGATCTCAAGAAATATAACCAGGGAGTTACCTATCTGGGGGAGATACTCGAGGATTATCCTCAAAACTGGTCTGTACGGCAGAAGGGGCAGATACAGGCATTGATGGGGGAACATCATGCCATGTTGCAGAACTGGGAACAAGCCTCTAACTATCTGTCAAAAGCCATATCGAATATTGACAAAAAGAAGATTATGGGCCGAACCCTTTTTCTTTATGGACAAGTACTTGAGCACCAGGAGAGATATGGGGAAGCCTATTATGCGTTTTCTAAAGTCAAAGACTATTTTCCGGGTTTCGAGTATATTTATTGGGCTGGAGTAAAGCAGGCGGATGTTGCCCGGAGGGAAGGTAATTTAGATGTGGCTATTTCTATCTACGATAAATTGAGAAAGGATGATAAGAACTTTCAACGGCGTGATGAACTGACTTACCAAATTGCCCGTACGCTGGAGATGAAGGGGAGTAACAAAGCGGCAGAACAAAGTTACCGGCTATTGCTATACGGAACGCAGGATCAGGCTACGCAATCCCGGAGTTTAAAGTCAGATATTTATTACCGATTGGGTAAAATAAATAGTGATGTATATAACAATTATGATCTGGCTGCCGCCTATTTCGATTCTTCCTCAATGATGAAATCAAATGTTTCGGATAATGAAGACACCCGGAATGCGCAGGCACTGGCCAAGGCGTTCAACACTTATACCCGCCTTAGAAAAAATATTCAACATGCGGATAGCCTTCTTTGGTTGGGATCGCTTAGTTCCGGCCAGTTGGATTCTGTGATTCAAAAGATTCGACTTCAAAAAAGGAATGAACTGATGAACCGCCAGGAGGAAGATGCTCAAAATACCCTGGCTAATGAAAATTTTCAGGAGTCGGGTCAACCCACAAAGTCGTCGATATACGGATTCTTGAATTATCGAAGTCCTGAACTTGTACAAAGAGCAAAAGAAGAATTCCGTATCATATGGGGCAACCGCCCGCTGGTTGATGATTGGAGAAGACAGGAAGCCATCCAGCAAATAAGTGTCGACACCGAGCAGGTTTCAACTCAGGATACCACGGCGCAAATAACCACTGCCGACCAAGCTGACATAGCAGGATTGGATTTAAACCTGGACGAGATCCCGAAGACAGAGAGCGACCGGATTAGACTAAAGACCCAAAAAGCGAATGCTCAATACCAGCTGGGTAATCTCTTTTTCTTGAATCTAAGTGCTCCTGATAGTGCACGTCGGTATTTTTACAGGGTGATTCATGAGGATTTGGATCATGAATTGCGTGCCCGTTCGATGTATTCGCTTTATGAGCTATTTAATACCACCGGTCGTAAGGATAGCTTAAGATATTGGGGCAACCGAATTTTAAAAGAATATCCCAAGACCAAATATGCACGACGGGTTCGTAGCAATTTAGGTGAATCTTCTCCCCAAACGGCGGATGAGGATTCATCCCGAATTTTGCTGGAAAAATATCGCTATATAGAGCATTCAAAGGATCCTTACAAGGCAGCAAAGTTACGGAAATTAGCCCTGGAAAATCGTGATTCGGATCTGGCATCCTATATTTACTACCAAGCGATAGAGTCGTACATTCGGCAAGCCAGGGCACGCCAAAATGTGGCCGATTCCCTTCAAAAAAAGATATATGGTTTTCTGAGTGACTCTCTCAAAAAACCAACAGTCAGCCGTGATTCTACCCAATATATTTCGGTTGATTCGCTGCACTTTAGTCACATGTACTGGGATAGCGTTCGTATTGTTCTGCAGGAATTTGATACAACGTTTACCAACTCAAGGCAGCATCAGAAGGTTCGGAAACTCCTTGAGACGCTTGGAAAACCGAAAGCACATACGCAAGCTAAGTTACCGACCTGTGAGGATTTGGGCGCTTCACTTTCGGTATCACCGGGCATGCAGGAATTTTTGTCCAAGGTAACCTACCCTGAAAAATTGAAGAACATGTCTCTGTCCGGAAAAGTAGAGTATTCTTTTGTGGTGAGTCCCGATGGAAACTGGGATTCATATCGATTAGTTTCAAACAGGACTTCTTTGGGGATCGAAGATGCCTTTGAAAAAGCTTTTAAAAAGCATCTGCATTTTAAGCCGTTGGATATAAAGAATCCACCGAAAAAACTTCGCTGCAAGGTGTCATTCCCGATTAGCCAGTGAAGAGTTTTGATTAATCAGCCTGAGTTCAGTTTAAGGATAGCAGGCAAATCCAACCTTCCCTCTTTCCGAATGGTGATTTTCGATCCCAAAAAATAGAAACTATTGGACGGCATTTACGAGCTGATGGATGGATTTGATATTCAGCTCTTTCAACTGTTGCACAATCTGCTTATTTATCATTTTGATAAGTCCGGGACCTTCATAAATCAGTCCGGTATACACCTGGAGCAAATCGGCGCCGGCAAGCAGCATCTTCAAAGCCGTGTTGAAAGAGTCGATCCCGCCTACGCCTATTATTGGCTTTTGTCCGTTGGTGGCATCGCTGATCCATTGAATTATTTGAATTGTTTTCTCTGCGATAGGCTGACCACTCAATCCGCCCTTACCTATCTTTTTGAGTACACCTTGATCAGTCTTGAGCCCTTCTCGTTTTGCCGAGGTATTGCAGGCCACGTAGCCGTGCACACGATGATCCTCGCAAATATCCAGCAGGTCCATGAGCTCTTGCCGGTTTAGGTCGGAAGAGACTTTGATGATCGTGGGGACAACACTGGCATCATTACGGATTTTTAATGCTGATAGCAGTTCATCCAGTGCCGCGGTATCCTCAAACGTTTTGCCTTCAGCCGTATTGGGACAGGATATATTTATCGTAATATAATCAGCAATTTTTTTTGCTTCATTAAAACTGTGAACATAGTCACTGATAGCCAGGTCACCCATAATTTTGGGATCATGGGTTTTGGCAATATTGATACCGAATGGGATAGAAAAATGTTTGTTCTTCAGACGTTTGATAATGGTTTTAGCGCCATCATTATTTAAACCCATCCGGTTAATTAAGGCTCGGTCTTTGGGAAGTCGAAACATACGTGGCGACGGATTTCCCGTGCTCGGATTGCCTGTGATGCTGCCGATTTCAACAAAACCGAAACCAATTGCTTCCATGATCTCGGGGATCTCCCCGTTTTTATCAAAACCGGCTGCCAGCCCAATGGGATTTCTGAAGTCGAGTCCCCATATCTGCTGGTTTAATTTTGGGGATTGGTAGTTGTAAATTAGGCTTGCCAAGAGTTTGAGGAGCGCACTTTTGGATGCAGTTTTAGCAAATGTATAGGTCATATTATGAGCCTTTTCCGCATCAAGCCTAAATAAAAGAGGTTTCACCAACGAATTATAAATCATAATATAAGTGACCGGCATTTTTAATGCTTTCGCAAGGTAATGTTCTTATATCTAAGAACGAAATTTTAAACATGGGTGAGTTTTTCAAATGAAATTCGATTCCATTGAAGAAGTTGAGGAGTTCCTGGATGGGATTCCCAAATTCAGTTCGACAGGCTCTCGGGCGGCTGATTTTGAGTTAACCCGATTTTCTGATTTTTGCCGGGAGATAGGGAATCCCCAAAAAGCTTTTGCGTCTATTCACGTGGCCGGCACGAATGGGAAGGGGAGTACTTGTCACATCCTGGGAACTGTTTATCAAAAATCGGGTTATAATGCAGGCATTTACACCTCGCCCCATATTCTTCGCTTTAATGAGCGTTTCCGGATTAACGGCAAGGTAATATCGGACGAACAAATTATTACCTTCTTTCAGGAATTTGGAGATCTGATTAAACGCAGTAAACTGACCTATTTTGAGATCAGTACGGCCATTGCCTTTTGGTGGTTTGCGCAATCAAAGGTCGATATTGCTATCATCGAGGTAGGGTTGGGAGGGCGCCTGGATGCTACTAACATCATTGATCCGCTTTTGAGTGTAATTACAAGCATTTCGCTCGACCATACGGATATTCTTGGTGATCGTATAGAGGATATTGCCGCGGAAAAAGGCGGCATTATTAAAAAAAATAAACCGGTTGTGATCGGCGATCTGCCGGAGGCTGCCCGGCAAGAAATTATTGAGATTGCCCAAAAAAGGAGCAGTCCTGTTTTTATGAGTGAGGAACTGAATCCGCAGTATCTGGAAGCAGGAGTCTATACATTGCGTATTAATGGAGAAAGGACGGTGATTAGAACCAATATGGTGGCCCCGGTACAGGCTAAGAATTTAGCGATGGCTTGGTTGGCGACCCAAAAGGCCGGTCATGTGTTGCCCGTTGCGCGGGAGCAATTTCTGGATGCTGTAAGCGTTGTAAAATTGGGAGCGGGACGATTCGAAAAGCTGTTAAAAGACCAGCAGTGGTATTTTGACGGCGGACACAATTTGGAGGCGGTACAAGTTTTAAAACAGACCGTCCGTACCGTCGGACGTGTCGAGGATGCCACGCTTGTATTGTCAATGATGAAGGATAAAATGCGCCCCGAGGTTATGAATGAGTTTTCAGAATTCAAAAATATCTATTATTATCAGTTAAACCTTGAACGGGCGGCAACTTTTGACGATATTAAACAATGGTTGCCACAAGTTATTTCTATTCCCTGCAACCGTAATCAGCAATCGTTACTTAATGATTTTGATTCGGAGTTAGTAATTTTTGCAGGAAGTTTTTACTTTTATGTAAAGGTACGGGACTGGATCAGAAATTACGCTTGAACCATTAATATCATATCTACCTGCATTTGCTTCCTTATACAGTGTAGATCAATTCTCTTACAGCTAGATAGCATAAGATTGTAGAACCTATTTTATTCATCGCAACCCATATAAATTTTATATAAGAAGATTATTATGTCGGATTATCAATCCGATGGAGTTACTTTAGAAGAAATTGATTCCCTTCACCAGAAAACAGTTAAAGAGCTTAAACAGCTAGCTAGGGAACAGGGGCTAACTTCGGTTTCGGGGCTCCGGAAACAGGAATTAATAAGCCGTATTTCACAGTCTGTACGTGATAAAGCCCGTGCTCGTGGAAATGTGGAGGAACGTTCTAATAATAATCAGAACGAATCTCATCAAAACAGACGTAATTCCGGGAAGACTAATACCAATAACAACCGAGGCAAGAAGAAAAAGAGCGTGCACGACATCCTGCCGGAATCGGATGCTTCGACGTTGGATGAACGACTGGCGGAAATTGAGCCTGAATTGGGTCCGTACCTGATACAGGAGGGCACTCTGGAAATTTTGCCTGACGGTTATGGGTTTTTGCGGTCGGTTAATTACAACTATAAGGCCAGTCCCGATGATATTTATGTGTCTCCGTCGCAGATCAAGCGTTTCCGGCTAAAACAGGGTGATTGCGTTATTGGTATCATTCGTCCGCCTAAAGTGGGTGAGCGGTATTTCGCATTACTGCGAGTGGATGGGGTTAACGGAAAGATTCCCCACGATATGGATAACCGGGAGGATTTTGAGGATCTGCTGCCGATATATCCGGAAGAACGGTTCAAATTGGAAAATAATCCCACAGAATATACGACCCGAATTGTGGATCTTTTTGCGCCACTCGGTAAAGGGCAGCGCGGATTGATTGTAGCACAGCCCAAGACGGGAAAAACAACCATCCTGCGTAAAATTGCCAACGCCGTCAATAAGAATAATCCCGAGACCAAGGTTATTATTCTGCTGATTGATGAGCGTCCCGAAGAAGTTACCGAGATGGAGCGAAATGTTGAAGATGCAGAAGTCGTTGCTTCAACCTTCGATGAAAAGCCGGAAAATCATATCGGACTTTCGGAGATTGTATTTGAGAAGGCCAAACGTCTTGTGGAAAGCGGCCACGATGTGCTTATGCTGATGGACTCGATAACGCGTCTTGCCCGTGCATACAATATTTGTCAACCAACATCGGGACGTACAATGTCTGGCGGAGTGGATTCGGAAGCGCTCAAGGCTCCACGGCAATTATTCAGTTCTGCTCGAAATATTGAGCACGGGGGAAGCCTTTCCATTTTGGCTACGGCACTTGTACAGACCGGTTCTCGCATGGATGATCTCATCTTCGAGGAGTTCAAGGGCACCGGCAACATGGAGATTGTGCTCGACCGTAATCTTTCCGAACGAAGAATTTACCCGGCAATCGATATTTTCAAGAGTGGTACCCGTCGCGAGGAACTTATTGTTCCTGAAGCCGAGCATGAAAAAGTTGTACTTCTGCGTCGTTACCTGAATCGCATGAATGCTTTTGAGGCCATGGAGTTTGTCCTTGATAAGATGAAGGGCACCGAAGACAACGAAGAGTTTCTGCTCTCCATGAACAAGTAATTTACTAAGGGTTTATACCTCTTCCGGCGTCTGATTTGTTATCCCATTTGATTATTTAGCAACCGAAAATAAATACACGGGATGACAATGATGCGTTTAAATTTTAGCTCAACGCCCTTAAGTGACAAATGTAAAGCTCTCCTTTTATTACTGGTTATTGCAGAGTGTTTATCCGGGTCGATTGCCTATGCCCAGGACGGGTGGCGAAATGCTGATGAACTGTTCGAAGCGATGCAGCTTAGCAATGGAAGCTGGGTGGCTGACATCGGATGCCGTGAAGGATATTACACTACCCGGATGTCGCCAATAGTGGGATCGGGTTGGATTTTCGCAGTCGACATCAATCCCAATGCATTAAAAGATCTGCAAGATAATTTGAAAGCCGCTCATATCGAAAATGTGACTCCGGTTTTGAATATCCCCGAATCTCCCATGCTTCCCAGGGACATATTGGATGCCGCTTTGATTCGTAATACCTATCACGAGTTTACCGAACCGTTAAATATGCTCAGATATATTCGGAGGGAATTAAAAAAAGGAGGCAGACTTGTTATTGCCGAAGCAATAAGTGAAAATTTGCAAAATAGCGGGCGCGCACGACAGGCACGGAGTCATGAAATTGCGATGAAGTTTGTAAAAGAGGATCTGGCTAAAGTCGGTTACCGCGTGATCCGGGAAGTTGATCCTTTTACCGAAGTCCGGCGCGGTCGCCACTTCTGGATGCTGATTGCAGTGCCAATCAACAAATAGTTTAAAATAACCTGAGTTTGACATAAGAAATGGCCTGCAAAAGTCTCCCCTTTAAGGGGAGTACTCTCGTGGTTTTCCGAGAGGGAGGGGGGGGCAGCGTGCCGGAAAAAACACCTCCCGACCCAATTTGGTCCAAAAACGGGCCCAATTGGCCCACCTTCTCGAGGAGGGACTTTGGGCCAATTGGGCCCGCTTTTGGACCAAATTGGATCTGGAGGTGTTTTTTTTCGGCACGCTGAACACCCCTCCCTTTCGGAAAACCACGAGAGTACTCCCCTTAAAGGGGAGACTTATGCAGGCCATTTCTTATATCGAACTCAGGTTAAATAAGTTTTAGGAGGCAACGGCATACATTTCTTGCTCCTTGAAGTTCATGAGCAACTCGATGATTGGGTCCATCTCCTTTTCTTTCATGATTTCGGCGCGCAGCTGGCGGCTATTGCGAATGCCCTTCAGGTATTGTCCATAATGCTTTTTCATGATAATTACACCATAACGTTCACCGTGGTGATCGACTGATTTTCGCAATTGTTCGGCACAAAGCTCGATCCGATCTTCGACTGTAGGTTCCGGAAGGAGTTCTCCGGCTTCCAGATAATGTTTAGAGCGCTCAAAAATCCATGGATTACCGATAGCCCCTCGACCAATCATAACACCATCAACCCCGGTTTCGTCGAACATGCGCTTTACATCCCGGGGAGAAGTGACATCTCCATTGCCAATAATCGGAATCTCGAGCCCCGGAGTTTCTTTTACGTATTTCAGGTAGTCCCATCGTGCATCGCCCTTATATTTTTGGTTGCGCGTACGGGCATGAATTGCAAGAGCTTTAATGCCGACAGATTGGAGCCGTAAAGCCACCTCTCGAATTTTGATCGTGCGATTATCCCAACCGAGACGAGTTTTAGCCGTTACCGGAATTCCATCCACAGCATTTACAACTGTTTCTGCCATGCGTTGCATCATATCGAGATCGCGCAGGCACCCGGCACCTGCGCCCTTTTTGGCTATCTTGTAAACAGGGCATCCGAAATTAATGTCTACAATATCGGGATTGTTGTTTTGAGCAACTTTGGCGGCACCTTCCATAGCCTCTTCCCGTCCCCCGAAAATTTGTACCCCGAAAGGTCTCTGTTCTTCGGTAAAATCCATTTTGTGCAATGCTACTTCCTTATCCCTTACGATTGCCTCCGAGCTGATAAATTCGGTATACACTACACTCGCACCTTTTCGACGGCAAATCGTACGGAACGGAGAATCTGTGACATCCTCCATTGGGGCAAGCAAAATGGGGTTGTCACCCAAGTCAATGTCGCCAATTTTCATAGTTTTATTTAACTTTTTGAAAGGATATGGAATTGATAGGCGATAATATATCGATTATTTAAATGAACATCGACAGGGGCATATCCCCCTTAAACTTTTTATGAATAAGGATACTAGTCATTTCATCATATATCACTTATATTAATTAGCCCTAATTAAAGGATAAATTTATAGGATTAACCAGGAAAACAGCTATGGATATAGCAACAAAAAGTATTGAAGATTTGCTTGGGGATGAGGCGGAAGATCTGCTGAGTCATGAGTGTAAAACTATTTCAAAGGATAAAATTTATGTGCCGAGCCCGGCATATGTGGATGAAATTCTCTATGAATCGGATCGGAATCCCCGCGTGTTAAGAAACTTACAGGATCTATTGGATCACGGGCGTCTTGGAGGAACCGGTTATGTTTCCATTTTACCGGTCGATCAGGGCGTCGAACACTCGGGAGGTGCATCATTTGCCCCAAATCCGGATTATTTTGATCCCGAGAAAATTGTTGAACTTGCTATCGAGGGCGGTTGCAACGGAGTGGCTTCTACATTTGGAGTGCTGGGAGCCGTTGCCCGCAAATATGCTCACAAGATTCCATTTATCGTTAAGATTAATCATAACGAATTGATGACCTATCCGAATACTTACGATCAGATTATGTTCGGATCGGTTGAGCGCGCTTTTGATATGGGAGCAGCGGCCGTGGGAGCTACCATCTATTTTGGCTCAAAGGAATCCAATCGTCAGATTCAGGAAGTTGCCAAAGCGTTTGAACGCGCTCATGAATTGGGTATGGCTACGATATTGTGGTGCTACACCCGAAATTCCGCATTCAAAGTAGACGGAACCGATTATCATTCTTCCGCTGATTTGACAGGCCAAGCCAATCATCTGGGGGTTACCATACAGGCTGATATCATCAAACAAAAACAGCCGACGAATAATGGCGGTTTTAAAGCCCTGAATATGGGAGATTCATCCTATGGTAAGCTTGATGAACGAATTTATACCGAACTAAGTACCGATCATCCCATCGATTTAACACGCTATCAGGTAGCAAATTGCTATATGGGGCGCGCGGGATTAATTAACTCCGGCGGGGCTTCGGGGGATAATGATTTTGCCCAGGCCGTACGCACAGCAGTCATCAACAAGCGTGCCGGCGGTATGGGGTTGATCAGCGGTCGTAAGGCGTTTCAACGTCCCATGGAAGAAGGCGTAAAGTTGCTTAATTCTATTCAGGATGTGTATTTGGATAATGACATTACGATTGCCTAAATAAGTCTTACATTTATAGGCCTTATGGATGATTATTCCATAAGGCCTTTTTTATGAAACTGTTAACCCGGTTTTTCGTTTTGTAAGTTACAGTTTCTTTTTGTGATATTGATTTATAAAGCAGTATCTGTTTTACTTCGTTAATTTTAGTTTCGCGTTACTTGCCGAATAATAAATCCAACATACAGGAAGACCCTAAAAGTTATTTTTCCAAGAAATATCTTTTTATTTCTATTGGGTTGAGTATTGCTACGATGGCGTTTGTCATTTATTTGACATATACGCCCGGGGTATTGGAGCATCTTAAGCCCAAGCGTCTTCCGGGTCTATTCATTGCCTTATTCGTTTCTTTTTTACGTTTATGGTTAGCCGCTGCCAAAATTCGCTATCTGTCGGAAAAAGAATTGGGATGGATAGCTTCGTTCCGGGTCATGCTGAGCTGGGATTTTACATCCTCAGTTACTCCTTCAACGATTGGAGGAGCCCCGATGGCTACCTATGCGCTTACCAAAGAAGGATTTAAGCTCGGTCAATCAACAGCAATTATTCTTTACAGCGTATTGCTTGACCAGCTTTGGTTTGCACTTGCGGTGCCTATACTGGTTATTGCAGGCCTTTTCTTTGAAGTGGTGCCGAGTAGTATAGGGATGGTCGGCCACGCTACCATGATTTTGCTTTATATCGGTCTGCTTAGTTATGCGGGATTGATGGCGTATGGCGTGCTGAAAAATCCCAATGCTATTAAAAAAGTAGTGAATTTTTTATTCCGGCTTCCATTCCTGCGGCGTTGGAAAGGAAAAGTCAATGAAGAAGTGGATAACCTGGTCGAGCATTCTCATGAACTGCGTAAGAAGCCGACAAGTTTTCTTCTTAAAGCATTCTTTTTATCAACCATGTCGTGGTTATGTCGTGTTGCGTTGCCCACCATTGTTGTTTTAAGTTTACTCCCTGCCGATGTAATCCTTTCTGTGTTACGAAGCCTGGCGATGAACCTGGCTTTCCTGATTATGCCGACACCGGGCGGCAGCGGTGGCGTTGAGGGGCTTTTCGCTCTTTTCCAGGGACCGCTAATGGATCGCAAAGCTTTTATTGGTCTGGCTGTTTTCGCCTGGCGAATTATCAGTTATTACATCAGTATCGGTTTGGGAATGATGGCAACAACATGGTATATCAACCGATCGATGATTGATAATTTTGAAAACGGTGATGATGAGGAAGAAGTTATTGAAACCGATTTATCATCCAAATCTGCTTAAAAAATGCCCAAAGATCGAATTCAGTATGTATGCGATGAATGTGGACATACTTCTGCAAAATGGCTTGGTAACTGCCCCAATTGTGGAAGCTGGCATACGTTTAAAGAATTTAAGGTTGAGCGGAAGACAAAGAAACAAAAGGAGCACAAGGGCAAAGTTGATGGACTTACAGAATCGGCTCCCCCACAGAAGTTAGATGATATAGATGCGGATTCGGAAGAGCGTTTCTTAAGTAAAATTCCTGAGTTGGATCGTGTTCTGGGCGGGGGATTCGTACCCGGTTCTTTCGTGCTGATTGGTGGGGATCCCGGCATTGGAAAAAGTACACTTACACTTCAAATTGGTAAATCACAGCCTGATTTGGAGATTTTGTATTGTGCCGGAGAGGAATCCGCGGGACAGATTAAGCAACGGGCCAAACGTTTGGGCGTTAGTTCAGAGAATTTCTATATCTATACCGATACCGATATTAGTAAGGTGCTGAGTGAGGCGCAAAAATTAGATCCCGATTTACTCGTGATTGATTCTATTCAGACCGTCTATCGCACCGAGTTGACGAGCATGGCCGGGAGCATTCAACAAGTGAAAGAATGTGCGGCCCTGTTGCAACAACTTGCAAAAAAACAGAATATCACTACGCTTGTTATCGGTCACGTCACCAAAGATGGTGCGATTGCCGGGCCGCGCGTACTCGAACATATGGTGGATACTGTGTTGCAGTTCGAAGGGGACAGTAATTACAATTACCGAATGCTCAGAAGTCTCAAAAATCGATTTGGTCCGGCCCAGGAAGTGGGCGTTTTTGAGATGAAAGAGTCCGGTCTCAAAGATGTGCTAAATCCATCGCAGCTCTTTCTTTCGGAATACAATAGTAAAGTCAGCGGCAATGCCGTAATCTGCTCAATTGAGGGATCCCGGCCACTGCTGGTAGAAGTTCAGGCGCTGGTGACACCCAGTAATTACGGCACGCCACAGCGGACGGCTAACGGCTTTGATCATCGCCGGCTTTCATTATTGCTGGCCGTACTCGAAAAAAGGGGAGGCTATCAATTTTCCGGTCAGGATGTTTACCTGAATATTGCCGGCGGATTAAAAGTAAATGATCCTGCGGCCGATTTGGGGGTTACGTCTGCATTGGTATCCAGCCTGCTGGATAAACCTATATCAACGAAAATGGCTTTTTTAGGAGAAGTTGGACTGGGTGGAGAAGTGCGGGCTGTCAACAAGGTCGATCATCGCCTCGGTGAAATCAAAAAGCTTGGCTTTGAACATGCCATAGTGCCCCGAGGGAATACTTTGGAACGTACTGGCGGGATGAAGGTGAGTGGTGTTTCTAATATTATGAATTGCATAAAAAAAGCCCTTTAGCTTCGACTAAAGAGCTTTTATCAGAAAAAAGTTCTTAATACTGATGACGCTGACGACGACGCTGTTCACGAATACTTTTCTTTAAAGCCTCACGACGTTCTTTGGAAGGCTTGGTATACTGCTGACGTTCTTTGTATTCATTGAGAATTCGTGAACGAGTCACCAATTTTTTGAAGCGATTGATAGCTCTATCAATGCTCTCGTTATCTTTTACTTTTACTCCGACCATAAATGTAAATTAATTTTCTTTCAATTCGTGGACGCCAAATATAAGCATCTTTTCGGAAATGTGCATAATGAAAAAATTAAAAAATAGAGGCTACATCTTATGGATTCTTACAATGTGAGTTTAACATCCTGCTCAAATGAAAATGCCTATACATTTGCTAGCGACTGCTTTGATTTAGGTGAATTAATGGCTAAATATTTTATTACCTGTTATTCCTAATTTAAAACAAATGCTGAATACAATTACTTTAGTCAAACGGTTGCTTATGTTATCCATGGCAATCGCGTTAGTTGCATGTAATGCTCACAATCGGGAGCATCAAAAACTAATGGGCGTATATAAGACCGGCCCTTACCGTGTTGGCTTCAGGTCCCTTGCAGTACGCGATTCTATGCGTACAATCGGGGATTCGGCATATCGCCCGGTGCAAATTGGATTTTGGTATCCCCGAAAGGCTGGGGATCAGATGCGGTTTATGACCTTCAGAAATTATTTTCTGCTCTCCGCCCAAGAAATGGGTCCCGGGAAATTGAATTCAGATTCGCTGATTGGCAACTATAAAAAACTAGCGGTCCGTTTCGGTGTTACAAAGCATGGCATTGACAGTCTATTTTCCATGTCGTTTATCGCTAAGGATGGGGCTCCTGTGAGAGGCGGGAATTTCCCGATGGTTTTAGTGGGGCAGGGTAATATGCAGACAATCTTTCATCAAGTTGTGCTTTGTGAGTATTTGGCAAGTCATGGGTTTTATGTGGTGACGACGCCATCGCCCACTCGTATCACCGGATTTTACAAGGGGTATAATGGGTTGGTTGCGAAAGCTCGCGAACAGGGGGCTGACTTGGCTTTTGCCAGAAGAAAGATTTTGCAAATAACAGACAGAAAAAATATTCCTACCGGAATAGTGGCTTACAGTTTTAGTGCCCGGGCTGCCTTGCTGTATGCGGTGAAACATTCCGGTTTAAAAGCGTTCATAAGTCTCGACGG
>DATFLI010000449.1:0-10177 GCA_035267805.1 Balneolaceae bacterium | reverse complement strand
GGCTTCGTAGAGGTTCGGGAAATTACGTTTTACCCCACGGCCCATATTTTTGCGAAGTTTCCCAACTTTCAGGTTTGTTTGCCTGGAAGCAAATTTGCCTTGACGCTCCATCCAGTCAGACAGTTCTGTCGCTTGGTCGGTAAGCCAGGCTCGACTTTTTGAACCGCTGTCGGGCGCTAATAACATTCCCACAGCCATACCGCCCACAAAAGTGGTAGCTGTTACAATTATTGAACGAAAAATATTTTTTTGTGCCATGATGATATCTCCCTTTACGATTTTATATATGTGTAGCTTGCCTTGTTAAGTTCTCTCGATATTCTTAATGTACAAATGCGTGGTTTTATTATAAAGGTTATTACAATATTTCGAATATTTTAATATATGAGTTCTGATACAAAACCATTGGTGTTAATGGATTCCAACCGGATTCAGCGAACGCTAAAACGGATGGCCTATGAAATTGACGAGAAGAATATTGACGATAAATCATTTTTACTGTTTGGGATTGATAAGCGCGGATATGCTATCGGCCGGGCTTTAGGCAAAGTTCTGGAATCCATAGCGAATAGCAATGTCGAAGCATTACAGATGCGGCTGAAAAATGGAGAGTCAGATACCCTTTTTGAAGAGTTAGATAAGCAGAGAGTGAAGGACAAATATATTTTAGTGGTCGATGATGTTATATTTTCCGGTAGAACCATGTTCGGTGCATTAAATAAAATCGCAGAGCATCTGGACCCGCCGGAGCTGTATACGGCTGTTATGATTGACCGCGGGCATCGCAAATATCCGATTAAATCCGAGTTTTTCGGTATGGAATTACCTACCAAGCTAAACGAACACGTCTCAGTGCAAATTGAAGGTGAAAAAATAGAGCGGGTAATTTTAGTTGATGCATGAATTTATAGATTTCTAATTTCTATAATTTGTCCTATTTTTCGTCCTCCAAATAATAATTCAACTATACGAACGCTGCTCATGAGAAAGTACAAGTCAGTACTCTGTATTCTATGCTATGTCTTAGTTTCTGCCCTTCCCGTTTTTGGCCAGGATGCTATTGAGATTAGTGAGATCCTCAAGGATAAGAAGGATATCTCCGTAAGTGATATGTCCCGTATAAACAGAAAGGTGGTAGTTTCCGATACCTTAGAAGGCTGGCAAGTCAGTTGGGTCGGTGGTTTGTACGGTTCCCAGGCCGCATATAACAACTGGAGTCAAGGGGGCGTGAATACCATCAGTATTACGGCATCCACTGTGTACAACATGAAGTATCGCAAGGAGCAGTTTGCGTATGCATTGACAACCAATTTGAAATACGGCAAAGCAAAACTGGAGGGACAGGGTACCCGAAAAACGGACGACCGAATTGCCTTGAATAACAAGTTCAGTTACTTGTTTCCGGATAACCGGTGGAGCGCTTTTGGGACTATTAATTTTAATACCCAATTTGATCAGGGATTTAATTATAACGTTCCGGATGATCAGTCCCCGGAGCTGATCTCTAAATTTATGGCTCCGGCGTATTTTACGCAGATTGGCGGTATCTCTTTTTCACCCGCGGATTATTTTTCGGCTGAAGCCGGTTTAGCGATGAAAGAAACGATTGTGAAAGACACAACTCTTTCAACCAGATATGGATTGGATGCCGGTAAAAAGTTCCGTTTTGAGCCCGGTTATTCCATCGGTCTGAATTTTGAGAAAGAAATATTCAGCCATGTGCGACTTATAAGCTCCGTAGAAACATTTACCAACATGCAGCGACATATCGATAATACTGATGTTAACTTCTCGAATGAGATGATCGGCAAGATCAATGATTTTATGAACATGTCGCTACAGTTTGTGATGATATATGACAGTGACTATTCCCGGAAAGTACAGGTTAAGCAAGTACTTTCGGCAGGGCTTTCTTTTAGTATCCTGTAGAATAATTCAAATTCCGGCTATATAAAAAAGCCCCGAAACCGGGGCTTTTTTGGTTGAACGCCTTTTAATCAACATCGAATTCGATGCCTTGGGCCAGCGGCATTTCGGTGCTCCAATTGATCGTATTGGTTTGTCGGCGCATATAACCTTTCCAGGCATCCGAGCCCGATTCCCGGCCGCCGCCGGTTTCTTTTTCTCCCCCGAAGGCACCGCCAATTTCAGCACCGCTGGTGCCTACGTTGATATTGGCAATGCCACAGTCGGAGCCGCGGGCACTAAGAAATGTTTCAGCTTCACGAAGATTCAGGGTAAACATGGCAGAACTAAGTCCCTGTTTTACGCCGTTATGTTTAGCGATTGCTTCATCAAGATTACTGTACTTGATAAGATAAAGAATCGGGGCAAAGGTTTCTTCCTGTACGATGTCGTATTCATTTTCGACAATAGCCATAGCGGGACGCACATAATTGCCGCCACTGAGTTTTTTCAAGTTCAATTTTTCACCACCATACACAATCTCTCCGCCGGCCTTTTTTATCTCTTCCAGGGCCTTTTGCATATTATCTGCAGCGTCCTGATCAATAAGCGGACCTACCAGCGTATCCTCATCCATTGGATTTCCGATATTCACATCCTCATAGATTTCAACCAATCGATTTTTGAGCTCATCAAAGATATCCTCATGAATAATCAATCGACGGGTTGAAGTACAACGCTGGCCGCAAGTGCCCACAGAACCAAATACGATAGCCCTGGCTGCCATCTCCAGATCCGCGTCTTTACTGACGATGATGGCATTATTACCACCCAATTCAAGGATTGTTTTTCCTAAACGGGATCCAACCGCTTTGGCTACTTCTTTTCCCATACGGATAGATCCGGTAGCAGATATTAACGGAATTCGTTCATCATCTGTCATCCATTCGCCCACCTGCCGGTCACCGGTAACCAAGTTAAAAATACCCTCCGGCAGGTCGTTACGTTTCAGTACTTTTGCAATGATGTTTTGAACGGCAATTCCACAGAGCGGAGTTTTTTCAGAGCCTTTCCAGATCATCACATTTCCACAGACGGCAGCGATCATCGCATTCCAGCTGAAAACGGCTACCGGAAAGTTAAACGCCGAAATAATGCCGGTAATGCCCAGCGGATGCCATTGTTCATACATCCTGTGCTCGGGGCGTTCGGATTGCATCGTCTTACCATATAGCATACGGGATTGACCTACCGCAAAATCGCAAATATCAATCATTTCCTGTACTTCACCCAGGCCTTCCTGGTAGATTTTTCCCATCTCATATGTAACCAACCGACCGAGATCTTCTTTATGTTTACGGAGTTCCAGGCCAATTTGGCGTACAATTTCGCCTCGCTTTGGTGCGGGAACCATCCGCCATTTTTTAAAGGCTTCCTGTGCGGTGGCTACCACTTTTTCATAATCATCGCGGCTGGTAAGTGTAGTATCCGCAATTTGAGACCCGTCAATAGGAGTGTGACTGGAAATAGTGTCCTGGCTTTCAGACCCTAAAAATTTTTGGCCGGTACTTGTACCTAAATTGGTACCTTCTATCCCAAGTTTCTTCAGAAATTCCATAAATGTTTAATTACTTAATTCGTTAGATTTTGTGCATAAAATAATGATACTTTTGGTGATTTGAAGGTCTGTTCATAAAATTTATAAATATAATTTTGCGAATGACACTAAATAGCGCATCAAACCGACAGGTAACACTACTTCGAAAACTGAACCGCAAAAAATATCGCTATAAGGAGCAGCTTTTTTTGATTGAAGGAGCGCGAGCTGTACAGCAAATACTGGAGTCGGGGATTATTTCGGTACGGGCGCTTTTTTTTGATGAGGATCAGCAATATTGGTTACAGGACGAATGGCGGTTATCCTCAAAAAATATCGAATCCTGCACTCTTGCGGGAGATCTGTTTGCCGAAGTATCCGATACTGATACGCCCCAGGGGGTGCTCGCCTTATGCCGGATACCCGACGAAGCCGACATTGACGATTTGGCAATGAGTCAGGGTATCGTTATTGCATTTGATGCTGTTCAGGATCCGGGCAACCTAGGTACTATTATTCGAACGGCTACCTGGTTTGAGGCTTCGGGTATCCTGTCAGGGAAAGGAACCGTCGATCTTTTTCATCCCAAGGTCGTGCGCGGTACTGCCGGGGCTACCGGGACCATCCCGCATAAAAATGGAGACCTTTCAGAGATATTGTCTGCTTTTGAAGAGAAAGGCTGGTCAATATTTTTGTTGGATGCCGGAGACGATGCCGTATCCCTGCCGGATATTCATCCAACCGGAAAATCAATTATTGTCGTAGGAAATGAAGCTCACGGTATCAATGCGGATTTGATGACAGAACGTCGAACAAAGGTTCGCATCCCATCCCCGCAGAAAAGACCACAGGTGGAAAGTCTGAATGCCGGAGTAGCCGCTTCGATTGCCTTATATGATTTGGCCGGCAAACAAAGTTAATCTTTGCTGTTAGTACCTAATTTGCCATGACTGATCGTGAATAATAATAGATAACTAGTAACAAATAACAATAGCTAATCACATTAATTTTTAATTAAGATTGCAATCAAAATTGCTTCTGACCGGGCGATTCAATATCGTTAATTAACAGGCTATACCTCTGCCGTTCTTTTAAATCCAAATGATTATATCCTATGCCCGGAAAGAAAGCCAAGATTTTTGTTCTGGACACCTCCGTTCTTTTATATGATAGCGAAGCCGTAAAAAATTTTCAGAAGAATGATATTGCCATTCCTATCACTGTTCTGGAAGAGATCGATACCTTCAAAAAGGGAAATAATGTCATCAACCTGCACGCCCGTGAGTTTAGTCGCTATCTGGATAAAATATCCGATAAAAATATGCTACAGCGCTGGATTCCATTGAATGGCAAGACCCACGGCAATCTGCGGGTTCTCAATAATGAGAACAGTAAGGTGGATGCGTCCGAGGTGTTTGGCAATCAGAAAAACGATCACCGGATTCTCAACTCGGTATTAAAATTGAAGGAAGACGAACCGGGCAAAAAAGTAATTTTGGTATCCAAAGATATCAACCTGCGGATTAAAGCACGGGCTTTGAATATTGATGCCGAGGATTATGAGACCATTCGTATTAAAGATATCGATCACCTCTACAAAGGGAAGACCGAGATTAAGTATGAGGATTCTGAACTGATTGATCGGTTATATGAGGATGGAAGACTTGAAACCAAGGAAGTGATGGAAGATAAGCCCACCAGCAATCACTTTTTTATCCTAAAAAATCACTCCAGTTCCGCACTGGGATATTATAATGCTCAATCCGGGTATATCGAACCGGTGAAACGGTTTTCGGCTTATGGTGTAAAACCACGCAATGCTGAACAAACGTTTGCCCTGCAGGCGATCATGAATCCGGATAATTTGCTGGTTACAATTACCGGGGCTGCGGGTACGGGCAAAACACTGATTGCTCTGGCCGGGGCACTGGAGCAGCGTCACGATTACAAACAGATTTTTCTGGCGCGTCCTATTGTGCCGCTGAGTAACCGCGATATTGGTTACCTGCCGGGAGATATTAATTCCAAGATTGATCCCTATATGCAGCCGCTGTGGGATAATCTCTCATTTATCAAAAACCAGTATCCCGAGAGCAGCAAGCAGTATCAGAAGGTAGAGGAGATGGTTGAGAATGATAAGCTTCGTATTATCCCGCTGGCATATATACGGGGACGCAGTCTCTCGAATGTGATTTTTATTGTGGATGAGGCCCAAAACCTGACGCCGCACGAGGTTAAAACGATTATCACCCGGGCCGGTGAAAATACGAAGATCATCTTCACCGGCGACATTTACCAGATTGATACCCCGTACCTGGATACCCAGAGTAACGGGCTTTCATTCCTGGTGGATCGGATGCATAATCACGATTTGTATGCCCATATCAATCTTGAAAAAGGAGAGCGCTCCGAACTGGCGAACCTGGCTAGTAAATTATTGTGAACTACCAGTCATTTCGAGTGTTAACGAGAAATCTTTTGTAATCCAGCGTAACATAGATTTCTCACTACCTTCGAAATGACTAGGTTGTTTATTTTCCGGCAATATGCTGTGCTGCAATCCATCCCGTCGTCCATGCCGATTGAAAATTGAATCCTCCGGTGATCCCATCAATATTGAGCACTTCGCCGGCAAAATAAATATTCGGGCAGATCTTGCTCTCCATCGTCCCCATATTCACCTCGTTAAGAGGGATTCCGCCGCAGGTCACAAACTCCTCCTTATAGGTCGTTTTCCCTTGAATCTCATAACGTGCTGATGCCAGTTGCTGTGCCAGTTCATGAATCTGATGGTTGGACAGCTCCGCCCACCGTTTTTGTGGAGAAATATCTGCCAATTCCAGAAAGCGTTCCCACAAACGATTCGGAATAGGGAATATTTGTTGCTTGCTGGCCGATTTTCGGGCATTTTCTTTGCGTAGCACATCCAAAATCCCGCGAACTTGCTGTTCATTTTTGGGGTGCAGCCAATTTACCCGGATCGTAAAGCGATATTCTTGGTTGAACAAATACCGCGCTGCCCAGGCTGAGGTTTTTAACACCGCCGGACCGCTTAATCCCCAGTGCGTAATCAGCACCGGTCCGGTATGCCGGTAATTGGTATCCTCAATTGATACCAGTGTATTTTCGACCGAAATTCCCGCCAAATCCTTGAGGATCTTATCCCGAAAATTAAAAGTAAACAGGGAAGGGACGGGATCTTTGACAGTGTGCCCAAGATCCCGTAGCCAGTTGTAGGTTGACGACCGGTTGGATCCTCCGGTAGCAATGATGACCGCATCAAAAATCTGTGGCTTTTCATTGCGAACCGATAGTCTGTATCGGTTCTTTCTAACGGGTTCAATTTTATCAATACGGGATTTGGTTTTAACTGTCACCGAATATTTTTGGGCCTCCTTTTTCAGGCAATTGATAATTGTAGCCGAGTTGTCGGTAACCGGGAACATGCGGCCGTCGTTTTCTGCTTTGAGTTCAATGCCGCGATTTTGGAACCACTCAACGGTATCCGCAGCTTGGAACTGTTCAAATGCCCAGCGCAGCTCTCTTGAACCCCGGGGATAGGCTTGAGATAAAATTTCAGCATCGAAACAGTGATGCGTAACGTTACATCGCCCGCCTCCGGAAATGCGAACCTTCGACATCGCTTCCCGGCTTTTTTCAAAAATAGTGACACTAATATTAGGATGTAATCGTGCCGCATTAACGGCTCCGAAAAATCCTGCTGCTCCACCTCCGATAACGGCTAGTCTAAGCTTGTTCATTCTCTAAACGTCAACAAATTCCGAGGTTATCTTTTGCCCGAAAAAGGTAGTAGCATGATGATCAAACAGCTTTGGAGCATCGGTTGTTAAAAATCTTCGGCCCCTATTTTTAGAACAGTTTTTATCGATTTCGGGATGACGTTTCAGGTAATCCTGTAAACTGGCTGCAACGATTGGCCCTTGACTGATAACAGAAATATCAGATGGGAGCACGTTACGAATTTTCGGCATTA
Organism: Balneolaceae bacterium; assembly: GCA_035267805.1. GTDB lineage: Bacteria > Bacteroidota > Rhodothermia > Balneolales > Balneolaceae > Fodinibius. Next base: position 2,681 of record DATFLI010000449.1, on the reverse strand, counting down.
GTAAAGGGTAATGCGTGCATGCCAGCAAAAGAGTATCAATTTTTGAGGACTGTTGCCGTATCTGATTCAGATATTTTGTAACGAAATAATCCGCTCCGGGATTGTTGTGTTCGTTATTCTCAACCAAAGGCACCCACATTGGGCATGCCTGTTGATAAACGGATAGTTCAGGAAACTGGTGCTTGATTTCAATCTCATAAGAACCTGATTGCACAGTCCCCATCGTACCTAAAACGCCCACATGACCGGTATCCGAATGCAAGCCGATTACTTCTGCCGTTGGACGGATAACTCCCAAGACTCGTTTATTTGGAGCTATTCGCGGCAGATCTTGCTGTTGTATTGTACGCAAAGCCTTGGCAGATGCAGTATTACAGGCTAAAATGATTAGGTGACATCCCTGACTAAAAAGATATTCTACACATTGCAGCGTGAACCGGTAGATGGATTCGAACGACCGATTCCCATAAGGCGTACGCGCACTGTCTCCCAGGTAAAGATAATCGTACGAAGGCAATCGGTGGATGATGTCTTTCATCACCGTTAGTCCGCCTACGCCGGAATCAAAAATGCCAATAGGCGCGTTTTTTTTAGTCATGGAAATATTTTTTTCAGATCTATGATGATAGACAGAAGGTAGGCAATCAGTTATTAAAAATTAAGAAATAGAAATTGATCATGTGTTAATTGAGCTTTCGAGCCAATACGATGGGCTTTTTAAAGGATTTATCGCTTCCTGTTGCACTGTTATATGCTTCGAAAACCACAATATAAATTCCGATTCGATTACGATTATCATCATTTTTCCGGCCATCCCAGATGAGCTGTCCATCAAAACCTGCCGGCTTTCCATCTGCAAGTTTTCGAACCAGTCGACCATAGCGATCGTAAATTCGTACCCGAATCAGGTAATCCGGTTGATCGAGCTTGTAGTTGATGAATAAGTTGTCCTGATAGCCGTCATTGTCCGGGGAAAAGGGATTGGGATCAAAGCTAATACCTATTTTACTTGGTTTGTCCGGGTTGGCTTGATAAATGGAATTCTTTTTATCGGGTGTACCACCTTTAATGGTGACACTGGAACCCCAGTTGGATTGATCATTGCTGGGCCCTTCAGGGTTGATGCGCTCCAGGGCAATACCCCTGGTGTCAATGAGATTGGGGTTTTGCCAACTTTTATCATAATACACAGAGTCGATGGTGGTACCTGAACTGTCGGCCAGGTAAATGGCATCGCCTTCTGATGCCAAGCCGAGACCGGCACGATCAACTCGCATAATCGAGCGCATATTGGTTGACTTTAGATCAAAAAAATTGGCTACCTTGCTTTGTTTGAATTTTGTGGCAGTATTTTCTGCATATATCAGCACATATCCCCGGGCTGGTACCCACTTGGCGGTGCTCGTTACCGGTTCTAGTATCGTAATGTTGCTTTTTTCGTCTGGTGCATCATGAAGCGACAATCCTTCCAGGGAGATAGCGTAGTCCCGAGTGTTTCGTAATTCAATATATTCACTTTGATCGGGATTATTATCATCCGTCTGATTCAACGGGTCATACATTATTTCATTGATAGTCAGTTCTTTGGGTTGTAATGGCCGGGCTATAGGGATCTTGGCACTCGCTTTCATATTCCCTTTTACATCACTTACATTTTTTGCGGTGAGGGTCGTGTGTTTTCCTTTTAGTTTAGTTGTACCGCCTTGCAAATCAATAATGTTTCCCTGCGTTGAATCAAAGCCGGTTATTGTTAAAGCTTGGCCGTCGGTTGAAAACCCAAGGTTCTCGGTTAATCTTATAAACTCGTTGAAACGCACCTCTAAATGGCCACCTGTTAATGTCTTGGCAAAAACGATTTTTGGTGGGTGTGTGTCTGACTGAAAGCTAATATTCTGTTCTCCGGCAGAATAGTGGTCATCAGATGAACTACTTGTCCAATTCGATGCATCGTTGGAGGCATCAAAGGGATCTTTTCTTTCTATAGAAGTGCCTTCCTGACTTCCGCCCCAACTCTGGGAATAATACAGGGAATCAATGGTTGTCCGGTCATTTCGGCGAATGTAGACGGCATCACCGCGATTATTGTTTAGGGCCGGGAAATCAGATACGACTACAGCATTGTCAAACTTTTGGGCAAATGCCCGGTTTCCCGTGAGAATCAGGTAGCGATCGGGTGGCAGGATAACACTTTTCTTAATTTGGCTGGTGCCGGTTGCATCCCCGATAAACCAATTTGTCAGGTCAAAGTTTTTTCCTGTTGGATTGTAGAGCTCCACGAAGTCGGCCTCATCGGGGGCCGGATTATACATGATTTCGTTGAGCAAGACGTCTCCCGGTTGTGCCTTATCGATCTTGACAAATTTAAGCTGTTTTGTAACAGTTGATAGAGTATTGCCGAAGATGTCAGAAAGACCGGAGATTGTGATGTCATAGGTTTCTCCCGATGTGAGTGGACTGCCCAGAAGTAATGTAACACTGTCGTTGTGTACAGAAATTAGCTGAATATTTCGGCTTGGAGCAATATGGTAGTGGCTGATATCGGTTGCAGAAGCATTAGTGACCTTTTCCGAAAAAATGAGTTGCAGATTTGCGGCATCAACGGAATTTAAACCGGTCAATGCCGGAGGCTCATTATCGGGCGGAACATTATTGGCAGATCCCGGAGTTCCGAATTTATAAGA
>DATFLI010000448.1:0-6589 GCA_035267805.1 Balneolaceae bacterium | reverse complement strand
TATCAAGGAATTGCCCCCCGAGTATGATATCATCGGGCACACAAATAATGCAGAAGTGGCAGCCGTACGGCATCAAAATAAAAAGATATTCGGCGTTCAATTTCATCCTGAGGTTGTTCATACCGTCAATGGCAAACAGATCCTCAAAAACTTTGTCAAAACGATTTGCGGACTCCAAGGCAGCTGGACAGCCGAATCATTTATAGAATCCACGATAGATGAAATCCGGGAACGTGTGGGTGATGATCGCGTTGTTTGCGGACTGAGTGGCGGCGTTGATTCAACAGTAGTGGCAACTCTCATCCATGAAGCTATAGGTGATCAGCTACAGTGTATTTTTGTAGATAACGGCCTGTTGCGAAAGAATGAGTTTCAGGATGTGTTGGACGTTTACGAGGATCAGCTTCATCTACCGGTTAAAGGTGTCGATGCCAGTAAACAATTTCTGTCGAAGCTGAAAGGCGTCACCGATCCCGAAGAAAAAAGAAAAATTATTGGTAATACATTTATTGAAGTCTTTGATAATGCCATTGCCCATGACCAATCTTTTAAATATTTGGCCCAGGGAACACTTTACCCTGATGTAATCGAAAGTATATCTTTTAAAGGACCTTCGGCTACCATTAAGTCTCATCACAATGTAGGCGGCCTTCCGGAAGAAATGAATCTGGATCTCATAGAACCGGTCAAAGAGCTGTTTAAAGATGAAGTTCGAAATGTGGGCCGCACCCTGGGCATTCCGGAACAGTTCATCAAGCGGCATCCCTTTCCGGGACCCGGACTGGCTATTCGTATTATTTCAGATATTGATAAGGATAAGCTGGACATGCTTCGGGAAGCCGATGATATTTTTATCAATGAACTTCGGAAAAAGGGTTTGTATGATGAAGTTTGGCAGGCCCTGGTTGTGTTATTACCCGTTCAAAGCGTTGGCGTTATGGGAGATGAACGAACCTATGAATACACGGCCGCTCTGCGTGCCGTCACCAGTGTGGATGGCATGACGGCCGATTGGGCACATCTGCCCCATCCTTTTTTGGCAATAGTTTCGAACCGCATTATCAACGAAGTAAGAGGAATTAACCGGGTTGTTTATGATATCAGCTCGAAACCCCCTTCAACGATAGAGTGGGAATAGGTTATAGAACAATTTTGCTTACTTTGAGTTAGAAAAGAAATGAACTTCCCTTGTTAATCGATTAGAACACATGGATTTTTTTAAAGGATACCGTTTTCGGTTTAGCCGTTTATTGTTTACGATTTTTTTATTTACCCCGTTACTGCTTCCCATCGCCAGTCGTGCACAATCCTTTGAGGATGGATTGAATTTATATCAACAGGGTAACTATTCTGACGCCCTAACCATATTCACTAAAATAGATACCGATAAGGCACGGCTTTTTGCCGGCAAATCGTATTTTGCCCTGGGTAAATATTTGACGGCAGATGCTTATTTGAATAATGTTTCCAAGAACAGTTCTCAAGACATCTATCTTGAAGCGCAATACACGTTGGCATTATCCGATTTTCAGCTCGGACAATATGGGGATGCCCTGAATCGCCTTTATCCTTTGCAAAGGCAGGAAGTTCGTACCCAAGTTATTACTAACGGTATTCAGCTTTACAGAGACATTCTTAATTATTTGACTTTGAACCAACGGCGAAGTGCATTTCAGCAGGCGAAATATCCTGAAATTAAGTATGACCTCGTGAGTTCTGCGATGGGACGTGTTGCCTATCCGGTAGCCAAGACGCTATACAAACAACTTCTGAATGCAAAGATCGATACGACGACTGCACAGATGCATAAGTTGACCTCCACCCTTTCGGATTCCATGAAATATGCGGTTCAGATTGCCTATAATAATCGACTTATCGCCCCAAAAGGGATCACTTATAATCTCGGCGCCGCCCTGCCCTCTTATTCCAATAATGATCCTAATTATGAGGTATCTCAAGGTTTGTATTTTGGCTATACACTGGCAGCCGAGCAGTTTAATCAACAACATCCCAACAAAAAAGCTTTTATTCGATATCAAAATACCAATGCCAAAATGGATTCTTCCGCCTACGCCATGACCGATTTGGCGTGGAATTCTAACGTGGATGTGGTACTGGGGCCGCTTTATTCCGATCCCGCCAGCAGCATGGCCAAGCTTGCAGAAGAGTATCAAATCCCAATGATAGCACCGTTAGCCAATTCCGACAGTCTGAATATCGACAATCCTTATGTGTACCAGGCAAACCCAACCTTTGCTTCTCACGGCAAAAAAATGGCTGAATACGCCGTTAAGGATTTACATATGGATACACTGGCCGTCTTAGTGGGTAAAAATATGCTTGGGGAAGCCTCCGCTTATGCCTTCCGTGAAAAAGCGGAAAAACTGGGTGCTCACATATCCTACTTTTTTGTAGAGGATTTTAAAAAGAACGGCTATGATTTGTCCGATTTTACCAAATATTTCACCACCGACTCTGTGAAAATTGACACCATGGGCTATCATCATCTGGACGGCGTCTATGCGCCTTTTACCGGTCAGGCTTCTAAAAATCTAGCAAATCTGTTGTTGGTTGATTTAGAAGCGATGGGTAGTAAACTACCCGTTTTAGGCTCTCAGGAATGGGGCAAAATTGATATTCCCACCAATAGGATTGATAACCGGAATATCTATTTCTCCGAGAGTTTTTATACCGACAAGCATAGCCAGAAAGTAGAGCAATTTGATAAGGAATATAAACAGCGTTTTGATATTGAACCCAACAGGTTTGCGATGATTGGTTATGACGTAGCTTCGTATGTGATGCAAACGCTTGATCGTGTTGCAAATCCCGCCTTGCTAAAAGATGCCCTGAAGAATCAGCCAATGTATCAAGGATTGATCAGCAATATTGATTTTGAAGGCACCCATATTAACCAGGAAGTAAAGATTTTCAAACTTTCTGAAGATGGCGTTCAGCCTGTTAGGCAAACACAATATCTGCAATAATCAGGGGAACACCGAATAAGGAATATAGAATATCTATTTTCTTACACTATACGATTCGACTTTCGTGTATTATTTTTTTTCTCGGCAGAAGAGTACTATCAGCGCATTTTGTTTACTTTGATTTCGACAGGTCTTTTCAGAGGATATGCCACAGATCCTGAATCAGACCTTCGCATAATTAAACATTTTCTATACTTCCTGCCGGCCGTTCAGGATGACATGGGAATTATTACCGGGGATCCTTTACCTATCCCTAATCCGGTGTCGCAAAAATAGAGGACTTAAAGAATGCCATTACGCAAATTTGAAAACAAAAATTCGCCCTTAGAATCGCGGGCGGAAGCCAAAGGGCGATCAGGAACAATTCGTACTGACTCGATCACCAATAAACATCCGAAAATAAGAGCTTTTATATCGAAGTTCTTACACAATGCGATTTAATTCATCAGTTATTGCCCTCAGGGGGCGGCTTTATTGCAATTCCATTTAACTAAGCTATTCTTTCGATTGCTTTTCATGCTGACGTTTGAGACGGTATTGTTTCTGAAGCCATTTTCTCCACTTTTCGCTTTTCCGTTTGTGTTCCTCAAATGTTTTTGAAAAAGCATGGCTCCCATCCGGGCTGGCTACCATATACAAATAATTATTATTCTCCGGATACAAGGCGGCATTAATAGAACTCAAACTTGGGTTGGTAATAGGTCCGGGCGGCAAACCGCGATGAAGATACGTATTATAAGGATCTTTAATTTTGTAATCCTCATATAATAAGCGTCGGCGTTCACCAATCACATAGTTGATGGTGGGATCAGCCTGAAGGCGCATCCCCTTGTTAAGGCGGTTCCAGTATAATCCGCTGATCGTAGCCTTTTCGCTGTCAACTTTGGCCTCCCACTCGATAATCGACGCCATTGTTACAATGTCATCAACTGATTTATGAATCTTTTTAAAACGTTGTTTATTAGCTGATATGACAGCCTTATGAAACTCTTGAAGTATTCGTTTAAAAATAGCTTTGGGAGAAGACGTCCAATACAAAGAATAGGTGTTTGGATACAATCTACCGATTACATCTTTTGGGGTCAGGTTGTTAGATGCTAGAAATTCGCTATCCTGCAGCGTTTTTGCCAAGGACAAAGAATCAAACTCCAATTGGTGTGCAATCGAAGAGATAATCTCCCCTTTCGTCCGGCCCGGAAGAATGGTAACAGATACCGGATCCTGGATACCCTTAGCCAACTTTGATAGAAAATCATCATAGGTATACCCGTGATCAACCAGGTAATGCCCTTCCGGGAATTTATGCCATCCCAACAGATTCGCAGCCCATCGAAACTCGGGCTTGCTCGTGATGAGATCGGAATCGGCTAATACGTCAGTTAACTCTTTGAGATCGGTGGGATGATCCAGGTAAATATTGACCGGATGCCGGGATGAAATTGCCTGGTGGTTATTTAACCGGGACCATCGTGATTCCGCCACCAAAAAAGCAGTCAAAAAGCATAAAAGAAGGCCGAGAATAAGCTCATCGGTAGAAAAAGGTATTTGGAATTTTTCCTTCAAAAATCGGGTATTTGGTATCCTTATCTTCGCTGGAGTTTAGCCAATAGTCGAAGAATTTCAATGTAAAGCCAAACTAGAGTCACCATCAGTCCGAACGAGGTATACCACTCGAAATATTGCGGAGCCCGGGCCTGCACGCCTTTTTCGATCATGTCGAAATCCAACACCAGGTTAAGTGCTGCGACCCCTACGATAATGAGACTAAAACCGATACCCATCAATCCGTTACCATGGATGAGACTTAGGTGAATACCAAAGAAGCTTAATATAATGCTCGCGATGTAGACAAGAGCAATACCACCGGTAGCGGCTATAACGCCCATTCTAAACCGTCGTGTTACCTGGATGAGTCCTGACCGGTAGGCGATAAGCATAGCGGCAAAAGTACCCAGCGTCAAAAAGATGGCATTATAAACGATACCGTTATAGGCCTGTTCAAACATGAGAGAGATTCCGCCTAAAAATAGCCCTTCGAGAGCGGCATAAATAGGTGCCGTAATGGGAGACCATTCTTTTTTAAAGATGGTAACCATAGCCAGGATGAAGCCACCGAAGGCTCCCCCATAGATGAGACCCTGTGAAGGCGAATACCAGCTGATCGAGGCACCCAGCAACAGAATTAAGAAAAGGATGCCTGTTTTATTGATAGTTCCACTGATTGTCATGGCCCCATCGGCAGGAATAGCCTGCTCTACTTCCTGAAAGGTCTTTTCACTCAGTGTTGGATTTCCAGATTTCATAAATAATGGTTTATTAAAATTTCGGGTTAAATATACCATCTAGGTATCATTAATAACAAAGTTTAGGGAGAAAAATTTTATTAAATATTCCTGTAACATTTCAAATGTCTTGTACGTAGGAACAAATGGAAGAGCAACTATTTGGATGCTTCTCAAGCACCAAATGCCCTAAAGAAAAAAGCTCCCAACTTTGATCGGTTGGGAGCTTTTCTTTTGTAAACCATCTAAAGCAAGACTTTGTAAGGCTTCCCTTCAAGAACTTCACCGACTTTACCTGAGCCCCTGTTCCGGCCAGAAGGCTTTGGGCTTACCAAGCTTGAAAACTATGGAATGGCCGGATCTTCCAAAACATGTAAAAGATCCTCCTCCGTGTTACCCATTTTTCGTTGGCAGATCCTGAAACGAGCCTGCCTGCGCGAAGCCGCTTCGGCATAGGCAGGTTCAGGATGACACTGTTGTTATCTCTGAGACAGGTCTCTTATCAGTCAATAAAATACTGCTTTCAGGATGGCATGATAATACTTAGCTGTGAATAAGCCCTAAAATGTGGGATTAAAACGTATCCAGAAGACAGGGGCACGGCCGGGATCGTTCAAATCCCACGCCAGCTCGCAACGGATCAGACTGGAGCCTATTCCAATGCCTCCGTTGTGTTTTAGATCAGAAAAACGGAAGCGATCAAAACCGGAGAACGGATTGGTTGTATTCTGCAATTCGGGATCATAATCCGTCCATCCCGAATCCAGGAAAAGGCTGATATAAAAATCATCGAAATCGATCCAGCTGTTGGAACCGAATCTCGGACTTCCGAACTGCAATTCTGCATTGCTCAAGATCATCTGATTACCGGCCCCGAGTGATTTAAATGGCAGTGCCCGCAATGATCCCACCCCTCCTAAAAACAATTGCTTAAATCTTGGCGCATTACCGGTAATGCTTGACAACCGCAGTCGATATTTAAAGACTGTCCCGGCATCCAGGTTGATATAAGAAATGAGTTCTCCGGTATATTTAGAATAATCGTAGTCCGAGGCCGTACCGATTCCGGGATTGGCAAATTCGGCAGTCCCGGTCAAAGAAAAAGTAAAGTTGTTGGATAGAACCAGTCGTTTGGGGTTGAAAGAGGCAGAAAGCGTCAGACTGGTAATATTTGCGGTATCAACAGGCGTGCCGTTCTGGAAATCGACAGGCGGATTTTCGCGATACCGGCCGCCGGATCCAAATAATGCCCAATCAGACTCTTTATCAAGACTGTTAAATCGATCATCGCTTAAGGCTATTCCGCCTTCAAAATAACGG
>DATFLI010000447.1:0-7009 GCA_035267805.1 Balneolaceae bacterium | reverse complement strand
CAGACCGCCACCCGGGGGACATCCCTGGTATCGATGGCTCATGCGCGGATCCGGCGAACGATGGCGGGGAGGCGATGCCTGATTGGTTCAAATCAGAAAGAAACATGGCTTTTTTTAAAAGAATCGCTCAATTTAGGTGTAAATAATTTGAACGGTGGCCACATTGGGATATTCAATGGCCTTCAAAGCTTCTTCCACTTTTTCTACGCTCACTCCCAGATACCGTATTTTCCCTTCCGCCTTGAGTTGATCAAATAATTCAAAGATCTCCGGGCGGTAGTAGACTTCGGTCGGTGGGCAGTGCAGCTGAATGAGATCGATGGTCTCCAATTTCATATTCTTCAGGCTGTCTTCGACGAATCCCCGGAGTGCTTTGGGTGTATAAGCCTCGTTGGTATGGGGTTGCAGCCGCCTCCCGCATTTGGTCGCAATGTACACCTCTTCACTCCGGGATTTCACTACTTCCGCCACCGTTTGCTCACTGAGGCCATCCCGATAAACATCGGCGGTATCAATAAAATTTATTCCCAGATCAATGGCCCGGTTTACGGTTTCCACCGCCACTTTATGATCAAACGGTTCTCCCCATTTGCCACCCAATTGCCAGGTCCCCACAGAGACTTCCGAGACCTGCCATCCGGTTTTTCCCAGCGATCGATAGTTCATACAGCCTCTCTCCGATTTGACGTTAAATTATTCGCGATTACACCAATTTATCTTGCCTGCATTCCTCTGCATAAGTTCGACGTTTTCAGGTGAATATAATATATAAACGATTGAGGAAAGTCGGAGCGTTTATCTATACACCAAACCCCGGAGAAATAATCACCGGGGTTTGGTTATTTATGCCCTCATTCTTACCCACTCACCCAAACAAAGGAGGTTACAACTATATAGTAAAGAATTTGATTTACTGTTTCAAGGACAGGAAAAATACTAGCATCCCCCCGATTTTTCAATGAACCCCGCGAATTGGAGTTGGCGGGGTGGACTGGCGGGTGTCATTGTGGCAGGAGGAAACATCCGTATCGTGCTCCCCTCAAAGAACCACCGCACCACCTCCGCCACCTTATAATAGCAGAATCCGAGGAGTTCGTGGAGTCGATATTTCTCCAGAATCGGCACCCCGCTGTCCACGAGCAAGCGCTGATGCCAGGCATCCAGCGCCGCATAGAGATACGCCATGGCGACCGTCAGGACCGCCACCAGATTCTGCAGATGGGCCCACTTCTGCACCTGGATGGTCTCCAGGTGGAACTGCTCTTTCACGTGGCGGTGATATTCCTCAATGGGCCACCGGTGCCCATACCCGCGAAAGGTATGGCGCACGACGGCGGCGGGATCGGTCAACGCGGTGTGGACGAGAAAATAACTCTGCCCGCCGGCCTCGTTGGCCAGCACTACGAGCCACAGCGGCGCCTCCAGCACGGCCTCAGGCTGGGTGGGATGCGGCAGCCGCACCGGGATTGCTCCCCCTCGATAGGTCTTCGTCACCCGCCGGTGTTGCTGCACCACGCGGGTCCGGCACGTCTCGGTCAGCGGGACGCGGTCGGCCAGCGCGACCACGGCGCGTTTGGACCCGGCATACACCAGGTGCCGGGAGCGCTGCAACCGGATAATAAAGGACCGATGTGCGGTCAGCCACGGGCGAATCAGGCGGCCACGATCGCCGCCGCGGTCCACCACCCACGTCACCGCGTCGGGCACAGGGGGCGCCACCTGATCCACCGCGGCCAGCAGTTCCTGATTTTCACTCTGGGGGCCCTGGACAAAGCTAGACAGTTTACTGACCACGGGCAGCACCCTGGTGCCGTCGGCGCTGATGCCGAGGACATTCAGCCACCAATAGCCCGGCCCAATGTCGCCGGTATCGCCATCCCGGACGTCGGCGAGGCCCGCCAGCGTCGGCGCCGTCGGTTTCTGAATATCGGCCAGATCCAGCACCCTGTAATCGGTCGGCTGCAGCCGGCGCCCGAGGGTGGGCATGAGCCGGGCGAAGATCCGCTGCCACCAGTCGGCTTTCCGGAGGGGCCGCCGAAAGCGGGCCACCGTCTTCCGCAGGGGGATGTGGTCCCGGATGGCCAAGGCAATCTGGCGGAGGATCGGCTGGCGGCACTTACACAGCCCGAAGATGAGTTCGGCGAGACACCGGCGTTCCGGTTTGGGCAGCGCGGCACCGAGCTGATGCACAAACGATGACAGCTTGGATTGGCGCTGTTTTGTCTGTATTTTTGACACGAATCGGCTCCTTTCGTGTGGGATTTTGGGTTGCTGTAATCTACGAAATGGCGCCGATTTTTTCATGGAGAAATCCTCGCAATTCCTTGGGATAGAAGCCTTTCCAGCGATCACCCCCCGAATATCGGGGGGATGCCAGGTAAATATTCACGTCAAGATTTTTTTATAAGCTGCTGGCATAAGAATGATCACGAGAATTATGCAATGTGGAAAATTTACGGAGATAGTACAAATTCAATTGCGATAATTTCAACTGTAAAGCAACTTAGAGATTGCATATCAAACTATGAGATATTAAGAGATAAATTCGAACTAGATCAAGTTTATTATATTGACTATGAGAAAGATGATTTTGAAATCCTATCGATAAAAAACAGAAATTATTCTCGATTTTTTCATAAACACAAAATATACAAATATGAGCAAGAGGTTAGAGGGGTCATCGAGCTTTCTGAAGAAAAAATTCATGATGTTGGCATCGAAGCGAGAAGTAATGGGCTATGTGTTTCGATCAATATTCAAGACATGATAAATCAAATCATAGTTTCACCAGAGTCTCCCACTTGGTTTTTTAAGTTAATTAAATCACTCGTCAATAGTCGATATAAACATGCGATAAATGTAACATTGTCTGAGGTAGATAAAGAGCCACTTTTTGGTTCCTCAGGAGATGCTTAAGGCATAACAACCCGCTGCAGCCGACGGAGCCGCTGAAGCGTCTCCGCGGCTGAGCTTTATAGTTAGTGGGCCTATAGAGTGTGATTTCAAGGAGACTTCTAAAATATGACTGAATCCTTAAAATCTATTCTAGACAGAGAATTGTCTTTAGCCAATTCAAGAGAAATGAGAAAAATTGTATCTCCCTTAATCATAGAAGTTGTGAATTATTCTACAAATGCATTTGGCCGGTATGCTTCGTTAACAAAGCATCATCGCCACGAAGATTTGTCAATTTTAATCCTTTTTATTCATACAATTGAGATGATGGATTCAATAGAAGTGCTCATTTCAAGATCCATATCTGAGCCTGCTCAATTAATTCTTCGTAGTCTATTTGAAGCTACTTTGGGAATCGATTATTTACTACAAGATGAAAAAGAATATCTTAATAGATCTTACGCATGGCTGATTAATTATGTGCATAATAAGATTAAATCTTATAAATCCATAAGTGACCATTCTAAAAATGATTCATCCTTACCAAGGGCACTAAATGAACACGAGAATGAATTGGTACAAGAAATTACAAAAGAACTACCTGATCCAAGTGACGCTATTGAAAATTTAGAAACCTTTTTCAATAAACCTTACATAAAAAACTATGCTGCTGAGTTCAAGGAGGAAAACCCACGTCATTGGTACAGTTTTCGTTCCGGTCCGCAAAATTTAAAACTATTGTCCCGTAAAGTAGGTCGAGAAGCAGAGTATATGATTTTATACAAATATTGGTCGACGATTTCACATACAAGCGATTTACAACGTTTTCCCGGTAAAACTAAGAATGGTGAAAGTGGTATTAAGATGATTAGAAATCCGGAAAAATTACAAGATGTTGCATCTTATTCAATAACATTTATGCTCCGCACTCTCAGAAAACTTATGATGAAATTTTCGCCGGGAGAAGAAAATGCATTCAAGGTATGGTATACACAAAATGTTCAAGAGGGTTATTTGGAAATAACTCCAAAGTCCTACTGACCCCCGTTGCACAAAACGCCAGCAGCTGGGGTGCTCGCCGCATCCGGCTGTCCCTTCCACGGGAAGGGACAGGCCCTGTACCCGGATGCGGTCTGCACTTTGTTTGGTGCGGTTTTTAAAGACCGGCCACTTTTCAAGAGCTTCGGCGATAAGTGAAGGTGTGTCACCGGGCGCCCGGCGGTAGCCCGGCCTCTGCCGGGTAAACTGGATCCATTAGCCAGTACATTGAGTGCTGTTGAAGGAAGCATATGTGGTCAAATCAGATTTAGTGAAAGAGCACAAACAATCTAAAAGAAAGGACACTTTCTTGACCGACGCCGTGGGGATTTAACCAGCGCTTTATCATTTGAATCATTTGATTTTAAAGCTGGTAATTCATACTCTTGATAAGATGAAATTGCTTGTAGCTTCGAACATCTATTAGAAGTACCAAAAGGTGAAAAACATGACGCTTACAATGAACGCTGAACCGGTGCCACTTCTCACTGACAAAGACGGAGTAGTCCGTGTTGATGGCACCCGGGTGACACTTGATACTGTTGTCGCTGCCTTCAACGAAGGTGCTACCGCTGAGGAAATAGTACAGCAATATCCATCGTTGCAGCTCGCCGATGTATATGCGGTGATTAGTTACTATTTGCGAAATCAGTCAGCAGTTGAAACGTACTTAAAAAAACGACAACAGCAGGCTGAGGAGATACGCAAACAGAATGAGGCCCGATTTGACCCCCATGGGATACGGGAGCGTCTCTTGGCACGTCGACCGAAGAATACGGGATAATATGAATGCTTCGGTTAGCTGCTGATGAGAATTTTAACCGCAACATTGTGCGTGGATTATTGCGCAGGAAACCTCAATTGGATATCGTTTGCATTCAGGATGTTGGTCTTGCAGAGGCCGATGATCCCACAATACTGGAATGGGCAGCAAAGGAAAACCGAGTACTGCTGACTCATGATGTCTCAACAATGACGCATTATGCTTACGAACGTGTTCAGGCAGGTCTTCTTATGCCGGGAGTATTTGAAGTAAGCCGCAAGGTTCCAATAGGTCGCGCCGTTGAAGATATTCTCATACTTGCAGAATGTAGCCTTGAAGGCGAATGGCAAGGCCAAGTGCGTTACTTACCTTTGTAAACATCGAATCAGACCATCTATACGGACAGGCAAAGCTCCATATCATAAGACCAAAGAGAGGCAAATTCGTAACAGGGAGTCGGGAGCGTAAACCAAGGTCAGTGCATTTTGGGCTAACTCTGGGTTGCGCGGACAACAGGGCGCTGGTTCAAGGAGGCCAGTTTGGTGCTCTCTCAAGCTTTAATCTCCATAGTAAGTGAAGTGCTGTTAACCCTCTCGCCGCTCACGCCTACGTTATATTAGAATGGTTTAGTTCATTTAAACTGAACTAGATGTTGCATATCGGAAAAAAAGTTGGAATCTTAAATCCATGCGGACTATCAAGGCAATTTCTGACAAATTAAAGACAGAACTCCCCAGACTTCAGAGCACATACAAAGTAGAGTCGCTGGGAATTTTTGGCTCGTATGTTCGAGGAAAGCAGGATGGTGAGAGTGATATCGATATCCTGGTCACGTTCTCTGAGCCTCCTTCATTGTTTGAGTTTATTCGACTGAAGAATCATCTTTCTGATTTATTAAATGCAGAAGTTGATCTCGTGATGAGAAAGGCCCTTAAACCTCATATTGGGAAACAGGTCCTCTCAGAGGTTGTGACCATTCCATGAATCGAAACCGAGACTTCTTGGATTATTTGGCCGATATCATCAATGCTATCGACAAAGTTCAAAGTTTCTTATCCTGTGTATCGGCAGAGGACTTCGCAAAAGATGAGAAAACCCAGTCTGCCGTGATAAGAGCATTGGAAATCATCGGCGAGGTCACCAAGAAGGTCCCCAGAGATGTCAAAGATCAATACGAAGCGATTCTCTGGCGCGAGATTTCTGGGATGAGAGATATCCGATTCATGATTACTTCGGCGTTGACACTGAAGTAATCTGGAAGGCCATGACTCAGGATTTACCTGACTTGAAGGTCCAAATTCAGAAAGTGCTTTCTGACTATAAATAATAAGTTGCCTCGACCTCTCTCCCGTCTTAGAATATCTTAACATAACCTTGCATGCACTTGACGCGGTGGCTAATTTTTTTGGGTTTCCAAACAGATTGTTCGAGGATATTTTAAACCTTTAATCTCCTGAGCATTGGATTCGCTCGCGCAAGTGATGCCTGCGTTAGGGGGCACCTACCTTAACATTTCTTGAGTTTCACACAACGGGTTAAATCAATAATATTGAAAGGAATCCATTGATGGAACGAATTTTTCCGGCCAAAGTTTTAAATGCCTTTGCCCCGGCAAACGAGTCAATTAGGGGTATTCCTTCTAACTTTAAAAAACATCATACTGTGAAAAAAATTTGTTTCGTCTTTGCGGTTCTTTTTGTCACAATGCTCTATACCAGGGCATTAGCACAGAAAAATTCTGCCCAAAACCCTATTATATATGCCGATGTCCCCGACATGTCAATGATCCGCGTGGGTGACACCTACTATATGAGCAGCACCACAATGCATATGAGCCCGGGTGTACCTATCATGGAATCCAAAGATCTTGTCAACTGGCACATCGTGAGCTATGCTTATGACATCCTTGCCAATATTGACGCGTTGAACCTTAACAATGGGAAAAGTGCTTATGGAAGAGGCTCATGGGCTAGCAGCATACGTTACCATGACGGTACCTTCTATGTTTCCACGTTTTCTCAAACAACCGGAAAGACTTATGTCTATTCAACAAAGGATATCGAAAAAGGGTCCTGGAACGTATCATCTTTCAGCCCCAGTTTTCATGACAATTCATTGTTTTTCGACGATGACGGACGTGTTTATATGATTTACGGTAATGGCAAACTCAGGTTGGTTGAACTGAATGCTGATGCCTCAGGCGCGAAACCCGGAGGGATAGACCAGGTTCTCATCGAAAATGCAAGCGCACCCGCCGGGTCCAATATTGGTCTCGGCGCCGAAGGTTCTCAACTGTTTAAAGTTCATGGGACA
>DATFLI010000446.1:0-3441 GCA_035267805.1 Balneolaceae bacterium | reverse complement strand
TGATATATATCTTATAACGACCGTTTTATGGCGGAATGCGCACGCGTTCCCGCAGATCGCGGATATCATCGACGCTATTGTTTGATGCCGCATCAATTTCAACTACGTTCAGTGTCTGATTGAGCGATTCCCCGTCTACCTGTTGATCAATCTCGTTGACCGTACGTGCTAACACACGTGCCATCGTTGTCTTACCCACGCCACGTGGACCGCAAAACATATACGCATGGGCCAACCGGTTTTGATTGATCGCATTTTTAAGCGTATTACTGACGTGTTTCTGGGACACGATGTCATCGAAGGACGTCGGCCGGTATGTACGGGTTAATGCTCGGTAATTGTCAGACATGTAAGCTCTGGTTGAGCTGATAGTTATTCATTTAATCAACGGATAAATCTACAAAAAGTGAAGGCCAATTTCGTGATGAATTCTTATCTGTATCACAAAAATAAAAAACGAATTAGTAAATTTTTTAAAGATGATTAAAGGTATGCCTCTTTAACAGTTAAAATTATGGTTGATATGATACGTCATCCGATGAGCGTCAATGGTGCTGTGCGGCTGGAATGGCGAAGGTGGATTTCACTTTGCCTCTGGCAGCCATAGAAATAAATGTCAGGGTGTTATCTTCGCCGGAACTTTATCGGTTTTACGAACAAGGGTCTCGCCTTCTTTAAGCACTCTGAACTCTTCCTGTTGCACTCCTTTTACTTCCAGCTCTTTTCGAAGCGCCTCTACCGGCTCATACATTCCATCGTCGGCCATTGGGAAAGTCCCGAAATGCATGGCCACACTCTGCTGAGAATCTACATCACGGTGAACCTGAACCGCTTCTTCCGGTGAAATATGGATGGATTCCATAAACCAGCGTGGTTTATAAGCACCAATGGGAATAAAAGAAGTCTGCATCGGTCCGAATCGATTGCCGATTTCTTTGATAAATTTACCATAGGCCGTATCGCCGGCATAATAGATGTTACCCAGCGTAGTATGTAGCACATATCCGCACCACAAGGTTTTGTTGCGGTCAAACAATCCGCGTCCCGAAAAATGGCGGGCTGGAACCGCAGTCAGGGAAAAGTTTTTGCGGAACGTATAGTCATCCCACCAATCCAGGTGAACGGTATCTCGGATTCCCTCTTCATGTAAAAATCGTTCTACACCCAGTGGCACTATAAATTTGGGATTGTACTTTTCGTGCAGCCGGTGGACGGTGTCTATATCGAGATGATCGTAGTGATTATGCGTAAGCAGAACTACATTGATGTCGGGTAGGTCCTCGAAAGCAATTCCGGGCGGTCGCATACGCCTGGGGCCAATCCATTGATACGGGCTGGCCCGATCGCTCCAAACGGGGTCGGTTAAAATATTCAAGTCTCCAATTTGAAGCAGAAAGGTGGAGTGATTGATAAAAGTAGCACGAAATTCATTCTCCGCAGCTTTCGGTTCCGGTGCCGAAAATCGGGCAACTGTTTTATCACTCATTTTATGCCATGCCCCCTTGTCATTTCCGGAGAACCACCATTTTAGTACGTCAAAATAATGATGCGTACCGGAGTCATCTGGATTGACAAACTTCTTACCGTCGAAGTGATCGGAATCTCCTTCCACATATTTGGGCGCAGCCAACAGTTTATCTACGACAATTAATGCCGTGGCGAATGTAAGTATAATTGCAAATGACCAGATCATTAAATCACATCAGATTGGTTGCATAAATAACGAAGTATAACCGAAAAATATTGGATTTTGTTTCATGATTTCTCCGGAATTATGGCTATTTATTTCGTGGATTCACTAGCATTGCCGGTTGCCTGAGCAGGCTTAAGATGTTGGTTCATAAAATGATAAATCCGGGAATACTCATCGTACCAATCATCAGGATCGGTAAACGAGTGTCGCTCTGAAGGGTACATCATCATCTGAAAATCTTTGCCGCCGGTCTGTATTAATTTGTTAATATACTGGGCCGCATCCTGGAATCCTACATTGTTATCCTTGAGACCGTGAAGAATTAAAATCGGACGTTTGAGCTGGTCTACGTAGGTAATGGGAGAGCTGCGAGCATAATTCAGAGAATCGGTTTTAGGTTTACCCAGCCGCGGCATGGTGTACCAGGGATTGGTGTGATAGTAGTTTTCCCAGTTGGTAACGGCGCGCAATGCAGCGGCGCAATCGAAATAAGAGGGCGCAACACTGGTAGCATAGAGCGACATAAATCCGCCGTAACTGCCACCGTAAATGCCCACGCGGCTGGTGTCGGCCTGCGCATAATGGCCGGCCAAATATTTGATGCCATCCTCAATATCCTGCGTTTCATACTTGCCCATCCAGTTGGTCACATCTTCTCGGAATTTGCGTCCATAGCCGGTACTTTGACGGTAGTCCACTTCGATTACATAGTAACCATGTGCATTTAAATATTGATTAAACATATACTCGCGGTAATAGTGGTCCGACCAGCCTTTGTATACATTTTGTAGTACTCCGGCCCCGTGGACAAAAACCACAACGGGATATTTTTTCCCGTCCTGCATATGAAGTGGATGGAGAACGGACATTGAAAGCTTGGTTTGACCATCCCGAGCAGTAAAGCGAAGATAATCTTCTTTTTGCCAGTTAATCTTGAAAAAACGATCCGGATTGGTATGAGTGAGTCGCGTTTCTTTTTTGGGATGTCTCAGATCTACTGTATACAGCTCGAAGGGAACATTAAAATAGCTGTATAGATAAACAATATGGCGTTTGTCCCGGCTAAGCTCAAAATTTTGGCGCCAGCCGGTTTTTGAAGTCAGCTGTCGGGTATCGTCGTTGCGGATATCCAGCGTATAGAGCTGGCGTTCTCCCGGATCCACCTTATTGGAAGCAAATACTATCTTGTGACCGTTAATCCACTTGACCCACGGGATATCAAAATTGCCGTGAGTATGTTGATGCATATCACTGCCGTCAGGATTTACCGTGTAAATGTGGTTCCAGCCGGATTTTTCGGATTGGAACATCAATTTATTGCCTTCAGGAGCAAATGCTATATCGGTACCGTAGAACCAACCTTTGGTAGAATCTCGAAAAACTTCGGTTGAAGAATTGTGATTGATGTCGAAAACTTTGATAGAGCGATGCTTCATGGGGGGATCTTGTGCATCAATTGCGATATACCGACCGCCGGCGCTGATATCGGTATCCAGGTAGCCTTTTTTCTCAAATATTTTTTTGGTTTTACTGGAGTCGAGATACGCCACGGAAATAACCTGATGGGCTACCCCGCGACGTGTGGCTCCGGGTTTTACGTATTCACCGATGTAAGTAGGGAAATAGTATTCTTTAAAATCAGAAGTGTCATATTGTGAGAGTACCAGCTTGTTTGCACCGGCCCAGCCGACAATATTATATCCGGTCTCTTTTTTCTTCTTATCGGTCACCTGCATAAGCTTGGCATT
>DATFLI010000445.1:0-3018 GCA_035267805.1 Balneolaceae bacterium | reverse complement strand
ATCATACCATGCAGGATACACCTCAAAACCTGTCGCTGGCCTCTTTGCAACATCAAGGCTCGAATTTGCTGCATAATGTTCGTCACTTCGGCAATACTGATTTTGATATAACTAGCAGCTCAGAATACGTTTATTTCAACAACGCCACAGGCGGCATCACCTATTATCCGGCCGGATGGTCGTTTCCGCTGGCATTGATCACGGCTATCCTCTTTGTGGCCTATCTTGTGTTCTTATTTCGCACTAATCAAATAAGTATTGGCCGATACATTGGCAGCCTGGGGCTCTTTCTCGGGATCCTGATTGTCGGCACGGCCCTCACCTACTTTAGTTGGCGGGGATTCGAGTGGCTCCACCCCGAATACCAATGGCTGTTGATGGGCGAAAATTATAGCCACAGCTGGTATTTATGGGGATTTTCACTGCTCAATCTCGGAATCTTCTGCGGGATTTACGGGTGGATCCAAAAGAAACTGACAACTCAGCAACTTTTGACCGGCAGTTTCACTGTCTGGGTTTTGATCTCTTTGATTGCGGCATGGTATCTTCCCACGGCCAGTTATCTTTTTACCTGGCCGGTGTTGATGGCATTGATCGGATGGATTGTGCTTGGCAATCAGATCACAAACAATTCATGGAAATCGATCTTGGTGCTGGGCATCAGCCTGTCGGGCACACTGTTTATTATTCCGCCCTATATTTATTTGGTGCAAATTATGCTGACTACGAAGATGATTGCTGTAAGCATGCTATTACTCTTGCTTACGATCGGCCTTTGTTGGGCTATGGTTTGGCAAATCATCCGTAATAGAAAAGTCATTTGGAACTCCGGATTGATGCTTGGAGCGGTCGCATGTTTTCTTGCAGCTACACTGAATTCGGGATTTGATGCCCAACACAAAAAACAGAATGATATAAATTATGTGCAGAATTTAAATGCCAATAAAGCATATTGGGTCAGTCGAAATTATAAGGCTGATTCCTGGACCGGTCAATTCCTGGGAGCCGATTTTAAACATGATACCTTAAGGGGAATCAAATTTTTCGGAAACCGATCCGTATTGTTCAATGCCGCACAACCGCTGGAGATGCCTCCGCCAACATTTGAGGTGCTTTCCGATAGCTCTGTAGATTCCCTGCGGTTTGTTAAGCTCCAAATCAAGCCGGGACAAGATGGTATCGGGGTACAAACAACATGGGAACCCAAAAACTCAATAGCTGAAGTAAAAATCAGGGATAAAACTATCTACAGCCGGCTCCTTTCAAGAAAAAACCAGGCGAAGAATTTACATAACATATCGTACTTCCAGGATTTGTCGGATCCCGTAGTAATGGAGTTTGCATATAATCCCCAAAAGCAGCCCACAGTGTTTTTTGATTTCGTCAAACCCGGCCTTCCGACACAGCTGGTTAACAATTATACGAAGCGTTCACCGGATATGATGCCCGCTCTCTACCCTGTCACGAATTCTACCATTTGGCAAATGAATGTGGATTTGGATACGCTTGAGATTAAAAATTAGATAATAATACTCATTAAGAGGTGCAGCCCATCTTAAAAATCAACCACACCATCAATAGCCGCGGTCTAATGCAGGAGAAAGTTTATTCCTGCTCAGGATAGCATTCTTCGCAGGGACACATGGCGCGGAGCGTATCCCACTGATACATACCATTGCTATGCCCATCACTCCAAAAAATCTTTATGGCATGATTTCCTATCTGTTGGATGTCTTCAATTTCAAAATGTTGGGTCGGCTCTACGAAAAAAAGCGACCGGTCAAAAGTATTCATTTGTCCATGCCCCCCACGACAAACAACACACGGACAATTTTTCCTAAGTCCGAATAGGGGATATTCCGAATGATGCCCATCCGACCAGTCAATCTCCAGAATCTGAGCACTGTTTGATACTTCAATTCCGGTCGGCTTAATCTCATTTTCCATTATCTTCTTTTTTTATATTATCTAACGTAATTTATGTGTTATCAGCTTTGAATTGAACAAGCATATAATCTTTCATATGTATCTTCTCATTGGCCTATTAAGTTTTGCATTTGCAGTATCCTTTTGGATGGGATACCGCAGACTTGTTCGCCTGCAACATCTTAACCAGCGAAGAGTGATCAATGGCTTTATCGCAGCAATGATTATTCTCACGCTAATGACTGTTGCTCACTGGTTCGGGTTTTTTCCACAGGCTATTGCCGCCAAATTTACCATGTTCTTATATAGTTTAGTAGCCGGATTTTTCTGTGGATTTGCTTCCAAAATGGTCATCCTGCGTCAAGAGGTCAAAACAACGGAATATGTATACCGATCGTTCTGGACCGAAGCAGCCCCCAATTTAATTGCGATCCTGGTTATAGCATTTGGAATTTATCGTACCGGCCTGCTTACCCTGGGTCCTTATACCGGCATAGGAATCACTTCCGGGCTTTCTCTACTTGGGTTTGGCTTCTTGGGCCTGACCGTAAAGGTGGTCCCTGAATTTCGTTTCAGGGGGATTCTTATTTTAGACCAGTTCGTGCCGTGGGCAAAAGTCGTAGCCTACGAATGGCAATCAGACGATACGCTGCAAATCGATTACTATACTTCAGATGACAAACTCACTGATTTTAAAACATATATCCCGCCTGAAGACCGGCTGTTAATTGAGCGCTTGCTCGGTAAAAAACTGAAAGAACACGAGCAGGAACGAAAAAAAATGATGGCCAAAGAAGATGAAATAAGCTGATTTCTGCGTACCTTTCTAATAATTTTGAATAACAGAAATTTACCGTTATGCCATCGTTCGATATTGTAAACAAGATTGACGCTCAGGAAATTGACAACGCAGTCAATAATACGCGCAAAGAAGTAGAAAATCGCTATGATTTCAGAGGACTCAATACCGAAATCACTTACAACCGAAAAGAAAACACCATCCGGCTCGTCGTTGCGGATGAAATGAAATTACAAGCCGTCAGCGAAATCCTGTCGCGACACTTTGCCAAACGAAAAATCAGCCCCAAGGTG
>DATFLI010000444.1:0-2767 GCA_035267805.1 Balneolaceae bacterium | reverse complement strand
AAAGTTTTTTATTCCCATGGCTAATAAATACATGAAGTTAATTTTAAGAGAAGATGTCAACAAGCTTGGCGAATCGGGTGACATCGTTGAAGTGAAAGCCGGTTATGGCCGTAACTATTTGATTCCGCAAGGTAAAGCAATGATGGCTACCGAGGGTGCGCTCAAGCAAGTTGAGCGGATGCGCGAGAAGGCTGCCCAACGTGCTGAGTTGACGGTTAAAAATGCACAGGATATGGCCGAGCGACTGGAAACGCTTTCGGTCACAATTCCTGTTTCTGTTGGTGAAGATGATCGTATTCACGGTTCTGTTACCACTCAGAATATTGCTGATGCTTTGGCTGAACGCGACATCAACATTGATAAACGTAAGATAACACTAGACCAAGACATCAGTACGTTAGGTGAATACACCGCTACGATAGGCCTGATAAGTGAGATTAAAGCACAGATCAAGGTTTGGGTAGTTAAAGAATAAACGCTGTCATCTGCGTTTAACCTTAACCTCCTTGGTAATGAATATTCCGACTAAAAAAGTTATGGGGATCATCATCTTGATGCTATCCCCATTTTTAGTGTACGGGCAGATATTGGACCCTGTCTCGTATTCCGTTACTAATGCTCCAAAACAGGTTAAGGCAGGTGAACCATTCTCTATAACTATTAAAGCTACAATCGACGGAGATTGGCACCTGTATGCTGTTCACAATGATCCTGATGCCGGACCTTTCCCCACTGAGTTTAGTTCCGATAATTCCAAGCTTTCCATTTCCGGGGATATTTCCGAATCAAAACCTTTCGTCGAAGTCGATCCTAATTTTAATGCCAAACTGGGATATCACAAGGGGTCTGCTACCTTTCAAATTCCATTGACGTTTAACCGCAGCGTGACCGGCTCGTCTATGATTGCCCTGAAAGTGCACTACCAGGTATGCAACGATAAAACTTGTCTGCCGCCGAAATCGAAGACTATAACACAAGCCATTTCGGTAAGCGGTGGCTCAGGCGATACTACCCAGGCAATTCAATCTTCTAAAAAATCAGAACCACCGGCCTCGGTGACTGGAAATAATTCGGATACTTCTAACGGAACAATTGCAGCTGGTGGTTACGAAAGTAAAGGATTTTTCTCTTTCCTCTGGATTGCTCTTACCGCCGGTTTTGCTGCACTGCTGACGCCATGCGTTTTTCCGATGATTCCATTGACCGTTTCCTTTTTTGCCAAACAAAATGAAAGGGAAAAGAAAAAGGGGATAGGACAAGCCTTGTTTTTCGGCATAGCTATTGTGCTCACCTTTACGGTAATCGGTGCATTGCTGGCATTGTTGATCGGTGCCTCGGGGGCCAATAAGTTTGCTTCAAATCCGTGGGTAAATCTATTTATCGCAATCATCCTGATCCTGTTTTCAATCAGCCTGTTGGGAGCTTTTGAACTTCGTTTACCGTACCAGTTAACCAATTGGCTGAATCGAAAGAGTAATGAGCGTTCAGGCGTCGTTGGCATTTTATTTATGGCGATGACTATCAGTGCGGTGTCATTTTCGTGCACGGCCCCTTTCGTAGGCGGGGTATTGGCTGCCACCACCGGCGGGCAGTGGTTTTATCCCATAATCGGAATGGCGGCATTTGCAACCGCTTTCGCTAGTCCATTTGTACTCTTTGCCCTTTTCCCGGGTTGGCTCGAATCCCTTCCCAAAAGTGGCTCATGGATGAATGTTGTAAAAGTTTTGTTGGGATTTATTGAACTTGCGGCTGCTATTAAATTTTTATCAAACGTCGACTTGGTCTGGCAATGGGGATTAATTTCTCGTCCTTTCGCTATTGCTGCCTGGATTGCTATCTTTTTACTTGCCGGTTTGTATGTGCTCGGGGTTTACACATTAACCCATGATACAAAGCCGAAACAGATCGGTACGGGACGTCTCCTGTTAGCCCTGCCGTTCATATTATTTAGTTTTTATTTGATACCCGGATTGATGGGCGCATCACTTGGAATTTGGGATTCTTGGCTGCCGCCGAAACAGGCTACAGATGTGAGTGTAGTGAGCACGCTCGCACAGCAACAAGTTTCCGGAACAAATTTTAACGAGCAGGAAAATTGGTCGCACGACTACCAACAATCTTTAAAAACAGCCAGAGAACAGAATAAACCCATCTTCATTGATTTCACAGGCTATACTTGTACCAACTGTCGGGCGATGGAGGCCAATGTATTTCCCTTAAAATCCGTACAAAAACGATTTGCAAAAATGCAGCAAGTGCGTTTATATACGGATGACGGATCAAAGGGTCCGCAGAATCAAAAATTTCAATTTAAGCTTACAGGTACCGTAGCGTTGCCTACATATGTAGTTGTTGATCCCGAAGACGAAATGGTTTTGGAACAACTGGTAGGTTATGCTGGTAAAGAAAAATTTGAACAGTTTTTAGATACCGGCATGCAGCGGTTTGCAAAACGAAATAAAGAATTTCAAATCGGGTTGAACTGATAAGGTCCACCTCTTTAAAAAGTGTTAAAGCTTTTAAAACTCAATTAAAACAAGAAATGTGGATTTCTTCCTTTGACATTTTATATAAAATGATCTATCATTTTGCATCTTTGTAAGCCCTTATTAACAGATAACTAATTTAATTTAATCGGAGTAATCGTATGACATCGTCTATAGCTCTCTTTTTCCTTCAAGCTGGAGCAAATCAGGGATTTTTTAATGTTCTTGTCGAGAAATTTAATGAAGGTAACCAAGGTGGTGGGTTCATGTGGCCTGTCCTT
>DATFLI010000443.1:0-4670 GCA_035267805.1 Balneolaceae bacterium | reverse complement strand
GCCACCCCGTGGGCAAGTCCGCTGTATTGATAATCGGACCAGCGCATGATGGGACCCTCCTGGTCTGTTTTAGTCACACGCAGGTAGCTATTGAATGAGTATTTATGGACCTGGACCTTTTTAATATTATAGAAATCTTTTGCAGCCTGACTTTCGAGGAAAGTCGCCGTGCTCTCATCCATCCAGCCATAGCGCCGTTCATTCGTGGCCAGTTGCATGGGATCCCACTCGTGCCCCAGTTCATGGGCAATGACCGAATACAATCCGCGCGGATTCCCGCCCCTTTCCGGGCTAATGAGCGTCATCATGGGATATTCCATCCCACCGCCACGGATATCACCGGCTTCTACCGCGGTCATGTGGGGCCATGGGTAGTATAACCCGGTAAATTGCGAGTGATGCTTGATGGCGTCTTGCTCAAACCGGGCCGCATGCTTCCACAACGGAGCCGAACTGCGGTAAAACGCATCGATGTTTGTATAATCGGTGGTGCCGTCCCCATCAAGATCGCCAACGGGGGCGCGGGTGGCATCCCACATCGATGCTTTTGTTAAACTGAATACAAAGTCATTTACTTTCTTCGCCGTGAAGTTCCAGGTAAGCTCCCCATTTTTGCCGGCTTTGGTCACATGGCCGAAATCTTTCTTCTGCACCACATGCATCACGGAATCGCTTTGGTGCGCTTTTATCATTTGTTGCCGTATGGGGTCGCGCAGCACGTCACCGGCATTGGTGAGCCGGCCGGTAGCCGCGACGATCCACTGGGCGGGAACCGTCACATGTACATTGTAATGGCCAAATTCATTATAAAATTGTGCGATGCCCAGAAAGGGATCTGTGGACCAGCCGGCCACATCATCATAAACCCGGACCTTGGGATACCAGTACGCGATGAAGAATAGATTGTCGTCATCATAGCCTATGCGTCCGGTACCGGCGCCGGATCGGGGGATGTTAAAATCATAACTCGTTTTCATCGTTACCGTGTCGCCGGGAAGCAGCGGGTGCGGCGGAACCACTCTCATAACCGTCCCATTAATTGTATACCCGGTTTGATTTCGACGTTTAACGGAATCCAGGGGAGTTCCGTCATAAGAAAATGATTGAATATGAAACCCGCCGCTCACGTGCTGGGGCAGGTTCCGGATGGCCCCCTTTTTATCGACATTCAGTGTAAGCGCAAAATAGATATTTCGGAGCGTATCAGGTGAATTATTATGGTAAGTGACCGCGCTGTGGCCGATTAATTTTTTTTGCTTTGGCAAAATCCTCACATCGATATCATAATCGCTTTGCTGTTGCCAGTAGTTGGGGCCGGGGTTCCCGCTTTGGGTCCGCACGTTCCGGGCGACGGACTGTTTATAGCCGCGCGGAATTTCATTATTAATAGGATTGGGGACTACGCGCTTCAGATCCTTATAGGGCGGCAAGCTGTCGGGTTTCATTTTTTCAACTTGAGGTGCCCGGGATGGGGAAACGGTTGTTCTAAAAGTAGTAAAACCGCTTAATACACATACCAGCACCGGAATAAGGATGACAGCTTTTCTTGAAGTATCATTTATCATAATAATCGAGTGATGTTAAAGCTTGCTTGTTGATATGTCGATGACGCTAAAATAATATAGGTTGGGGGCTTGTTATACAACTTTATTTCAAAATTGCCCTTATCGCCTTGAGTAGGTAGCTCATAGCTCATTTTAAAACCATATCACCAATCAAATAAGGTGAATTCGAGACAAGTACAAACCAACCTAGGCAATAAAAGCCCTTCAACAAGGAAATGGGGTTTATACTAATACAAAAACCTGTTTTATGTTTACCGGCATCAGAAGGCCGGTCGTAGCGCCGTGGTCGGTGAGTGATAATTTCATACCGGTGCAATATTTGAGATAAGCAGTTGCCGTAAAGGACCATTGAAATTATCTCCGCCCGCGGTTCGGAGACGATTCGGGATTCGTAGCCGGCCCTATGGAATGCCACTTTGTGGCCCTCCGAAGATTCGGAGGATTCCACGGGGCCGGCGATTTTTTAGGTTACTTTTTTGATCGTTCAAAAATAGTAACAGAATAATATACTATACCTTGAAAAATGAAATTCTCTGCTTGTATAAGTCAAAGAAAGAATAGGGATACTTTTGGCACGATTATTACACCAACTTACCTTAATTTCGGAGCAAATCGGACGCCCGGTAGTCCGGTGGTACGCCGTCAATCAAAATTACGCTGCCTTCACAATTCTTGGTCCTGAAGGGTAAGATCTCCTGGTAGGCATCGGAATAGTACCAGTTGTGGGCATGGTTCAGATCAGGAAATTCAATGATGATACATAACCCCGGCGAAGCACCTTCCACAACTTCGCCCTTTTTACCGTGCACTAAAAAGTGGCCGTCATAAGGCTCAAGCGTCTCATCAATCCGGTTAAGATACCGGACGATCTCCCGGTTTACCTTTAATTCATCAAGATAGGCTACTGCATAAGCCGGCATAGTGGTCATATTTACGACGTTCAAGATTAGATACGGAAAGTACAAAAATGTAGCGCAACAATAGTAACTGCTAAATATCCCTCTAAATAGAAATAATCCGGCACGGGTGCCATTTTTTATCAAAGATAATATTGAGAACCTTTTTTGCGCACCTATTTCATATAAAAAAAGAATATTTCATGTGATTTTTCATATAATTTTGTATAATGAAGCTATGAAATCACTTACCGACAAACAAAGGCAGCTCTGGGAATACATTCTGGACTATATTAAAGACTATAGCCAGTTTCCTTCCTATGCGGATATGCAGGAGGCGTTTGGCTACAGTTCAAGCAACAGCATCTACCAGCAGTTGGTCAGTCTCGGGAAAAAAAATTATCTCACCAAAAATGGACGGGGCAACTACGACATTCATCATACCAAACGCTCACAGCTTCCGGGATTTTTTCCGGGTATTCCTGTGAAAGGTCGTATCGCCGCCGGGGGCATGCATGAGGCTATCAGTGAAAACCTTGGTCACCTTCCGGTAGAAATACATCCGGCCAAGTCGGATCACTACTTCGCCCTAATCGTGGATGGTCAAAGTATGATTGATGCCGATATCAGGGACGGAGATTATATCATCATAGATCCTCGTGAACCGGCTGACGGTGAAATCGGCGCCATCCTGTATAATGGGGAGACGACGTTAAAAACCATCCGGCGTAAAACGGACGGTATTTTGCTGCAACCGGAAAATCCGGACTATCAACCGATCCATATTACTCCCGACGAATGGGAGCAGGTAACGGTGTTCGGTACTCTTGTAGGAAAGGCCTGGAAGAAAGACGGGAACTGGGGCCTGGTATTTCGGACCGGATGATATACCGGCCGGCACTAAACGGCGGACAACGTCCTGATATTATGCAGATAACAAGTGCAGTTTACGTTACATAACAGTGTTGTTTCAAAATACGTGACCCTATAACAACGAGTTTGTCTTTTTACAGGTCCGGCCGCTTGGCGGAAGAACCAGCCCCTCTTATCGTGAGTTCGATAAATTTCTTGCACTTAAAATTTGGTTTTAGTTTTAAGTGCAGTTAAATCTTCCCTTTAGGGTCGCCGACGTTCCATAGTACAGCCTACGGAGCTCTGCTACTTTGGCGTTGAGAGCTGCCGTAGGCGGAAAGGCTATTTACTTCTGCAATGTGGATGACACCTCCCGATCCAATCGCAAAAACCATACGATTGCCTCCCCTCCTCAGGGAGAGATGTTTTGCCTGCCCTTACATCGACATGGGTATCCCGGGAAAAGATTTTACCTGGAATTCAGGTTGTATTAATAATGAAATGACCCGACTTATGTCGAACCCGGTGTAATTCATCATCTCATGCTCCGCTCTGCCCCGCAGGCACCACTACTTATCACAGAACCGTTGTTTTTAATGGGATAAAGACCTCTTTTACTACTAATCATCACGTTAAGTTAGCAAGAGTAATCCTATGTCTCTTCTGAAAGCACTGTTCATAACCGTAATGCTGGTAATTCCCTTCACCGGTTTGGCACAAACCGATGTGAGCCGGCTGAAGCCGGAGCAGTACTTCGATTTTTGGGTAGGTACCTGGGATTTGAACTGGAAAACCTCGGACGGCAATACCGAAACAGGCACCAATCATGTTGAAAAGATTCTGGATGGTACGGTGATACAGGAAAATTTTGAAGCCACTTCAGGTCGCATGAAAGGATATAAAGGAAAAAGCGTATCAATCTATCAGAAAAGGAAACAAATGTGGCAACAAACGTGGGTGGATAACCAGGGAAGCTACATCGACCTGACGGGCGATGTGGATGGCAACAAACGAATTTTCATAACCGAAACCACAGATTCCACCGGGAAAAAAGTGCTCAAACGAATGGTCTTTTATGATATTACCCCGGATTCATTTACCTGGGATTGGCAGGGTTCAACCGACAACGGGAAAACCTGGAAACTGCAATGGCGGATTCACTACAGGCGACATGATGATTCCGGCATGTAGGCATACTTCCATTCCAATATGAATCAAATACCGATCGGGCTCTTCTCTTATAGCGCATGCTATCCCCTATTTTGCTATACTTAAATATATATTCTGAAATTAAGCCATTGGCCGGTGCATGTTGAAGCTCAAATCCCGACATAGAGAGCTCCTCATTAAAGCGTTA
>DATFLI010000442.1:0-4488 GCA_035267805.1 Balneolaceae bacterium | reverse complement strand
ATTTAAGATCCTTCAGCCGATCCAGCAACCCCTTCACTTTCTTTTCAAAAAGCTCTTTGCTCGTAACTAATACTTTAGCTTTGCCCTTGCTCAATCGTTGATAAATGGGCTCGGGACCATAAATTGAAAACAAAGGGCAATAGATGCTTCCATTTTTAAGGCTCCCTAAGGCCGATAAATATAACTCGGGAATACGGCCTGTGAGACTGCAAACTACATCACCCTTTTTAACTTCCAAGTTTTGCAGAACGTTGGCAAAACGGTTCGTCTCATATTTTAGATTTTCATAAGTAAACTCCCTTAGAGCTCCTTCTTCCCCAAGCCATCGCAAAGCGATCTTATCTTTAAGCGCTCCATCCGCATATCTATCGACCGCTTCATAAGCTATATTCAATCCCCCTTCCGGTAATCCGGCTAATTCCAGCTTCACATTATCCCAATTAAAAGAAGAATACTCCCTTTCATAATTTTCCAAATTTGGGGTAACCTTTTCTGCCGGCTGCTTGATTGTCTTCTCTTTCAACATAATCCTTCTCCTTATATTGGACTTTGTTGCAGTATATCTAATCAAAATGATTGGGCAACAGAGGATATCCATCCTTTTACTGTAGATATATTTCCTACAGCAGTTAACTTCAAAGACAGAAAGGCAGAGCAATAATAACCTGAAGATCTAAACGAGGGTAGTATAATCAGCCGGTATCCCTAAACAGACGTCAGCCCAAAAACGCTATGCGCTCTATTTTTCGTTTGTTATTTGTTGTTTGAAGCGTGATATTTAGGCTCGCATTTGCGCCCGTAGCTCAACTGGATAGAGCGTCTGGCTTCGGACCAGAAGGTTAAGGGTTCGAGTCCTTTCGGGCGTACTTGATAAAAACCCCGTCATTTGTGGGCGGGGTTTTCTTATTCCATCCCCCCTATTTTGAGTGGAAATCTTTTTCTGTGGCACGGACTTTTCGAACATCTTTAGTCGTAACGGTCGGAGCATCATTTCCCCAACTGGTTCGCTCATGATTAATAATCTCAGCTACTTCCTGATCTGACAACTGTTTGCTCCAGGCTGGCATTTGAGCAGCATATTCTGTCCCGTCGATGTTTTTTCCCTGCAACCCAAACAACACGATCCTGATATGTTCTGTAGGGTCCTGTGCAGTAACCACGGGATCTCCGGCAAGTGGTGGGAAACTGCCTGGAATACCTTCGCCATTGGCTTGGTGACAGCTGGCACAACTGGTCCGAAATAGTTGGGCCCCGATATCGGTTTTCGTAGCCCCGGAATTTCCTTTGGTTGGGCTGGAGGGTCCCTTACCATAGTATTGGCTGTAGGTAGGGGTCGAAGCAAATTCTTCAGGGGCATACCATTGTTGTGTAATATAGAAGGTGGCCCAGGCAATAATTACCAAGAGCAATACCCATGCCCAGGTAGGAACCGGTGCCGGCGTCTCGGCCCGCGACGGCTCCCAAAATGGTTCCTTAGCTCCGCCATAGGCATTCAGCAGGATTGGGACTTTCCCATCCAGGGTATCATTATCTTTTAATCCCTCTACATCAATACCGGGGCCGTTTCGCACTTCAAAAGGAATTACACGTACCCCCTCGTGGCCCGTGGCGTCTGAGGCTACGACTCTGAGTTTATGTGGTCCGTCTTCTAGCCTGGTAGTATCTAGCTCAAAACGAACCGGCGGCCGATAGGACACGATGGGCTTTTCGTCATCATCCAGGTAAACATGAATCTGGTTGTTTTCTTCACTCATGGTTGTGCGGCTCGTTGAATTTGGGTTCAAGAATTCTTCGTTTGATATGGGCTTCCGATTTCTCTCCGGGCCAGAAAAACCATTTGACCGCTAATATTACTACAGCCAATACAATAATGGATGAACCTATGAGAATGATATAATAAAGAGAACCTTCAGGCGGGGCATACTCGCGCCCTTTACTGGAAGTCGCAAATTCATTTGCTTTTTGTAGGAGGATTAACAGCATCAAAAGCATAAGAAGACGATTAATTGGGTTGAATTTTATCTAAGCTTTTATCCTTTCGAACCTTCGCTACATCGTCGGCCGTGACGGTAGGAGCGTTATTACCCCAACTAGTGCGTTCATGATTGATGACCGCCGCCACTTCTTCGTCCGAAAGTTGTTCACCCCAGGGCGGCATAGCTGCAGAATATGTTTTGCCATTTATCTCTTTTCCCTGGAGACCGTAAAGCACAATCCGAATATGTTCTGTCGGATCATTATTTGTAACAGCCGGAGCCCCCGACAGGGC
The DNA here is from genome assembly GCA_035267805.1 of Balneolaceae bacterium. Taxonomy (GTDB): domain Bacteria; phylum Bacteroidota; class Rhodothermia; order Balneolales; family Balneolaceae; genus Fodinibius. The sequence goes on along the minus strand of DATFLI010000442.1, from coordinate 2,219 downwards.
TGGGAACGCGCCCGGTACGCCGCCACCATTATTTTGATGGCATGAGCTGCAATTATTGGCATATATACTTGCCCCGTTAATTTTGCTTTTTTTAGGGGCGGATGTAACCGAATCAGCTTTGGCCTGCTGATCGGCCGATGGCTGCGCGTTTAAAGGGACTTGTTTGAGCGATTTTAAATAGGCCACCAGTGCTTTGGCTCGATGAGTCGGTACTACTTTACCTTTAGACGGACCAAAGCCATCTGGTAACGTAACAACTGTTTCATCAGGTCCGGGGTTTTTCTTTACCTCAAACAGGAATGGAAATGGAGGCATTATAGATTCCTTTACGACTGAACGAGGATTATACAAATGCATATACTGCCATACATCGCTGGGTTGTCTTTTACCAATATTTGAAAGATCCGGACCGGTTCGCTCACTACCGAGTATAGCTGGCGTTTGTCGCCAAATATTCCACCGGCTGATCCGTGCGTAATCACCGGGCGCCGAGGGGCGTCCCCACTTTTCATCCATGGAAATAGGTCGGACCTGCTGGGTATGGCAGTATACACACCCTTCGTCAAGAAAAACGTGCAACCCCTCACGTTGCAGATCTGTCATCGGTTTACTGGCCGGTAATGGTTTGTTATTATCTTGTACCCATGTAGCTGGTAATACAGCTATAAGCAGACTCAAGGCTACAAAACCCCAGAAGACGATACCAAAAAGAAGTCTATGATTTTTGTGTAGATTAATATTCATCGTGTTAGGCTTTTTGTGGTTCAACAGCTTCTATTGTCTTATTGCGGATCCCGGGGCGCATTTTCCAAACATTATAGCAAAACACCAGATGTGATAAGAACATCATGGTACCGCCGACTCCTCTCCAAACCCAGTAGGGCTTCATCAGTTCAACCGATTTAATAAATGTATCACCGGACTGCCAGCTAAGACCTTGCAGCGTCCCACCGATCATAAGCGGGATACTGTAAACCAATAGACCGATAAAGGCTAACCAGAAATGCGCCCCCACCGATAGCTGTGGGGGCTCACTGCCTGTTAACCTTGGCATAAGTCCATAAATTCCACCCCAAACCAAAAAGGCTACGAACCCATACATGCTCATATGGGAATGAGCGATGGTAAAATTGGTGAAATGCCATGTTTTTTGGAGCGATCGGAAAGCTTCCAGCGTACCCTGGTAGGACACAATGGCATAGAAAATGACTCCTACCAGGATAAATGGCAATGAGTAGCTTCGGAATATCGGTCGCCATTTCCCACGCATGGTGAGCAGAAAGTTACCGGCCCCCGCAGTTACAGGCACAAACATACCTACACTAAATACGATAGCCACTGTTTGAATCCACCATGGAATGGGACTAAACACAAAGTGATGAGAACCGATCATGGTATAAAATACCATCTGTGTCCAAAAGGCTAGTATTCCCAATGAATAGGAATAGATTGGCTTATTCAAAAGCTTGGGTAGAAAATAGTACGTCAATCCCAGCACCATCGGGGTGAACCATTGACCAACCCCTTGATGCATATAATACCCTTGGATGACGGTTTCACTGATCCCATCCTGCTGGTAGCCAGGCAAATAGGCAACCATAGCAAGAATAAATGTCCAAAAAAGGGCTCCCATAATGTACCAATTGGATATATAGATCTCCTTTACATTTCTGTCGGCGATAGTTTTGTAAAGATTATAGGCAAGTAAAAAGAGTCCCAGGACAAACAGGCCCATAACCGGCCAGATAAACTCGCGATATTCTTGGGCACCGTTGGTAATTCCGTTTAATAAGCATAGAACACCTGTTATAACAGAAATATTGATGAGACCAAGACTGATCCAGCCAAGTTTGTAGCTAAACAATTCGCGCTGGCTGGTCCGGGGAACCACATAAAGTGCCAATGCAATCATAGCCTGGGATAGAAAGCCCCAGAACACCACATTGGTATGCACGGGACGCAGCCGGCCAAAAGTGAGCCAGGAAATATGATCTATATCCGGCCAGACAAATTTGAGGCCAAGATATTCGCCGACCAAGGTGCCGAAAACCAGCCAAAAAGCCGAAAGAACAATAAAGGTAAAGATAAGGTTGACCATCTCAGGTGAGCTGTCAATGCGCTCTTCCGCACGCGCTTTTTCCACCGTAAGGGGGCGGCCGACGGAGCGTACAACTGAAGGATTATTCATAGGAACTATTGATCTATTTGCAGGGTTATTC
>DATFLI010000441.1:0-5366 GCA_035267805.1 Balneolaceae bacterium | reverse complement strand
TTCTCCCATCGGTAAACACACAATGTATATGGGATCGCAGGTATTGTTTAAATCGAATGATGATGGCGATCACTGGGATATTATCAGTCCCGATTTATCCGGCAAAAGTAAAGACGGCGAGGCCCCGGAGAATCCAACATACAAAGAAGCCAAGCAACTCGGATTCGGCGTCATTTATTCGATCGCGCCGTCACCGATACAGGAAGACCGCATCTGGGTGGGTACCGATGACGGGCTGATTCAGCTTACGACCGATGGCGGTAAAAATTGGACGAACGTAACCCCTCCGCAAGTTCCGGACTGGGGACGCGTCACGTCGATATCACCTTCTCATTTGGATCCTCATACTGCTTATGCCGATATAGATCTACACCGCATTGATCGTTTCGAGCCCATGCTGCTCAAAACGACCGATGACGGTCAACACTGGACGGAAATCTCGAACGGAATCCCCAAAGACGAATATACGACTGTCATTCGAAGCGACCCCAAACAAAAAGGATTGCTCTATGCCGGCACGAATCGCAGCGTTTATGTTTCCTTTAATGACGGAGCTGACTGGCAGCCCCTTACCCGGAATCTGCCAACCACCTGGATTCGTGATCTAAAGGTGCATAACAGTGATTTGATTGCCGGCACACAAGGACGTGGCATCTGGGTACTGGACGATGTTGCGCCGCTTCGCGAGCTGGCTTCGACGCAAATCACCGCAAATACAGCGCACCTGTTCAATCCTGATTCGGCCTGGCGTCTGCGAGCCAGTGAAAATCACGATACCCCTCCTCCCAAGGAAACCGCCCTGGGGGTAAATCCTCCAACCGGCGCAGTTATTGATTACTGGCTGAAATCGGATGCCGAAGGCCCGGTAACAATCACCGTTAAGGATTCGGATGGCAAAGTAGTTAATTCATTCTCAAGCGATGATAAACCCCAAAACCTGAATGTGAATCGCTATTTCCCAAAAACCTGGATCAAACCCGACTCATCCATTTCGGATAAAGCCGGTATGCATCGTTTTGTTTGGGATTTACGGTATCCGCGACCAAATGCTCTGAATTATAGTTACAGCATTGCAGCCGTCTGGCACGATGGTACCCCTGTCAAGCCGGATGGGCCGCTGGCAGTGCCCGGCCAATATACGGTAACGCTGTCGGTTGACGGGCAGACTTACTCTCAGCCGCTGACGATCAAGCTGGATCCCCGAGTCGAGGTCACAGAAAAAGCGCTTAATGATCAGTTATCAATGGCATTAAAAGTAAATGGTAAACTGGAAGAAGCGGCGAATCTATATCGCAAAGTGAATGCCGCCCTAAAAGAGGCAAAGTCAAACAATGCACCCCAAAAACAAATTAACGCACTGGATGACCTATTGCATGGCGGTGAAAAGAACCTGGGCACAATTAACGGCGTGCTCGAAAGCCTGTCAAGCAAGGTTCAGGATGCTGATGCAGCACCGAACCAGGGTCAGTGGGATGTATATAATCATTATACCAAAGCGCTGGCTAACATTGAAGATCGCTGGAATAAACTGAAATAGCTTACTTTGCCTGAAAAATAAGGGAGTCCCCGGTTAGCGAGAGCCCGGGGGCTTTATATCCAAAATCGATTTATGACAAAATTTTAGATAGATTGATAACTGCCAGTTTTAATAGACTCAATAGTTTATGATTAAGAAATTACTCCCGGTACTGATAATACTACTCGTCGCATGCCATAAAAAACAAACCCCGAATGACACTTCAAATCCACAGCGTGTTTCGGTACTTACCCAGCATAACAATAATTCCAGATCAGGCTGGAATAATCAGGAAACCCTGTTGACAACCGACAATGTAAATCCTAAACAATTTGGTAAACTCTTCACACTTCCGGTTGACGACCAGATTTATGCGCAACCGCTGGTAGTCGGCAATCTATTCATCAATAACAGTCTGCATAATGTGGTTTATGCCGCCACAGTTAACAATTCGGTATATGCTTATGACGGAGATACCGGCGAGCTGTACTGGAAAAAGAATTTTACCGCCTCAGGTATGCGCCCGCCGAAAAATTCCGATATGACCGGTGCTTGCGGAGGCAATTATCATGATTTCAGCGGAAATATGGGTATCGTTGGAACGCCGGTCATAGACAAATCTTCGAAAACAATATATTTTGTAGCCCGCAGTATGTCAGGCAACAGTTTTGTACAGTATCTTCACGCGGTAAATATTGTGAATGGTGATGAAGTTGCCGGCAGTCCCGTTAAAATTACTGCTTCCATAGAGGGTAACGGCACCGGGAGTTCTAACGGCGTAATAACATTCGACGCTCAGAAACAAAACCAACGCCAGGCCTTGACGCTTGTTGATGGGACCGTATATGTAACGTTTTCATCACACTGCGACTGGGGACCTTATCATGGATGGATTCTCGGATATAATACCAGTACGCTGCAACAGCAAATTGTCTATAATGATACACCCAATGGCTTTGCCGGTGGAATATGGGAAAGCGGCGGCGGGATGGCTGCTGATGGACAAGGTAACCTGTATGTGGTAGCCGGAAACGGTACGGTCGGTGACAACGGGGATCAAACAAATCTGACTAATCGTGGGGAAAGTGCAATGAAGCTTTCCCCTTCGGGATCTACACTGCAAGTAGAAACTTTTTTTACCCCTTATGATTATCTGAACCTCAATAATTATGACTTGGATTATGGTAGCATGGGCGCCTTTCTAATCCCCAATTCAGACTTTTATTTTACAGGAGGGAAATCCGGCAATATGTATCTCCTGAATAAAGATATGATGGGAGGATACCAATCTTCTTCCAACCAGGTGCAACAAACCGTCCAGTTGAGTTCAGAAGCTAAAATGCACTGTCAGCCTGCTTATTTTAAAGATAACGGTAAAGAATTTGTGTATGTGTGGACCGAAAATGAACCGCTGCGAGCTTACCCTTTTGATCGTAATGCCAATATGCTTGATGAAAGCAATCAAATTATTTCAAAGGTAAGCGGTCCATCAGGCGAAAGCGGAGCCGTACTGTCTGTTTCATCCAATGGATCCGAAGCCGGAACCGGCATTCTCTGGGCATCCTACGCTTCGAGTGGAAATGCTGAACATGAGGTCAGCCCCGGTATCTTGCGGGCTTTCGATGCCGGCAATGTTACCAAAGAACTTTGGAATAATCATCAGAACTTCGATCGTGACGGAGCCGGAAACTATGCGAAATTCTCTTCCCCGACCATTGCAAACGGACATGTATATCTTCCTACTTTTTCCGATCGCGTAGTTGTGTATGGGTTGTTGGATTAAAGACTATGGATGATTTTATCGGATGGTTGTCAGGGCATAAAAATGTAAGGATTAGGCTCAAATCCTCTCTGATTTCGGACATTGCACCGGAAAAGACCGGGTAGTGCCCGATTTTGTATAGTCCCCTTCCATATTATTCTATTTTTTGTCTTATAATGCTTTTTTAAGAGTGGGATTAAACTTGATCATGACACAATGAACTTAAATAAAACGCCGGGTGTCTATATAAAAGGCAAAATTCCCCCGTCTATAGAATCAGTTAAAACGGCTATTCCGGCATTCATTGGTTACACCCAAAAAGCAGAACTTAAGAAACCCGGGGATTTAATTAATCAGGCGACACGCATCGAATCTATGCTGGAGTATGAGAAGTATTTTGGTTTACCACAGCCAGAAACTGGCATCACTATAACAATAAATACTACCGAGGCCGGTCCTGTTGCTCAAGGAAAAATAACAAACCCTTCTAATTATTTGATGTATTACTCACTTCAAATGTACTTCATCAATAATGGAGGCCCTTGTTACATTGTTTCTGTGGGCGACTATAATAATAGTGATTTTATTGACCGCACAGCACTGCAAAGTGGATTAGATGACATAGCAGAAACCAATGAGATTACATTAATCCTCTTTCCAGATGCAATTAATTTGGACAGTGCAAGTGATTATTACACGTTGCAAAAAAAAGCCCTGGAACAAGCTGCCAAACTTAAAGATCGGTTCGTAGTAATGGATGTTTGGATTGACGCCGATGATACCACAGAAAATGTACAGGTTTTACGTGATTTTGACTTTGGAAATGCTGAGACTGCCAAATATGGGGCTGCATATTATCCCAGGATCTTTACCCACCTTAATTACAAGTATGAAGAAAAAGATATTGGAATCATTGGCATTGGGAATGAATCACTGAGTGGTTCTCTTACGGAGTTGAAATCAAAAAAGGAAGCTTATTTTTATTACATGCTTTCAAGATCAGAGATAAATAATATAGAAATGTTGATGCCAGCCTCGTCGGCTGTTGCAGGTAAATATGTAGAAGTAGACAATACTAGCGGGGTTTGGAAAGCACCAGCAAATATTGGTATCGATTATGCTGTTCGCCCCGAAAAAGTAATTACCCAAAATGAACAAAGGGACCTGAATGTAGATTCCAAATCAGGCAAGTCTATCAATACTTTACGTTCATTTGCCGGACGAGGCCCGGCCATAATTTGGGGGGCACGAACGCTGGCGGGTAATGATAAGGACTGGCAATATATCTCAGTATGCCGATTTTTCAACATGGTGGAAGAATCAACCAGGAAAGCAACAGAACAATTCGTTTCTGAAACCAACGAACGCGCTACCTGGATCAAGGTTAAATCCATGATTGAAAATTATCTAACCAGTCTATGGAAATCGGGAGCACTGACGGGTACGACTCCACAAGAAGCATATTTTGTAAAACTAGGCTTGGGTGAAACAATGACTGGAAAAGATGTAGAGAAAGGCCTTATGATTGTGGAGATTGGCATGGCTGTAGTTCGACCAGCTGAGTTCACTATTATTCGTTTTATTCAACAGCTGCAACGACCCTGAAATTAATAATAGGACTTCAATTAATTTTTCCTCTCTTTAGAGAGCAAGTCTGGGAACCTATCGTCCCAAGGAAAAGAACCAAAGAGAATATTTTTCAACCTTTACCTTGCTATACTAATCTAATGTGAGTTCGATCTAAGGATAGTAAACCAATCTACTGCTCTGTCATCCCGAATGGAGCCTGCGGAATGAGAGCTCTTTTGAAAGGGGCGAATCCCAAATAACAATGATCTCTCCCCTGCGGTCGGGATGACCCCCTAAATAATAAAGAAGTTGCAATCAATACGGCCAATTTTTATCCAGAACTCACTTTTCGTTTCATGCTCCTCGGTATACACAACCTCCCAGGGACGGTATTTGATCGTCCAGCCCTTGGTCCCCAGCTTGTTATGAGACAGCAGCCGCTGTTCAAGGTTCGAAGTGTAGCCGATATAAATTTTATCGTGTTTCGGCGAATGAAGTGCATAAACAGTAAACATATCT
>DATFLI010000440.1:0-2911 GCA_035267805.1 Balneolaceae bacterium | reverse complement strand
CGAAGATGGGACCTATAAAGTGTCGGTCAACAAGTGGATTTACGGTACCATCAACGGCGGAGGACCGGAATACCTCTTCAAAAGTATGCGGGGCGATATTTATATCCGCAAAAAATAAATCTTTGTAATGAAAGGCAGGTGTAATCGTCTAACTATCTATGATATTTGAAAATGCCGGGTAATCCTGAATCAAGCTGTTTAGTTTTTAATCCATTTAAAACCGAGTAGTCATCCCGATGAGCTCCGGCGAAGAGGGATCTCAAACGATAATAAGGCCAAGCTTTTAATTAAGATTAAATTTGTCTTTATCTCATTTGATATTTCTCACATACATTCGGGATGACACCGTAAAACTTTTAAAAAATTGCTGTCCGTTGACTAGTAGCTAAAATTTTTAACCAAAGTTAGATCACAAATGTCGCCATTTAAAATCAAATCCTTACTGGTCATAGTGGTTCTGGTGATGGGTAGCTTTTCAAAGTTGGCGGCCCAGGGCAAAAGTCATCCTGTTAGCAAATCCTCCATTGCAAAATCGAAATTTCCAACCTTGAAAGCCGTTCGGTTAAGTCCAAAGAAGGTCATCCACTTGGATGGTCAACTTGATGAACCGATCTGGGAAAATGTACCTATAGCAACAGGCTTTATCCAGCGCTCTCCGCATGATGGCGAACCGGCTTCGGAGAAGACAGAAGTTCGAGTTATTTATACGGATAAGGCCTTATATGTTGGTATTAAGGCCTATGATGATGCCATGGACTCAGTAGCTGCGACTCTGTTTCGCAAGGATGGAGAGGCCTATAGCGATTGGGTCTATGTAAATATCGACAGTTATGATGATAACCGTACGAGTTTTAGCTTTGCAGTCAATCCCCGGGGAGTTCGCAAAGATATTCTAACTTTTAACAATGATAATGAGGATACCCGGTGGGATGCCGTTTGGGAAGCAAAGACGACGATCCAAAAAAATTGCTGGGTTGCTGAGTTACGCATTCCTCTATCCCAATTACGGTTCAATGAGCATAAGAAAAATCAAACATGGGGCATTAATTTTCAGAGGCGTCTGGCCCGCAAGGATGAAATCTCGTTCTGGTCGCCGACCCCGCAAGACGCCTCGGGTTATGTCTCCCGGTACGGCAAACTGACGGGTATAAAAAACTTGCACAATATAAGTCGACTGGAAGTTACTCCGTATATGTCGGGCAGCCTGACCCGTGCGCCCGGCCAATCAGCCAATCCTTTTTACAACTATAATGACTTGAATGGAAATGCAGGAGCCGATATCAAATATGGACTTACTTCCGATTTTACCCTTACCGGTACAATTAATCCGGATTTCGGTCAGGTTGAAGCTGACCCGGCAGTCATTAACCTCAGTGCATTTGAAACTTATTTTCCTGAGCAGCGCCCGTTTTTTCTGGAAGGGACCGATATTTTTGAATTCGGCCGTACAAAAACATTCAATACCTTTGGAAATCCAATCGTCTTTTACTCGCGCCGGATCGGACGTCGCCCCCAAGGCCAGGCAAGGAACGCAAATTCTAATGTTCAATATGTTGACGCTCCCGATCAAACTACCATAGCCAGCGCTGCAAAGATCAGCGGCAAAACCGAAAATGGATTTTCATTGGGTATTCTCGATGCTTTCACCACACGTGAGAAAGCCCACTTTCGAACAACGACAAACAAAGATGGGAGCATAAGCGTTGAACCGCCTTCCAACTACTTTGTAGGACGTATAAAGCAGGATTTCCATGATGGCAGTACTATCATTGGTGCTTACGGCAGTTCGGTAAATCGTTTTATCGGTGCCAACTACCTGAATAACACGCTCCACAAATCATCCTACATAGGAGGCGTTGATTTTGAACAGGGATGGAATGACCGGGAATGGATTCTCAGCGGTACGGCTTCACTTGCAAACGTAAGTGGATCCCGGGAGTCTATCCGGGCAACGCAAAAAAGCAGTGCCCGCTACTATAACCGCGTAGATGCCGATTATCTCTCTGTAGATCCCAATAAAACAAGCCTATCCGGGTTTGCCGGCGAACTTTCTTTTGCAAAATACGGAGGCGAGCACTGGAAAGGATCATTCACTTATTCGGTGGTTACTCCGGGTTATGAAGTTAATGACATCGGCTTTGAAAACCGCGCCGACTATCACGCCCTCTCCTATTATGTGTCGTACCAGGAAAGTTCTCCTAAATTCTTCCGGTATTATGAATTCTGGGCTTTTGCCGGACATACCTGGAATTTCGGCGGTGATTTAATCAATCATTATTACCGAACCGGCGGTTATTTCCAATTCAATGATTTGTGGTCATTCAATTATAATACGGGATTTAACGGCAAACAATACGACGATCGCCTTACGCGCGGAGGGCCGGTAGCCAAAAGCCCGGAAAGCTGGAACGTCAACTTTAATATTAATTCCGATCAAACCAAGAAAGTATCATTTAATATCGGAGCATACATAAAGAAAAACGTTGCCGGAGGATACATTGGTGATTATTGGACCAATTTTGATATGCGTCCGGCAACCTTCATCCAACTTAGCATCTCACCGGAACTGGTTATTGAGAGACATAACGACCAGTACGTTAACACGTTTGCTGATCCGAATGCTACTCAAACATACTATAACCGCTATGTTTTTGCGGATCTGGACCAGACCAGTTTATACACTAAAGTTCGCCTCGACTGGACATTTACGCCCGAAATGAGTTTACAAACCTACGTTCGTCCATTCATTACCAGTGGTAATTTTTATCAATATAAAGAATTTACTAAACCCCGCGGATACGATTTTACTATCTATGGAAAAGACCGGGGCACAATTCAAAAACAAGATAATATCTATATTGTTGACCCGGACGGCAGTGGTCCCGCACAATCCTTCTCTTTTAAGAATCAG
>DATFLI010000439.1:0-3261 GCA_035267805.1 Balneolaceae bacterium | reverse complement strand
AAATTTATGAAAATGGGGAAAAAGTCACTTTTGAACAGGCCGTTCAGCTGGCGTTGAAACAAGTTGTCGGCACCTATGGGTTGGCTATCTTGAATATCGAAGAACCCGATCGCATTATCGTAGCGCGTAAAGGTTCGCCATTGCTGCTGGGGATTGGCGATGGGGAAATGTTTGTAGCCTCAGACGCTTCACCCATCGTAGGACATACCAACAAAGTCATTTACCTTGATGACGGCGAAATGGCTATCGTCTCAAAAGATGATTACGAGGTGAAGACGATCGAAGACGTTTCTCTGACCAAGAAAGTGCATGAATTGGCCATGAGTATCGAGGAGATTGAGAAAAGTGGCTATCCTCATTTTATGCTTAAAGAGATTTTCGAACAGCCGCGGGCCATTGCCGATTGTCTTCGTGGCCGGCTGGATGTAGAAAATCACACCGTGCAGCTCGGGGGTATTGCGGATGTGGTTGATAAGCTTGTTAACGCCAAGCGGCTGATTATTGCAGCCTGTGGTACCAGCTGGCATGCGGGACTAGTTGGCGAATATCTGTTCGAACACCTTGCCAAACTATCGGTAGAGGTCGAATACGCTTCGGAATTCCGTTATCGTGAGGCGCTTATTAACGAAGAAGATGTGATGCTGGTTATCTCCCAAAGTGGCGAAACGGCTGACACACTGGCGGCCCTGCGAACAGCTAAAGAACGGGGTGCCCTCACGCTCGGCGTTTGTAATGTGGTGGGATCGACTATTGCTCGTGACACCGATGCCGGGGTTTATACTCACGCGGGGCCCGAAATTGGTGTAGCATCCACCAAAGCATTTACTACCCAGGTTTCCGTTCTGGCAATGATGGCGATACTGCTTGGTCAAAAGCGAAACACTATAGAGCCGGAATATGCCAACCGACTGATTGAGGAGCTGAATAATATCCCCAAAAAAGTCGAGCGGATTTTGGATAAAAGTGAAGATATTAAGGAAATGGCGAAGTTGTTTACGTACGCGCCAAACTTTCTGTACCTGGGAAGAACCTACAATTTCCCGGTGGCTTTGGAAGGAGCATTGAAACTAAAAGAGATTTCTTATATCCATGCCGAAGGGTATCCGGCCGCAGAGATGAAGCACGGTCCCATTGCGCTGATTGACGAAATGATGCCGGTAGTGGTTATTGCCGCTACGGATCATACGAATGATAAGATGATCAGCAATATTGAGGAAGTGAAAGCAAGGAAAGGACGGATCATTTCTATAACGGGAGAGCAAAATAAAGAGGTAATCGATCTTTCTGAATTTGCTTGTGCCATTCCCGAGACCGAAGATTGTCTGTCTCCACTGCTCACTTCCATCCCATTGCAGCTGCTTTCCTACTATATTGCAGTTAATCGTGGTTGCAATGTGGATCAGCCCCGAAATCTGGCTAAAAGTGTAACGGTAGAATAAAAAGAGTTACAGATTTGGAGTCTGCTTAAATTAAGTTTATTCGCCAAACGAAATCTATGATAAGGGCGTTTTGATTAACTATGGCAACGCTGAAGATCAAAAATATGGTTTGTGACCGATGTATCATGTCGGTACGGGATGTTTTGGAAGATCTGGGTTTTCGTGTCGAATCTGTAAGTCTTGGAGAGGCAAGTATTGCTGAAAACCCTGATGAAGAAGACCTTTCAAAAGTAGCAAAAAAGCTCCGGGGGAAGGGGTTTGAGCTCATCCGGGAGCAAAAAGAAGCACTTATTGAGCAAATAAAAGGCCAGCTCATTGAATATGTGAGGCTTCTTGAGTCGGGAGATCAACCTCCCAAACTTTCGGAATACCTGTCGGAAAAGTTGCACCATAATTATAGTTATCTGAGTAATCGGTTTTCCGGCGCCGAAGAATCGACTATAGAAAATTATCTCATTCTTTTAAAAATTGAGCGTGTTAAAGAATTACTGACATACGAAGAGATGACGCTTAGTGAGATTGCCTGGAAACTTAATTATAGCAGCGTTCAATATTTATCCAATCAATTTAAAAAAGTGACGGGAGAAACGGTCAGCTCATTTCGAAAGCACATGAATTCCGGCAGTCGCCAGTCGTTGGATACGATCCAATAGCACCCAAAAATTTTACACATCTTATTTAAGGAATTATAACGGCCGGTTCTGTATCGAGTCTTATTATTGTAGTGAATTAAGAACAAAACTTATTTGCCATGAGAAAGACTCTTGAAATTGAAGGCATGCATTGTGCCAGCTGTGTTTCTTCCGTAGAGAAATCATTAGAGGAACTGAACGGTGTTAATGAGGCGAACGTAAATTTGACCACCGAGTCGGCATCCGTAGATTTTAATTCTGATAAATTAAAATACGACGATTTTAAAAAGGCGGTTGAAAATGTCGGATACAGTATCCGTGAAAATAGAAAAAAGAAAAGGTTGCAGATCGAGGGTATGCATTGTGCCAGTTGTGTGGCTTCGGTAGAAAATGCTCTCAAGAGGCTGGACGGCGTGTACGATGCATCCGTAAATCTTGCTACCGAATCGGCTTCGGTGGAATATAATCCTGATGTCGTGAGTGATCGAGATTTTAAAGAGGCGGTTGAAAGCCAGGGATATGAGCTTCGTGAAAATACAGAGACTCGCACGATCAGGGTCGAAGGGATGCACTGTGCGAGTTGTGTTTCTTCTGTAGAAAGCTCATTAAAAGCTTTGGAAGGGGTCAATGAAGCCTCAGTGAATCTGGCAACCGAGACCGCACAAGTAGTTTTTGATCCGAGCAAAGTACGATTTAGTGATTTTGTGACTGCCATCGAAAATGTAGGCTATGAGGTGGTGCGAGAGGAATCCGAGGAAATCCGAAGCCGTGGAGACGCCGAAATGGAAAAGGATCAGCAGAAGATTGATAAAGCCTATAATAAGATGTGGTGGTCGTGGGCGGTAACAATCCCCATTATTCTGTGGATGATTCCCGATATGATTTTCGGATATACTTTTCTTGGTAAAACCGGTTATGATATTGGGATGATTGCATTGTCATCGATTGCCCTGTTTTATCCGGGTTGGGAAACAATGAGAAGTGCCTGGAAATCGGGAAGTCATTTGGCCCCAAACATGGATGTGTTGATAGCCATGGGAACGCTCGCTTCTCTGGCAACCGGATTTGTATCGCTTTTTCACCAGTTTGGTATTGGTCCGGCTTTTCACAGTTTTGCCGGTGTTGCCGGTATGATTATGGCCTTTCACCTGACGGGGCGTTATGTAGAGACCAAAGCTAAAGGACGAGCC
>DATFLI010000438.1:0-4983 GCA_035267805.1 Balneolaceae bacterium | reverse complement strand
CGCCATTTCAAATGCAGCGCAGCGGAATGAGAAATCTTTTATTTAAAGGGATTCCGATATTGATAATGGAGCTGTAATAAGATCTTAATTATTCGTTGAATAATTCACTTATACGTTTTACTCAGATTAGACGTTAAATTTCCTATTAATTACTTTTTGATTTTCTTAACTTTGCGCTTACTGAAAATTTCAATACCGTTTTTAATTCATGATTGACAAGCCACGAGATCATTGCGGCATTTTTGGAATTCAAAATCACCCTGATGCCGCGCTCCTTACCTATTATGGTTTGCATGCACTTCAACACCGGGGACAGGAATCAGCAGGCATCGTAACTTCTTATTTCGATAAAGAAAAAAATCGCTGGGTGATGCCGGCTCATCGCGATTTTGGATTGGTACTGAATGTCTTTGATGATCAGAAAATATTCAGTGAAGAGCTTAAAGGAAATGCGGCCATCGGGCACAACCGGTATTCTACGACCGGGGCTTCCAAAAATCCCGCAAATATTCAACCTTTTCGTGTACATTATCGCAAGGGAAATATTGCGATCGGGCATAATGGAAATTTGGCCAATGCCAAGCAATTGCGCGATCATTTCCGAGAGCAGGGGGTGCTGTTTCAGAGTACGTCGGATACCGAGCTCATCCTTCATCTGATTTCGCACAGTCGTAAAGAGAAGCAGATCGAGCAGGTACTTGAAGCACTAAGGCAAATCGAAGGGGCATACAGTTTAGTGATGCTCACCGATGATAAGTTGATTGCTGTGCGTGATCCCAATGGTTTTCGTCCGCTGGCGCTCGGTAAAGTTAGCGGCTCATATTGCGTGGCAAGTGAGACCTGTGCATTCGACATTATTGATGCCGAGTATATTCGCGACGTTGAACCTGGAGAAGTTCTGGTTATTGAACAGGATGGTGACACCGATTTGGAACCGGAATCTTATCACCTTGAGCCGGAGTACGGAACAGACACCAGTCAATGCATTTTTGAGTATGTTTATTTTTCGCGTCCGGACAGCAAGATCTTTGGAGAAAATGTCGACAAGGTAAGACGAAACCTTGGCAAGTATTTGGCAAAGGAACACCCCATAAACGAGATTTTACTGCATCAAGATACCGATACCAAGCCTATTGTAATTTCTGTTCCCGATTCCAGTAATACGGCAGCACTGGGATATGTGCATGAAAATCAGAAGCTGGGCTATGAGTGTAAATTCGAAATCGGATTGATTCGCAATCATTATGTGGGACGTACGTTTATATCCCCGGGACAAAAATCGCGGGATCAGAAAGTCCGAACAAAATTTAATACAGTAAAGGGTGTAATTGAAGGTAGATCGGTGATCATTGTGGATGATTCTATAGTACGGGGAACGACTTCGCGCTACTTAGTGGATATGATCCGCCAAGCCAATCCAGCTGAAATTCATTTCCTGGTAAGCTCTCCACCAATCATCAGTCCCTGTTATTACGGGATGGATTTTCCGACGCCTAAGGAGTTAATGGCCAATCGTTTTGATCGCGATATTAACAAGATGGCAAAAGAAATCGGGGTTGACAGCCTGCGATATTTATCGCCGGACGGTTTGGTGAATGCTGTAAAAGAAGCCAACGTTTCGCCTAACGGATATTGCACGGCTTGCTTTACTGAGAAATACCCCGTGCCTGTAAACTTTGGCATCGAGAAAGAAGAAAACGAAATTATATAATGGAATTTAAAAAGGCGAACTTCGTCACAAGTGCTCCAGCCCTGGATGTTTGTCCGGCGCCGCATTTTCCCGAAATTTGCTTTGCCGGTCGCTCCAATGTAGGCAAATCGACTCTTATTAATTCTTTGGTTAATCATAAAGGATTAGCCCGCACCAGTAATGTGCCGGGCAAAACCCAGGAAATGAATTATTACCTGGTGGATGATAAAACCTTTCTGGTGGATTTACCCGGATTCGGGTATGCACAGGTATCCAAAAAAGAACGGGAACGCTGGGGGCGAGACATCCGTAATTACCTGCTACAGCGATCTACACTTCGGCTGGTCTTGCACTTGGTGGATATCCGACATGAGCCCAGTAAGTTGGATGAAGAATTCTTTTATTGGCTCGGGTCAAACCAAATGCCATTTATTGTCGTGCTTACGAAAGGTGATAAAATATCACATAATAAACGCCAGCAATCCAAAGCGCGGGTAAAACGTATTTTGGATGAAATGAATATTGAAGTACCCATCGTAATCAGTTCGGCCGAAGATAAAATCGGCATTGATGAGGTAAAAGAGCTGATCACAGAATTCGCAGAATATCAAACCTAACAACCCAAACAAAACCTTATGTCTTTCAAAGTCCTATTACTCGATAATGTTGATGAGATTTGCGAAAAAGTATTTGAGGAGCGCGGCATCGAAGTCGTGCGGAATCACAACTTAAGTGGTGAAGAGCTATACAAAGAAATTAAAAAATATGACGGCATTGTCGTTCGCAGTGCTACAAAAGTGACCCCCGATGTGCTGGAAGCGGCAGAAAATCTAAAAGTCGTTGGCCGAGCCGGAGTTGGCGTTGATAATATTGACATCCCGGAAGCTACCGCACGCGGAGTGCTGGTTATGAATACTCCGGACGGGAACACAATTTCAACGGCCGAGCATACCTGTGGAATGATTTTAGCACTTGCCCGCAATATCCCACAAGCCGTAGCAAAAGTGAAAGGCGGAGGTTGGGACCGCAAAAAATATATGGGTACCGAAGTTCACAGTAAGACGCTAGGCATCATTGGATTGGGTAAAATCGGATCCGAAGTTGCGAAACGCATGCAGCAATTTGGTATGACGGTGAAAGCTTATGATCCATTTGCTTCAGTAGAGAAAGCCGAAAGCCTGGGGGTTGAACTCATGGAACTGGATGACCTGCTGGGTGGTGCCGATTTTCTTACCGTCCATACGCCGCTAACAGAAAAGACCAAGGATATGGTCTCATTGGAAAATGCGGATAAACTTAAAAAGGGTGTATTTTTGATCAACTGTGCTCGCGGCGGTATTTATAAAGAAGAGGATCTACCCAAACTGATTGATGAAGGATATGTATCCGGCGTGGCATTGGACAGTTACTCCAGCGAGCCACCGACCGAAGAATTATATGAAATCCTTCAGCATCCTAATATAATCTGTTCTCCGCACTTGGGAGCATCTACTGAAGAGGCCCAGGAAAAAGTAGCCGAACAGGTTGCACATCAGATGGCTGACGCTTTGGAGAAGAAAAGTTTTAAAGGCAGCCTGAACGGTAAGTCAATTGCGCTTACTACTAATAAAGAAGTACAACCGTATCTTGAACTGGCCGAAAAACTTGGAAGCGTGGCTATACAGCTGGCACCCAAGAATTCCAATGAATTTTCGTTCGAATATAGCGGGGCCTGCGTGAAATTTGCGGATGTGTTGACAGACTCTCTTCTGAAGGGCATTCTGAGTCATCAGATGAGTGAAGCTGTCAATTTGATCAACGCACGGCATCATGCCGATGAGCGAGGTCTCAAGATTAAAGAGACAACCGTTAGTGAGACAAAAACGTACCATGATCTGATTACCGTGAAGCTCGGAAAAGGTGCGGAATATCAGAAATTGTCTGCCAGCGTTTTTGGTGACGGTGATTATCGTGTTGTTGAAATCGACGGTTTTGGTATCGAACTGCGTCTCGAAGGCGATATCATAATGTACAAAAATGAGGACAAGCCCGGGATGTTGGCCGGCGTAAGCGGTGCTTTGGCTAAGCAGGATATCAATATTGCTTCGCTCAGCTTGGGACGTACTCAAAAAGGTTCTAATGCCATTACTGCCGTTTCGGTGGATAAGAAGATGAATGAAAATGAACTGCAGCCTATCCTGGAACTCAAGGGGGTAGATGCTTTGCAATATGTTAGTTTGTCTTAAGCCTGATTTATATAACAACAGACTTAGGAAGATCCGCCCGATAGCTGAAAGGTTACGGGCGGATTTTTTATATTAATCCTGTCCGTAAATTTTACTTTAATTGGAAATTATATAATTGATAATTGTCTGAATATGCATATCGATCATATTGGGATAGCGGTTAAAGATCTGGAAACAGGCATCGAGGCCTACGAAAAATTGCTCAACGGCAAATGCTATAAGCGAGAAACGGTAGAGAATCAAAAAGTGGAAACGGCATTTTTTCAAACGGGAGAATCAAAAGTGGAACTGCTTGGAGCTACAAGTCCGGATTCAGTAATTGCCAAATATTTGGAAAAAAGGGGAGAAGGCATGCATCACGTTGCTTTCGAGGTGGAGGATATCCATGCCGAGCTGGACCGGTTGCGTGATGAGGGATTTACCGTTCTAAGCGATGAACCGAGTTGCGGGGCCGATAACAAGCTGGTTGCCTTCATTCATCCCAAAGACAATTGCGGCGTATTGGTGGAATTATGCCAGACGATAGGATGAGTTTGAGATAATATCGAACCAAACTCAAAAACTTGTTATTACTTTTTTTAATTATTAAGGTATCAAGAGAATTAGCACTGTAGAAATAAGCTTTGGAAAAAGATAGCTGCGCTTATCTAATTTAATTGTAAGTCAAAACATATTATTTATGCTTAGTCGAAAATCGTTTCTCAAAATGGTGGCCGTTGGCGGCGGTTATTTGCCGCTGCAAAAGTTTGGGCTCAAGACATCCCGCACAAAACCTGCAATGCCGCGTGTTATTTCTACATGGAAGTGGGGCGTGCCTGCTAATAAAGCGGCATGGGAAATTTTGTCGCAGGGCGGAGCAGCACTGGATGCCGTAGAAGCGGGCGTGCGGAAAATTGAGGCCGATCCCAATGTAGAGACCGTAGGATATGGAGGGCGGCCCGATCGCGATGGATTTGTGACGCTGGATGCCTGTATTATGGATCATAAAAATCATGCCGGTTCTGTGGCCTTTCTGCAGCACATCAAACACCCCATCTCGGTGGCACGAAAAGTAAAAGAAGAAACCAA
>DATFLI010000437.1:0-5999 GCA_035267805.1 Balneolaceae bacterium | reverse complement strand
CAAATCATTTTTCTCGGTGTTGAATGCGACATCTTTACCGTCCAGGCTGACGGAGGAGCATTCGAAGGGCAGTCCGATGACGTTAATCTTAATTTTAGCGTAAGCGGGCGACCAGTCCCCTTGCTGACTTTTTTTAATGATAATTTTTTTCTTGTCCGGACTCGGTTTCATTCGGAAGGTAGTCAGCCGGTAAGCCCCCTTTTGATACTCATAACCTTCTTCAGCATCCTCATATAAAAGGCTTTCGGATTCTTGTTCGCCATAGTAAATATTTAATTCCATAAAGTCGGGATCCCGCTCGCGGCTGTGTTGCATAACTTCGCGCAGCGGCAGCACAGTGCCCTCTTTGATGAAGAATGGAATGTCGGCTATCGGGGCATCAATTTCGTGAGTGCTTTGTCCTTCATAGCATTCATTGGTGCGGTAATCGTACCATCGGCCCTTCGGGAAATAGGTTTTTACGCTTTGCTTGTTCTTTTTAACAACCGGAGATACCAGGATCTTTTCACCGAACAGAAATTGATCATCATGATTTGCAATTGTTTTGTCTGCCTGATCAAAATAACGCAGCGGTCGCAGAATGGGAGTACCTTCGCGGGTATATTTCCAGAATGCGGTGTAAAGATAATGTAGCAGCCGGTAGCGTAGTTCAATAACAGATCGATTGATGTCGGTGTATTTCTTTCCGAACGTCCAGGGCTCTTGATTGGCGGTCGTCTTTTTCTTCTTTTGTTCAACATATTCTTCATCCACAGCAGAAGCACCATCGGTGTTGTAGCCCATCGTATGATTGCGAAACAGCGGGTGAAAGACACTTAGCTGCAGCCACCGGGTGAAGAGTTGAGCACTCGGTTGTTTTACAAAACCGCCAATGTCTGTTCCGACAAAGGAGTAACCCGAGATACTAAGTCGCTGGCACTGCTGGTTAGCTAGTTTTAAGTGATCCCAGTTCGAGATATTGTCGCCGGTCCAAAGGGCAGCATAACGCTGTCCACCGGAAAAATTGGCGCGTGTCAGCAAGAAAGGACGATTGCCTTCATTATATTTTTTGATGCCCTTTTGAGAGGCCCGAACCATCTGCATGCCATAGATATTATGTGCCTTTTTATGACTGCAGCGGTGCCCGTCGTAATCGTGGCGAACATCATCCGGGAGGGTCTTGTGTTTGACCTCAAACATGGCCGGCTCGTTCATATCATTCCATATACCGGCTACTTTTTTATTCGACATCAGATCTTCATATAAATTCGCCCACCAATCTCTCACATCGGGATTTGTGAAATCGGGGAAAGCACATTGGGACGGCCACACAGGTCCCGTCATTAGGTCGCCGTCGGCTCTCTTGCAGAAAAAATCATTTTCCAAACCCTGTTTGTAAACAAAGTATTGGGGATCCACTTTGATGCCCGGGTCGATCATCACCACCGTTTTAAAACCCTGATTTTTTAGTTTTTTAATCATCTTTTTAGGATCGGGAAACCGATCACTGTCCCACGTAAAACTCCTGAATTCGTCGAGATAATCGATATCGAGATAGATAGCATCGCAGGGAATTTCCTTATCCCGAAAAGACCGGGCTATTTCCATGACACGCGATTCCGGGAAATAGCTCCACCGGCATTGATGATAACCCAGTGCCCACAGGGGAGGCAACTCGGGGGTGCCGGTCAGCTTTGTGTATCGTTCGGTGACGGTAGTCAGATCCGGGCCGTAGATGAAATAGTAGTTCATGATGCCGCCATCAACTGCAAAACTGCTGATATTTTTTCCTTTGGAGTCAAAATCAAAATGGCTCCGGTAGCTGTTATCTACAAAAATGCCGTAAGCGCGGTTTTCATAAAGGGCTGCATAAAAAGGAATGCTCCGGTACAATGGGTCATCATCCCGTTCATAAGCATAACAATCGGTGTTCCAGTTCTGGCAGCTTTGCCCCCGCAGGTTCTGGTTGCTTGCTTTATCTCCCAGTCCGAAATAGGCCGTATGATCCGGGGCCTTCTTGGTTATTCGGATTTTGGTTGTGCCCTTCATCAGGCTGTCGTATCGCTCATAGCCTTTGGCATCTTGGTCAAGAACGTTGCCCTCGTTATCCAAAAATTGAATTTTCATCTTCTTTTTACTGACCCGGCAAATCACCGAAGCCGTGGAGATGTCAAAATGCCTGTCTTTTTCATTGACCTCAAAGGATGGTGATGCCGGTTCAAAGTTCGGATCGATAGCATAGGAGAAGTCAGATTTCAGGTCAGAGTCCAGGGTATATTGCAGTTGAATGATTTCGGGACTGTGGATCCGAACGCGAAGCTCAATATCATTTGCTGATCGAAATACTACAGAGCATTTTCCAACCCGGTGGTTAGAAATGTTATCGGGTTGTCGCCTTTGTTTGACATCGGCTTTGCGTTTTGCCCCTTCGGTTATATCACCCTGTTTTGAAGTCGTATCTGCCATTGAATTGCCTAAGCTAAATTTTAATGAACCCGAAAATATGAAATCATTGGCTTATTGCAATGTTTAACGGGAAAAAAGGAAGATTGGTCAATTCTACGTAACGAGGTATAAGTAATGAAACCGAGATAAAATTAATTCCTCTGGCGGTCTATTCTGTCAGTAAGTATCCCTTGGCAAGCTTGGTGTAATCCCTGATTTGTTGTTGTTTCCACTCGTCATCTTTGCCGAGTTCATCCGCTAACAAATTAGCGACGGGTTCGGCCATTTCAATACTGGCACGGGCATCCAGCAAAAGGGAACGGGTTCGGCGCGCAAGCACGTCTTCCACCGTCTGTGCCATCTCATTGCGGGCTGCCCAAACTACTTCTGCAGATCCATAAGGCAAGTTAGAATGTAAGGGTGTTCCCCAGCCGTCATGTTCTTCAGCGATTTTTTTGAGGGATAGGGCATCAGAGCCATACAGCTCGTAGGGATCGGCGGCCTCGGAGTTTTTAAGCCAGCCATGCAGTCGCAGATTTTCGGTGACCGAATCGCGCTCGTCAAGCCCGGCTACTACAGCCGCTTCATCCACCGTATCTTCGGCCATCTTACGGTAGGTGGTCCATTTTCCTCCGGTGATGGTTACCAGGCCCGACGGATCGATAATCAGGGAGTGATCCCGGGAGATGGAAGAAGTTTTTTTGCCATTACCGTGAGATACCAGGGGACGCAGTCCGGCAAATACACTTAGCACATCCGAAGGGGTGGGGTCTTTGGTGAGATACCGCGCGGCATGCGTCAGCAAAAAGTCTATCTCCTCGTCCCTGGCTCGGGGCTCAAGGGAAGGTGTATGCACCGGAGTGTCGGTGGTGCCGACAATAATACGATCGTGCCAGGGAACGGCAAAAAGGATACGTCCATCATCGGTTTTGGGAACCATAATAGCACTTTCACCGGGCTGGAATGATTTGTCCAGCACAATATGCACGCCTTGACTGGGTTGGATGATGGAGTCGATATCGGGATTATCCATCCTGCGAATATTATCGGTAAAAACGCCGGTCGCATTGACGATCACGCGTCCCTGTATCTCAAATTCATCACCGGTAAATTGATCCCGCACACTTACGCCCGATACCAGTTTATTAGCTTTGAGCAAGCCGGTGACTTTGGTGTAATTGATACCGATTCCATTGTGATCATACAGCGTTTGCAAAAGGTTAATAGCCAGTCGGGAATCGTCAAATTGGGCATCGTGATAAATAACTCCGCCGTCTAATCCCTCGGATTCCAGGGTGGGAATATATTCGAGTGTTTCTTCACGTGAAAGCCGCTTGGAGGGGCCGAGTCCCAGATCTCCGGCCAGCTTATCATAAATTTTGAGACCGATGCCGTAAAAAGGCCCTTCCCACCAATCGTAGTTTGGGACAATGAACGACTGGTTTTTGACGAGATGCGGAGCATTTTGACGTAACAGGCCTCTTTCACGCAGTGCCTCGAGTACCAGCGATACATTGCCTTGCCGCAAATAACGTACACCGCCATGCACGAGCTTGGTACTGCGGCTGGAGGTACCTTTGGCGAAATCATGCTGCTCGAGCAACAGCGTTTTATAGCCGCGGGAGGCTGCTTCCACGGCTGTACCCAAGCCGGTTGCCCCGCCGCCAATAATGATGAAATCCCAGATTTCGGGCTCGTCTTTTACCTGTTTCAGCTGTTGATCCCTATCCATAAATCGTATTTTTTAAAAAAATTGAAAATTAAATCAGGCATTTTCCCAACCCTTGGCCCGTTCTACGGCCCGCTTCCATCCGGTCTTCAGGTTTTCGATCTGGTCTTTAGCCAGTGTTGGTTCATAAGTTTGGGATATTTTCCACTGGTCGGCAATCTCTTCTAGATTGTCCCAAAATCCTACTGCCAATCCCGCCAGGTACGCGGCGCCCAGTGCTGTTGTTTCGGTAATTGAAGGGCGTACCACGGGGACCTCTAAAATATCAGCCTGGAATTGCATTAACAGTTTATTGACGGAAGCGCCTCCATCCACCCGCAGTTCCCTGAGCCGGATGCCGGAATCCATTTCCATCGCTTTGAGCAGGTCCACAGACTGGAAAGCGATACCTTCGAGGGCAGCTCGGGCCAAATGGGCAGCTGTGGTTCCCCGTGTGAGTCCGGTAATGGTTCCACGGGCATGTGGATCCCAGTGGGGAGCGCCAAGTCCGGAGAAGGCAGGAACAAGATAGACGCCGTCGCTGTGATCCACACGGGCGGCAAGCTCTTCAATTTCATCTGAGCTGTTGATAACTTTAAGTCCGTCACGAAGCCACTGAACTACCGCACCGCCGATAAAGACACTTCCCTCAAGGGCATATTCAACGGTGTCGCCCAATTTCCAGGCAATGGTTGTCAAAAGTTTATTATCCGAGGTGATAGGCGTTGTACCGGTATTCATCAGCATAAAGCAGCCGGTGCCATAGGTGTTTTTGGCCATCCCTTTTTGGGTGCAAATTTGTCCGAAGAGAGCCGCTTGCTGATCGCCGGCAATCCCGGCGATGGGAATCCTCGGGGCAAAAATTTGTCCGGCCGTATTTCCATAAACTTCACTGCAGGATCGAACCTCCGGGAGCATGGCGGGTGGAATATCGAGTAAATCCATCAGCTCCTGATCCCATTTAAGCTCGTGAATATTATATAGCAGCGTACGGCTTGCATTTGTGACGTCGGTTACGTGAATGTTGCCGCCGGTCATTTTCCAGATCAGCCATGAATCCACCGTGCCGAAAAGAAGATCACCGTGCTCGGCCTTTTGACGGGCACCCTCTACATTGTCAAGAATCCATTTAATTTTCGTACCGGAAAAGTAGGGATCCAGCACCAAACCCGTTTTCGAATGAAAAAGCTCACTTTTGCCTTCTTCTTTGAGTTTGTCGGTAAGTGAAGCCGTTCGCCGGTCTTGCCAGACAATCGCATTATAGACAGGCTGCCCGGTTTTCCGATTCCAGATAATAGTGGTTTCGCGCTGGTTGGTGATGCCGATGCCGGCAATATTTTTGGGATTGATTCCAGCCTTGGTTACCGCTTCTGCTGCGACGCTGGTTTGCGATGACCATATCTCGTTGGGATCGTGTTCTACCCAACCGGGCTTGGGAAAAATTTGCTCAAATTCTTTTTGTGCCATCGATATGATATTGCCATTTCGATCGAATAAGATGGCGCGCGAGCTGGTCGTCCCCTGGTCCAGTGCCAGTATGTACGAGTCATGTGCCATAGTTGATAATGTTAGTTCCCCTTATCGGTTGAGTGTCTGTAGTTAAACGAACCACAGAAAACCATAATTTA
This sequence comes from Balneolaceae bacterium, assembly GCA_035267805.1. Classification (GTDB taxonomy): domain Bacteria; phylum Bacteroidota; class Rhodothermia; order Balneolales; family Balneolaceae; genus Fodinibius. The sequence goes on along the minus strand of DATFLI010000437.1, from coordinate 239 downwards.
TCTCATTTCAGATTAATATATTATTGGGACAATGCCTATTTGGATGGTGTTATCACGCTGAGGACAATGATTTTTTATCCCGAAAAGAGAAACTAAGAGTTTTGATCTTGGGATTCTCCTTTTGGAAAGACCATTGGTTTGCCGCGGTATTCGCGATAGACAAATTCGATGAGGAAGACAAGTACAAGCATACCGCCAAGAATCCAAAGTTTGCCCGGACTATTGGTGATGGTGTACCA
>DATFLI010000436.1:0-11955 GCA_035267805.1 Balneolaceae bacterium | reverse complement strand
CAGGACCGGCGGGGTCGCATGCTATTTCGGGCACATGGCGTATGCAGAGAGCTGCCGGTTCCTCCTCGTGGACCATGACTTACAAGATCAGCGGCGGCACTATCGACTACTATGATTCAATGGGTGGCGCCTACCATGCGAAGCTAAATGGGGCGGAGACAAATACAGCTGGCGGTGAAAAAATGTCTGTGGTTTTGCTAGGGACACACAAGCTACGTGAAACTTATTGGGTAAAAAACAAAGTCGGCAATGTAGCAGTGTACACCATCGCACCTAATGGCAAGACAGCAAAGGTCGTTGATCACAATCTGGATAACGGCAATACGACAACATTTACGATGACGAAGCAATGAATCGAAACCTGTCAAACCTTTTTACAATGAGTCAAACAAGCCGTCATATCTACATTTTAAAGCGCTGTAAAGTGAGGGAAGGCAATAAATGGAAACTGGAGAAAAGCCCGCAAGATTTCCAAAAAATTTTGGGGGTGAGACACAAAGGATATCACCAATGAACAATCAATCACACAATAATTCACCCAAAAACAATTAGAATAGGAGATTTCCTATCTAATGATGAAAAACAGATTACTGTTTCTGGCGGTTACTATAATATTCATGCTGATTTTTTCGGGTTTTTCACAACAACCTGCCTATGCCCAATCAACCGGAAATAAAGTTACAATTTCCAAAGTCTCGATCCTGCTGTGCTGCTCACGACCGGATGGAACGACCCGCGCGTCGCGCCCTGGCAGGCGGGAAAGATGGCGGCGCGGCTGCAAGCCGCCAGCGCCAGCGGAAAGCCGGTTCTACTGCGGGTAGATTACAAAGGGGGCCATGGGTATGGTTCCACTAAGGAACAGCAAGAAACCGCAATGGCGGATGAAATCAGCTTTGCCTTATGGCAGTGCGGCGTGCCAGCGTTTCAGCAAAAAGATAAGGAATGAAATAAATTCATAACCTGACAGTCCGAAAGCTTGCTGATTATCAGGTCTAAAACACGTGGATATAATCATGGAAATAAAAGAATTAGCGCCAGCAAAAACTAAAATTAAGAAGGATTCGATGTACCGGCATGCCTATATTTATATCGCATTAATCTTTGTATTCATTTTCATCGGATTCTTCCCGGACTACTTCTCCCGCCTTGGGAAGACTGATCTGATTCATCATACTCATGCATTTTTTGCTATGCTTTGGATGGTTCTGGTTGTCACACAGACCTGGCTGATTAGTCATGATAACGTGCAATGGCATCGCAGGCTCGGTAAGTTATCGTTTGTAGTTGCTCCGGCATTGGTGGTCACAGCCCTCGAAATGGTACATCTCGCATTGGGAAGGGGCTCCAATCCACTAAAGCTTGGTGATGGACGGATTGCCCTGGCTTATATTGATATCGGCTTACTTTTTTATTTCATCTTATTTTACGCACTTGCAATTGCCAATCGCCGCGATTTTCGCAGGCACCAGCGCTTTATGGTTTCCACTGCTTTTGTGGTTATTCCTCCGGCTCTGGGACGGATCCCTTTCTTCTATATGTTTCCCGGTCATCTCAGCGCCTGGCGGGGAGAATTTATCGCGGTGATCTTCATCGAAGTCGTAATTTTGATTCTCCTCTACAATGACTGGCGCAAGAACAAATTGTACTTCGCCTACTGGTTCTCATTCTTGTTTTTTCTCTTTCAGTTGCTAACCGCTCAATGGTCTCTTTCATGGTCCTGGTGGCTGGATATTTCGCGGTGGCTGGCAGGATAAGCCAGAAAATCAAAATCAGGATAACATGACATTTCATAATCATTAACAACGATCAAAAAATGAAGAATAAAAAAAGTGATGACTCAAGCAAACAGTCGTCATCGTATTTATCCCGTCGTGAATTTCTCAAACGAATGGGCAGTGCTGCTGTCACCACGCTGCTTGCCGGAATCCCCCTAACAGATCTACTAGCCGCACACGGCAAAGCCCCCGCGGGAATTCGGAATCCCAACCGGTTCTTTTCACCGGAACAATTACGAATTGTGGAGGCGCTAACAGAGATGATCCTTCCGGCGGGCGATGGGCTGCCCGGTGCGCAGGATATGCACGTTTCCGACTTTATAGACCGGGCACTGACTACATTCATGAAGGATGCGCAAAAGATTTACACGGATGGTCTGTCGGTTATAGAGACAAAGACAGCAAAGCTGTTTCCCAATTCGGCAACCGCGGCGGCACTTTCACCGGCACAACTTAAAAAAGTGGCCGATGCGCTTGGTAAGTTGCCGCTACTTGATGCACTTTGGACACATACGGTCATCGGTGCTCTCACTGATCCCAAGTACGGAGGCAACTTCAAAAAAGCCGGATGGAAGTTAATCGGGTTTGATGACGCTCCCGTGAACCAACCTCCTTTTGGTTACTATGATCGCCATTATGTCTCACCCTACCCAAAACCATCGCCAAAGTATACGGGTGCTGCAGCATTAGGATCCATCCCTAAAAAAAAGAAGGTGAATACCCGATATAAACCGCAGGAAGAGGTTGACTTCGTCATTGTGGGTGCCGGTGCCGCGGGAGGCGTGGTAGCCTGGGAGCTGTCGCGGCGTGGGTTCGACGTTGTGGTGCTGGAACAGGGGCCGCACCTGTCGGAAAAGGACTTCCACCACGATCAGATTGAGATTTATGCTGAACATCGGCTTACAAACGACCAGAGAACGCAACCCCAGACTTTCCGTAAAACCCCGAAGGAGAAGGCTAGGCCCGGGATGTCAGCAACCTATGGTCGGGCAGTTGGGGGCGGCTCAATTCACTTTTCTGCGAACTTCTGGCGTTTCCGGCCCATCGACTTTAAGGAACGCAGCGTGCTGGGCCCAATTTCAGGTACAGGTTTTGCTGACTGGCCAATCTCTTATGAAGAACTTGAGCCATATTATACCCGTGCTGAGCGTATTTTGGGCGTATCCGGTCAGGCTGGCGTCAATCCGTTCGACCCTCCTCGTTCAGCACCGTATCCGCTGCCGCCACTGCCGGTGAAGTCGTCGGGGGTGATTTTCGAGCGGGCGGCGAAGAAACTCGGCTGGCACCCGTTCCCGGAGCCGCTTGCTATCCTGTCACAACCATATGATGGCCGGCCAGCTTGCATGCACTGTGGCTGGTGCGAAGGATTTGGTTGTGAGTTTGGAGCCAAATCCAGTTCACTTGCTACCGTGATACGTGCTGCAGAGCGAACCGGACACTGCGAGATCCGTCCGAACAGCTATGTACGCAAGATCGAAATTGATAAGCAAGGACGGGCCAAGGGCGTTATATACTTTGATCAGGAAAAGAATGAAATCCTACAGCATGCGAAAGCTGTGGTAGTATGCGCAAACGGGTGCGAGACACCACGCCTGCTGCTTATGAGTAAGTCCAATCTATTCCCTGATGGACTGGCGAATTCGAGTGGTCTCGTCGGAAAATACCTTATGTGGAATGCGGGATCAGAAACTTATGGGCGTTTCGATCATGAACTGAATGATTACAAGAGCGTTCAAGCAAGTCGTGTGCTCTGGGATTTTTATGACAGTGATCCCAAGCGAGGTTTTTACGGTGGCGGTGGGCTCGATGCGCGCAAGGGGCCTGCCGGCGTTGCCGCTTATGCACTATCCACTTCACCCCAGGATCAAAAGCCACTCAGAGGTAATAAACTCCGACGTCATCTCCATGATATTGCCCGCCATGTTATGGTTCTCGAGGGACACACAACGGCACTACCGTTGGAGACCAACGCCGTCGATCTGGATCCGGAATTAAAGGACGACTGGGGGCTGCCTGCCATGCGGGTTACCTATGATTTCCATCCCGATGATATCAAAACAATGAAATTTTTTGCCAACCGGTCACTTGAGTTACTGGACGCGGCCGGGGCCGTGGAAAAGTATGTCCTTTCGGATTCCGGCTACAATGGGAGTGTTCATCTGCAAGGTACATGTCGTATGGGTGACGATCCTTCGAGCTCTGTAGTTGACCGATACCACCGGACCCATGACGTCCGGAACCTATTCCTGGTCGACGGAAGTAGCTTCGTCAGTACCGGGCGTGGACAGCCTACGCTTACCATTCAGGCTCTGGCATTTCGAGCAGGCGAATATTTGGCTGCTGCTGCAAAACGAGGAGATATCTGATTTAAAACAAAAATTAAACTCACTATTCAACTACATCTTCATTCAAGATCTTAGCATTATGAAAAAATTCTACCCGTATATTCACTTATTTATCTGGGCAATGGTTTCTGTACTGATAGCGCAACCTGTCTTTGGCCAAAGTACCGGAACGAAGAATAACCAAACGCCGGGACTGTACGAGCCGCGGGGCGTGAAAGAGGCCTACGCTGCCGGAACCCGTTCCCCTGACGGCAAGCCGGGTCCGAATTACTGGGAGAATCACGGCAAATACAAGATAACAATCATGGCCAATCCGCCTGATCGTACGATTCGAGGCACTGAGCAGATTGTTTACCGGAATGAAAGTCCCAATCCATTGCCAATGCTCATTGTCAAACTGTTTCTGAATGTCCATCGTCCCACAGCAACACGGGGAACGCCAGGCGGAAACCACATGCCGAAGACATACCTGAACACTGGTATACATGTTGATTCTTTAGCTATTGACGGAACAGCCCAACCCTGGCGGGAAATACCTTATTTCGTCACATGGCAACCTATCCGTCTTCCTACCCCCCTGCAGCCGGGCGATTCAATCCGCATCCATTTTTCCTGGCATTATAAGATTGCACCCGCCAAACTTCAAAGAGGTGCCTCACAGGAAGGCATCATTGATCCGGGCACCTACTACCTGGCCTACTTTTATCCCCGGGTGGCAGTCTACGACGATTATCAGGGCTGGGACACTACCCCTTATACGCTTGCACAGAATTTCTACAGCGATTTCAACGATTATGACGTGACTGTCCGCGTTCCGGCAGATTACGTCGTATGGGGAACAGGCAAACTCACAAATGCTGCCGATGTCCTCAGTTCATCAGCCCTGGGGAGATATCGAGCATCGTTCACTTCAGACACGCCCCTTCACATCGCCACAAAAAAGCAGATGACCACCGGCAAGATTACAAAAGGCAATGGTATGAACAGTTGGCATTTTACGGCTCATAATATCCCGGATGTAGCGTTTGGGCTCAGCAACCACTACAACTGGGATGGTGCGAGTGTCATCGTCGATAGTACAACTGAGCGTCGTGCCAGCGTACAGTCGGCCTATAATGACACAGCCGCCGATTTCCACCGGATGGTGCATATTGGGCGTCACGCACTTAACTGGCTTTCACAACGGTGGCCCGGGGTACCCTATCCGTACAGTAAAATGACCATTTTTCAGGGCGGTTCAGGCATGGAATATCCCATGATGGCCAACGATGAATCTTTAAAGAATTTCAGTCTTTCGCGTTCGCAGGCTGAGCATGAAATTTCTCACAGCTACATGCCCTTTTATATGGGCATCGACGAAACCCGGTATGGTTTTATGGATGAGGGCTGGGCTACCACCTTTGAATACCTGATCGGACGAAAAGATCTTGGAATATCAAAGGAAGACAGTCTGTTCCTGAAGATGAGGGTGAATATTTGGGCACATGGTCTTACCGTCATGCCAGGACTGAAACCATCACCGATTGCGAACCTTCCAATCATTACGCCGGGTGACGCTCTGTCAAGTCCTGGATTCAGTGGGGCCGGGCTCTCGTTCAATGAATATGGCAAGGCGGCTCTCGGCTACCTGGCCATGAAAGACCTGCTTGGAGATGCCATTTTTAAAAAATGCCTGCAAGCATACATGGATCGCTGGAACAGCAAGCACCCGAGTCCCTGGGATTTCTTCTACACCTTCGACGACGTGTCGGGCCAAAACCTGGACTGGTTCTGGCGGAACTGGTTCTTTAGCCACAATTATATCGATTTAGCGGTATCTGATGTATCGAAGACAACGAAAGGATATGCCATAGAACTGAACAACGTTGGGGGGATGGATGCACCGGTTGATCTCAAGCTCCGTTTTGCCAACGGGAATACCCGCATCGTGCATAAAACCCCGGCCATTTGGAAGTCCAACCAAAAGCATGCAACAGTACATATCAAGACCAATGGGAATCTGACCTCACTTTCGCTGGATGGTGGCATCTGGGAAGATGCGGATCCCTCTGATAATAACTGGAAAGCAGATTGAACAAAAAAACGGGAAGTAACAATGAAATATAAAATCATAAATGACTGAATTAGATATATGTTTAAAAAGGTAACTGGAGTCATGGGTCTTTGCCTTTATCCGGCGGTGTTGAGCCTCCTATCACTTTTTTGCGGACAACCGGCGCTGGCACAGGGCAAAACGGCAGTACCCGGCACATCTATAAATCGCGACTTCCATTACGAAAAGGCGCCCTGCCTCTTCGATACCACCGGGCTTGACACAAAGCGCTTGGAGTGTGGCTGGCTGACAGTCCCGGAAAATCGGGAAAGAAACAATGATAAGACGATACAGCTAGCCGTGACCATTCTAAAAGCCGAGAAAAACAGGAACCCGGCTTCACCGGTACTCCTTCTGGAAGACGGGCCGGGGGTCTCTGCACCGCTCGGTGCCATGGTCGGAACCCATAAATTTATGCCTGACCGTAATCTGATTGTTCTTGACATGCGTGGCTCAGGATTTTCAAAACCGGTCTTATGTCCATGGCTTAATAGCACATACGGCGGGGAAACCGGTCTGCCGGGTGGCTACGTTGAGGCGCTTGATCTATCGCCTAAAGAAGCTGCTTTAATGAAGAAAGGAGCGTTGCGTGCCTGTCGGGATGCCCTTGAGAATAATAATATTGATCTGAGTGCCTATAATCTCTTTGAATCGGCTTCGGACGTCGAAGATCTTCGTCAGGCGCTGGGATATGAACAGTGGAATATCCTGGGAACCGGGTATGGCTCCCGCGTCACGCAGATTGTCATGCGAAAGTATCCCGATATGATTCGCTCTGTCGTGATGCTCCCGCCCGAGCCCATAGACTTTTCAGGAATTACAGAAACCACTATACCTGCATTTTCCGGGGCTTTGGATCATCTCTTCTATTTGTGCAGAAGAGATTCAGCTTGTTCCTCCGCATATCCCAATCTCCGGCAAAATTTTCACCAGGCTATTGCTCAGCTAAAAAAGCACCCTCTTCATGTTCCGATTGATTCAACCTTAGCAGGGACTGATGAATATATCATGAATGCCCAGGATTTTGTAACGCTTGTTTATGACGGACTTGCATCCGGCGGATTTGTAAAAAATATCCCCTGGCTGATCCATACAGTAAGTAAACGTGATATAAAAAATGTACATCCAATCATTCAGAATATAGTCAGGGGTTCTGTCTTGAATTTGGATCCTCACTTTCGATTCTCATGGGGCGCGTACTATTCTGATCTTTGTCGCAGCTCTGAAGCTTCAGAGCATCGATGGAAACAGCACTCGTCCGACCGGCCCGATTTGAGCCTGATCGGCTTTGACTCTGATGGCTGCCGTGTTTGGAAGACCGGAGCTGCACATCTGCCTCAAATGGCTCTCCTCAAGAGTGATATTCCAATCCTCGCTGAAACAGGAACACTCGACCCAACGCTTATGCCCAATATTATCGATAGCACTTTGACAAGCTTTTCTAACATTCAGCAAGTCAGGTTTCCGACTGGCACTCATAATCCCGGTTCACGAACAGTAAACTGTATGCTGGGACTTATGAAAACTTTCTTCCAGAACCCTGTGGACTCGCTGGATATCTCGTGCGTTGCAAAAATGCCGCCGATGAAATTCAAAATACCGGACAAATAAACGATACACATGAAATCAATTAAACAGATTATAACGACTGTAAAGAATCCTAACTGGATAGCAGCAATACTTATCCTGATACTTCCACTTCTTTTCTGTAAGATGGTTTTGGCACAAGTTAGCCGGGTGGCGCACGACACATCTGCAATGCCCGACTTCCACTACGAAAAGGCGCCCTGCCTCTTCGATACCACCGGGCTTGACACAAAGCGCTTGGAGTGTGGCTGGCTGACAGTCCCGGAAAATCGAAAGAAGAACAACGGTCACACGATCAGGCTGGCCGTAGCGGTATACACAGCCCCACATTCATCACAAACACCTGTTCTATTTTTGGCAGGAGGTCCGGGTCTCAGGACGGTTTCTCCTGAAATCTTACAGCTTTGGTCGCACGTCTTCCGTAATCGGAACATCATTATATTTGACCAGCGGGGAACGGGGTACTCTAAACCCACTCTGTGTCCATGGGCCGCTTCAACAGAACGTTATATCGAATCACTCAATCTGACTACCCGGGAATTTCTGCATATGAAATCAGGCTATGTACTCGGATGTCACGCGGAACTTGTATCAAAGGATATTGATCTTAACGCATATAATGTCATAGAGAATGCAGCTGATGTCAATGATCTCCGCAAAGCCCTGGGATATACAAAATGGAATATCACAGGGCTCTCTTATGGGGGCATGCTTGCCCAGGCAGTCATTCGTGACTACCCGCAGGGAGTACGTTCGGCTATCCTGATTAGTCCCGCTCCCCTTGATGAGTTCGGGGTTGCCTTGGAGCACAACGTAACATCCTTTGCGCGTTCTTTGAACCTTGTTTTCAAACTTTGCAGACACCAAAAAGCATGCATGTCCGCCTATCCAAATCTTAAGCGAACATTTAAAAATACAGTGCACGCCCTGCAGGATAGGCCTTTAACCATACCCTTAGATACCATGATAGCAGGACACAGTCCTTTTATTGTTAATACCCGCGATTTCGTTCAACTTGTACAAAACATGCTTTATTCCGAGCACGGTATTGTTTCACTACCCGGAGTGATCACTGCCTTTAACAAGCGGGATAAAGATGCAATCCGGAATATTCTCACCGCGTGGGGGCATGATTTAACTGGTCCCGGAGAAGGCACCTCCGACGGTATGTTTCGTTCAGATGTGTGTTACGACGCGCCTCAATCCAAGTCGAATTGGAAGAAGCTCGCTTCCGCTCATCCCGATCTGCGATCGATTGGTTTTCTGGGAGACGCATGCAATTATTGGGAATCAGCTCATGCTACATCTGCCGAGCTTGAGCCCGTAAAGAGCAAAATTCCCGTACTGGTTTACTCGGGCAACTTGGATCCTTTTGTGCCCCCACAATTCATTCGACAGATTCTCAACGGTCTCCCGAATGCCAAGCACATTACTTATCCCGATGGAACCCACATTCCTGATATACGGCACAACTGTCTGGATCACCTTTTCAATGCTTTTCTGACAAATCCATCAGACCCTCTGAATATGTCATGCGTTTCAAAGTTATCGCCGCTCACATTCAAGGTGAGAGGCAAACAGTAGCAAAAAAACATTATGATGAGATATAAATTTTTCCAGCGTGCCAGAAAAAACATCACTAACTCAAAATAGAATCACAATGAAAAGACCAACAACTACTCTTAGATTATCTCTGATAGTGATCATTATGATTGTCTGTTGGCAGCCGGCTGTTGCTCAAAACTCGAATCAGCCCACTTTGAATACGAGTTCGCCCGACCTCATTCTCCTTGACGGAAAAATATTTACAGCAGATACAACAAAGCCCTGGGCCCAAGCGGTTGCTATTAAAGACGATAAGATTGAAGCCGTTTGTAGAGATGATTCGGTCCGTCAACTGGCCGGGTCCGACACAAAAATCATCGATCTCAAAGGTCATGTACTCGTACCCGGTCTTACAGATGCGCATGTGCATCCCGTGCCTGATGATGGCAGTGTATCTGTTATTTTCGACAAGAAGGTCGGCAGGGATCCAACAAAAAAGGAATTAAAAGAAGCGCTGCTCATTGCAATAAGGAAAGCATCTCCCGGTCAAGTTATTGAAGGAAATTTTGGTTCTTCCATTTTAGATGACACAACAATCAACCGTTCTTGGCTCGATCATTACGTTCCAAATAATCCGCTATTCTTATGGCACTTCAGTGGACACGGAATGATTGTTAATACAGCAGCCCTCCGTTTTGCTGGTATTTCTCCTGAAGCTGACAATCCGCCCGGTGGATGGTATGGCAGAGTACACGGGTCCCAAAAATTGAATGGGCGTATTTACGAGTATGGAATATGGGATATTGAGAAAGCTATACTTGCGAAACTTCCGTTTGATACACTGGCTTCGGGTTATCATCATTTTGCAGAAAACATGGCAGCGTGGGGTGTGACAACCGTTCAAACAATGGGCACCGATGTACCTATTGCACGACTGATTGCAACACTGGATGCCTCACATCCAACTATTCGGTTTTCTATTTACGAACGTTATCTGCCTAAAAAAGATGTGGCTGAAGAATGGGAAAAACCACAACCGGTTCCAAACTCCCCAAAGGTCCGAATTGCCGGGATGAAGTGGATACTGGATGGTACCCCACCCGACAGAAATGCATTCATGCGCCGGCCCTATGCCGATCGCCCCGGGTGGAGAGGAAGACTGGATTTTTCCCCGGAGGATTTGCGGCGAATTCTCAAGCACGCTTTCGACAATAACGAACAGGTAGCGTTGCATACGGTTGGTGATTCTACGGCTTCTGTGGTATTTCATCTCATGAAATCAATCGCTCCGGTAAAGGAATGGCGGTCCAAAAGAATTGTCAGGATCGAACATGGTGACGGACTGGCCCCTGATCTCCTTAAAGAGGGGAAAAAACTGGGGATCATATTGACGCAAAACCCGCTCCATTTTACTCAACCAAAGACATTATTGGCTCGTTATGGCGCGTCTAGAATGGAATGGCTGCAGCCCCTAGAATCAGCACTGGATGCTGAAATCCCACTTGCTCTTGGTTCTGATCAATCGACTGGGCCACCACTAAATCCATGGCTCAACCTTATGCTGGCGGTTCGGGACCCAGCCCATCCACAGGAAGGGTTGACACGCGAGCAGGCTTTATTAGCTTATACCAAAGGCGGTGCTTATGCAGAACGCGAGGAAAATATTCGCGGAAAGATTGCGCCGGGCATGCTGGCGGATTTAGCCGTTTTATCAGATAATCCATTTACAATTTCACTTAATCAGATGCCGCGCATTAAAAGTGTACTTACGCTTGTGGGAGGCAACGTTATCTATGATGCCGGGATGCTTAGCGAAGAAAGTTCACCTCAATTGTCGGGACATTAATCAATATAGAATCATAATGATAAAATATCGGCAGTATGAATTTAATTACTTTCCCATTCAATAAATACCGGAGTTATGTCAGGATCTCATTTATACTTATACTGACAGTTGCTTCAACTATATACATTTGTTTGGGTCAAATCATCCCAAAAAAGGTTATACAAACATCACCGTATTGGAAAAGCTACTGTCTATCTCGATCATTACCGATAGTTATATCGGATCCGTCGTTAAGGGTATTATACTCAGTACTGAAGACCTGACCATTTTTTCCAAAATTATCTGCATATTCTTTGCTCTTTTGAATATGGAAAAAAATCAACACCTTGGGACTAACATAGAATCGGAGGCAAGCAGCAAGTTCTGAAAATCTAAACGGAGTCAATTATGAAATGTGAATCCGACAATTATTCAATTGGATATAAGATAGAAAAAACAACAAGCTTCAATGGGGTTTTATTAATCCTGATGCTTTTCATTTTCTGCTGGCAGCCGGTCATGGCCCAGGTCAGCCAGGCCACTATCGATACCAGTATAAGCAGGGGCGATCGTTATGCCGGGGCACCATGGGCAACTCGTTCCCCGGTACTGGCCCAACACGGTATGGCTGCCACCGAACAGCCATTCGCCTCCCTTGCTGCCGTAGAGATCCTAAAAAAGGGCGGCAGCGCCGTTGATGCCGCAATTGCGGCCAACGCCGTGCTCGGGCTGATGCAGCCGGTGCTGAATGGTATCGGTGGAGATTGTTTTGCCATTGTCTATGAT
>DATFLI010000435.1:0-2330 GCA_035267805.1 Balneolaceae bacterium | reverse complement strand
CATAATTAATCTTTTATAGGTCGAAAACCTTATTAAATGTTTTAAAAAATAGAGAGAAATTTTTTAACAGGCATTTGCCAGAATTATGAAGATTCTAAAAAGACACATCAAAATTAGAATCAGCAATCGATCACCTCGTTTACGAATCATATGATTTAACGGGTGAGGAGATTGCCATAGTGGAAGCGAGTGTTGGGTGAAAAAACGTCCGGCTGCCCTCACCCTAAATCCTCTCCCCCGGGGAGAGGGACCGAATGGAACTTAAGTTCAATTCAGGGTGAGGGACGAAGTGAAGAACAAGGTATTGGGCACCTATAAGAAATCGCACAAAGTTATAATAATATTTCTTTTACATGTTGCCATAATTAATCTTTTATAGGTCGAAAACCTTATTAAATGTTTTAAAAAATAGAGAGAAATTTTTTAACAGGCATTTGCCAGAATTATGAAGATTCTCAAAATGACACTTCACAATTAGAATCAGCAATCGATCAACTCGTTTACGAATTATATGATTTAACGGGTGAGGAAATTGCCATAGTGGAAGCGAGTGTTGGGTGAGGAAACGCCCGGCCGCCCTCACCCTAAATCCCTCTCCTCCGTAATGGCGCTAACTTAACGTTATTATTTATACTTTCTGTATTTTCCCTGCTTTGTTCTTCTGCTATATTTTCGGTTCGGCTTTCGTTTTTGCAATACTTGTTTACGTATGAGTTGCCGCAGTTCTTCTACGACCGGTTGACCATCGGTTGTATACTCTTCCCTTTTTGTCAACAAGAATATCCTTATTAAGCGTATAGAATACATAAAGGAAATCTTCTTCGGGGGAAAAAGGCAAGTCTTTGATGCTTGCATAGATGAGCTTTCTGATCAGGTTATAGGTGGCCAGCGAGACGGTGAGTTCTTTAAGGGCCATTTCCGGGGTCTTGGAACGAAGAATATTAATATCCATAATCGTTTTAATTTCGCGAATACTGATCTCTATATCCCATCGGGTCAAATACAAGTCCTGGATTTCATGTTTATCTATGGTTTTATCCAACAAGGTGGTGTGAAGCACATAGTCTGTACCATCCGGGCTTTTGCATGGTATCCTCCTGAGTAAAAAGCGATTGGGTTTTTCATTATCTTCCAACCATTTAGAGCGGTTTTTGGGCGGTTTAATGCGGATGATTTCATCCCCACCACCCAGAACTTCCACCAACTCATAGGTTCTTTCTCTTTTCGCAGGAACGACCAGTTCAACTCCCTTGCGCTTACATTTTGAAAGGATCTCATAACAGTTATACAAATCATCCAACAATAACAAAGCCTTTGAAGGTAATTCATCAATCATCTCGTAAAACAAAGCTAATTCACTCACATGTCTATTCGATAATTTGAACCCATGTACTTGTCCTGTTCCTCGTTCTATAATCGCTTCCAACAAACCCTGCGGATACCCCTCATCATTCTCTTTCACTTCAAAGTCCTTTCTAATAGGTTCTGTGTCTTGCATTTGAAGATACGTTCCATCGCCGATGAACACATGGTGCCCATGCCAGTAGGTATAGGCATTTGCAACTCCTTCAAGGCGAGTAGCCCGGAACAACTCTTGCGTCATGGTTAGGGGTACACGGCCACGCGCCTTGCTATAAGCGGCGGTATTGAGCGAAATGTCTTTCCCCAGGCTGCCGGGGAGTCGAACCGAATAGGTCTTGGGCCGGCCGGCCCCTTTTTTCTTTTGCGCATCTGCTTGCTTTTCTAGTTCCATGGATTGGGATTGTTCTTTGATCGCCTTCTGCCTGTGCTGTTGATGAATCGTGTAGTAAAGATCTACAGAGTTCTTCAATGTCTTATCTTGCTGAGTAGCCGTTAATACCATGGTAAATAACGTATTATGAGGCGTGAAAACACGGTTACGTCCCTCTGCCGGTAAGAACGATTCATGTAAAAACGAGGAAGGAATTTCCTTTTCCAGGACACCAATAAGATTACCCGTTTTCAATTCGCCTATTTTACTGCTTATCGCCAATGATCGGTTTAGTTTCATAGTATCTTCGTTTCGTTATGGGTCTACTTTGGCTCTAAGATAATAATTATTGTGTTAAGTTAGCGCCATTACTACCGGGCTGGGTCGTGGGACTTTCGGTTATTGGAACCTATATCAGTAGTATCAGTTTCCTGGCCAATCCCGGGAAATCGTATATGGCAAACTGGAATCCATTTGTGTTCAGTTTGTCATTGCCGGTGGCGGCATGGACAGCGGTAAAGTATTTTGTCCCTTTTTATCGAAAAGGTGGTGAAATATCAGCCTATCATCATCTCGAAGCACGATTTGGTCCATGGGC
>DATFLI010000434.1:0-2511 GCA_035267805.1 Balneolaceae bacterium | reverse complement strand
ATCTCTTAATTATTACAAGAGAGCGTTGAGCATGGACAAAAAACTGTATGGAGCTGATCACTGGAAAGTAGCTACCATTACAGCGAACATTTCAAAAATATTGCTCAAAAAAGGATCCATAGATTCAGCAAAAAAATACAGCGATACGACCCTGGCAGTCGCATATCAAGCATTGCCTCATACTCATCCCTGGATAAGCAATTATCTTGAAAACCGCGCCCGTATATACAGCCAAATGCATCAGTTCCATAAAGCCGATTCTCTCTTTCAAGAAGCTTTTGACATCGCAGAAAAACACTACAAACCGAGCCATACTGTGCCCATGGATATTCTTTTACACTGGGCCGAAAATAAAAACCAAGCCAACCATTTTAAACAAAGTGCCCGCCTTTATGCCAAAGCCTTTCGAAGGCAAAAGAATGCTTATGGTATGGATGATTCTTATTCAAAAAATTTACTCAGGCACTTAATAAATACGGAACGGAAATTGGGGAACACTGCAAAAGTGGATTCTTTGGAAACCCTCTTGGCCACGAATTGATACTATTTTTGTTGCGGATCTTAAAATCATACTTACAAATAAAAAACCCGCAGCAGCCTATAAGCCACTGCGGGTCATTGGACTATGATTTTAGGAATTTAACGTTAGCTCATGGTTATTTTACCGGGCTCCAGAAAGGGATTCCATCTCCTGCACTATTGGCCGTTAGGTTAACTGGCGATCCCGAACCATCGGCATTGATCTTGTAAACTTCGCCATTACCACTTCGATCTGACTGAAAGACAAGCTCCGATCCATCAGGCGACCAAGCAGGAAAAGAATCATTAGCCGAATTATTAGTAACACGGCGTATGCCTGTTCCCTCGGTATTGATTGTATAAATCTCATTATTTCCTTCACTGTCATTCACATAAGTTAACTTGGAACCATCGGGCGACCACCGGGGATATGCATCCCGATCCGAATTATCAGTAACTTTGGTATTTCCTGTACCATCTGCATTCATAATGAAAATCTCAAAGTCACCATCTTTATCATCTATATATGCAATTTTTTTACCATCAGGAGACCATGTAGGAGCATAATCAGCAGAACTGTTATCCGTCAGTTTTTGCTTGTCAGTTCCGTCAATATTAATGGTGTATAACTCTGAGTCTCCATCTGCATTATTGCAATAGGCAATCTTACGACCATCCGGGGACCAAGAAATTATATAGGGATAACTCAGTTTTCCTGTAGTGATTGTTTTTACATTGGACCCATCAACATCCATAAGATATAATCCTTGCTTGCTATTACCGTCACTAAAAAATGCGATTTGTGTGCCATCAGGAGAAATAACGGCATAACCGTCTCCAAGGCCAGCTGTGTTGTCAGTTAATTTCTTTGGATTAGAGCCATCAGCATTCATTAGATATATGTTACTATTTCCTCCTCGATCACTGGTAAAAACAATCTGATTTTTAGCCACATCCTGGCAGCTCACATCAAAGGTAGTCGAGGTGGTATCACCGGCCGTGATGCTGATCGAACGCGGGTTTTGACCACTCACGCTGCAGTTGTCGGCCATGCCCGACAGCTCCACATCGTGGCTGCCTTTTTCCAGATCGCTAACAACAACTGTCTCGCTGTTGCCCACCGATTGCGTGCTGTTACCGTCCACCGAAAAGCTATAGCCGTCGGCATCTTTGTCCGAACCGCTGGTGGTCGTAGTCAGCTTCAGTGTGCCATCGGTAATCACATCAAAATCGGAACTTTCCGCCGATTTTTGTTTGACCGTTACCTTGATCGGTCCGTCGGTGGCGCCCTGGGGCACTTCGGTTTTCAGCTGATCTTCGGCCGCTCCATTAACCGGCGCATCCGTACCGTTAAACGCAATATCTATATCAGAGACACTCGAGCTAAAGTTCATCCCCTTGATGGTTACCTCGGTACCAACAACTCCGCTGTCAGGATTGACCGAGCTGATCCCCGGCGCTTTGGCTTCCACCGTAAAATGGGGACCGCTAACCACTTGATCGGCAACGGACACTTCTACAGCGCCCGATTTTGCGCCATCAGGCACACCAACCTGCATCTGGTCTTTGGTGACGCTGAACACATCCCCGGCCACGCCTCCAAAATTAACGCTGTGTGCCGATGCATGCGGCTGAAAGCCCTGTCCGGAGATCGTCACGGTCGTTCCAGAAGGGCCATGATCGGGCTGGATACCGGAAATTTCGGGCTTGGGTGTGGCGTTGTCATTGCCACAGGAAATTAGCAGAGAACTCATGATAAAAAGAGATAATATGGGTAGCAGCTTTTTCATAGGTCAATGAATTATTTTAGAGATTCATTACCTAGTACCTGCGTAACGGCCGGTAAACAGGGGACAAATAAAAAACCCGCAGCGGTCATCACACCACCACGGGCCCTTGCTACATTAATTAATATTATTGAGACTGTTGTTTACACTGTAAGGTCATGCCGGTCATCCACATGTCTTTGCCTCCACCTGAATTCGTGGCATC
>DATFLI010000433.1:0-22922 GCA_035267805.1 Balneolaceae bacterium | reverse complement strand
TTTCAAAGCGGTTGCTTCGTCGGTATTGGTACGCACGGCCGCTTCAGCATACATCAGGTAAACATCAGCCAAGCGGAACATGGGGAAATCGGTATCCGCAAAGGTAGGTTTTGAACCCGGCTGGCCGGTAGAGGTAACATTTTTCCACTTGCCAACCGCATACCCATCGGTAAACTCGGAGATGTTGTTAATCTCTTTGCTTTGACCGTCGGTAAAGAAAGTATCACGGCTGTCTGCAGGTTCAACTTTATAAGTCATGGCATTGCTATTAAGATTTACTGTAATCTTAAAATATCCTGCATGACCGATTTTAATATTAGCTCCATTCTGCTCGAGAGTGCCGTCGGCATTATTATCACCGTAGTTGGTATTCCATGTTTGATCTTTCGTGAATTTAAATTCGTCCCCTGCATTGGCGAAGTATACATAGCCCGTATATACACTGTCACTATTTTGAGAAACCAGGGGTGGAGCGTCCGATGGAGTCCAATCGGATCCATAACCACTGGCAGCCTGATAGCCGCCGGGTACATAAATTGCAGGGTCATTATTCGGGTTACTCGTGGTAGCTCCCTTTTTACTTGTATCGTTGAATTTATCAACGAATTGGGGAGTGACACGGTTTCCGGCCCAGCCACCGTCGATACCGAAGTTATTGGCATCCATATTGCCACCTACGGCAGCGTGGATGATGTAATTGGTACCGCCGTATGTTTGCGTGTGCTGTCCATCAAAATTAATGGCAAAAATGATACCCTGGGCGGTATTGTTGTCGGCCAGGAAGAGGTCATCGTAATTGGGATCAAGCGTATACCCGCCTTGATCGATAACTTTCTTAGCATAGGTCATACAGTCGTCATAATGAGGAGTACCGGTATACACTTCGGCATTCAGGTAGACTCTGGCTAACAGTGCCCATGCTGCAGCGCGATCGGCACGACCGTATTCGTTCTGCTGCGGCGCCGGCAACTTAGGAGCGATGTCCTTTAATTCGCTGGTAATATAGTTGAATAAGGAGTCGCTGCTGATAGGTTTTGGATTATAGGCGCCAACTCCATCTTTTTCCGTTACAAATGGCACGCCGCCTCCATACAAGTCCAGGGCATGCCAGTAGCTTAGAGCTCGCAGAAAACGAGCCTCAGCCATATATTCCTGCACCTGTGAATTATTGTTCCCTTTGGCATTTCGAATGAACTCATTGGCCATTGAGATTTCATAGTAGATACGACTGTACATCCCAAGAACAAAGTCGTTGGAAGCACCCCATGACTGGTAGTTGAAGTCGGGCAGGCCGGGATCGTTCCAGCCTACAACAGCTTCATCGGTAGGAATTTCCTGGGAAACAAAAAGTTGGCGAATATAGCTTGAAAAGCCTTCGTCAATTCCCTGGATATCCGGTTCTCCGGCAGGTCCCTGCTGACCGGTAGTTGCGTACCCGGCGTACAACTTGGCAAGCACCTGCTTGTAATCATTTGGTGTCTGGTAAACCGAGGCCGACGTTTTAACATTTTTGGCTATCGGCGTGGTATTTAAATCTTTCACACATGAAGTCATGAAAGATACCATAATAGCAACTAATGCTATATGTAATATTTTGTTCGTCTTAAACATAATCTTCGTATTTAAAGTATTTCAATTTAAAAGTTGAGGCTGAGTCCAAGAACAAAGGTGCGGGGTCTTGGGTAGATGTTGCCATCAATGCCCCCGTTTACTTCTGGATCCAATCCCTTGTACTTTGTAATAACAAATACGTTTTGTACGGTCGCGGAAACGCGTAATGATTTAAGCTGGTCAAACAAGCCGTTAAACGTATAACCTAGATTCACGTTATCCATTCGCAGGAATGAGGCGTTTTGAACGAAATGATCGGAATGGTACTGCGCATTGTTAAAGTTCGTTCCTCTGAGTTCCGTTACCTGGTTGGTCAGATAGCCTTGGGTATTCCACATAAAACTATAGGCCGCATTGGATTGCACGTTATTGTAAACATAGTTGCCGATATCAGCGCGAGCCGAGAACGAAGCATCCCAGTTTTTGTATTTCGCACGGGCAGAAAGTCCGAAGGATACATCGGGATTTGGGCTTTTGTATCGATACTTGTCATTGCTATTGATAATACCGTCCCCGTTACGGTCGACGTACAGCCCTTCGATCGGATTACCATTTTTGTCATATACCTGTTGGTATACATAGAATGAATTTCGCGGGTAACCGACACTATTGATTTGAATGGTATTACCAACACCGCCGGAAATTCCGCCCGTCTCAACTCCTATATAATCGGGACTTTTTACATTTGTCAGTTTGGTAATCTTGTTGAGATTACGTGTGGCATTGAAGCTGATTTCAAGAAAGGAATTCTTGTTAGATATCGGGCGACCGGTAATATTGAATTCAAGTCCCTTCACTTCCAGCGTACCTACATTTGACAGGATACGGTTGGTGAAATTGGTACCTGCAGAAACCGGAATTACGTTTAACAAGTCATTGGTCTGACGATAATATGCTTCGATAGAACCGTTAATCCGATCATCAAAGAAGCCGTAATCCAAACCAACATTATAAGTGGTTGTTTGTTCCCATTTCAGGTTAGAGTTGTACCCTTCGGGACGCAAGGTTTTAATAAAGTTGCTCCCAAACTGGTATTCAGCGGTAGGCTCACTATAGGTATAGGTACCGAGGTATGGATAATCACCCTGGTTAATGCGTTGCTGCCCGGTAATACCGTAACCGAGACGAAGCTTCAACTGGCTTATGGCATCCACATTTTGCAGGAATGGTTCTTCATTCATCTTCCAGGCCAGTGCCATAGAAGGGAAGAGGCCCCACCGGTTACTTTTTGAGAAACGTGAGGTACCATCGTCACGCAGCGTAGCGGTTAACAGGTATTTATTCTTAAAGGTGTAGTTTAATCGACCGAAGAATGAAACGATGTAGTGTTCAGTCTTATAGCTGGTATTCTGATCAACCACCAGAGTATCAGCCCGGTTATAATTGGTTTGATAGGTGGATCCGTCGGAATAGTGACGTTCCCAGGAATAACCGCCGGTAAAGTTTATGGTACTTTCAATGGAGCTCAGATCTTTATCATAATTCAGATAAAAGTCTAAAAGCTCATTTCTTTTGTTCTGCGTGTAATCCCTGCGAACGCCGGGAGCACCGGAAGCATTATCCTCGAATGCAGCATTTGCCGGTACCACATAAGAACCGTTGCCGACTTTGGAATAATCATATCCCAAATTGAGCTTGGCACTTAAATCGGGTACGAATGGCAGTTTGTAGTCGAATTTTACGTTCCCGATAGAACGGTAAACCGTGGATTTATCATGGGTCTGATTCAACAGGGCCATCGGGTTGTCCGGGGCATTAATATTACGAGTAAACCCACTGGATGTTTGTTTACCCCAAGTATAGTAACCACCATAAAGAGTAGAATCCCATTTTACCGGTTGGGTCGGGTCAAAAGCCAGTGCCGATCCGATAGCACCTTGGTTGGCAAAGCGGTTTTTCACCTGCATGCCTTTCAGGTTAACATCAACTTTCAACTGATTGTCGAAGAAAGAAGGATTCAGGTCAATGGAGCCTGTCAGTCGGTCCATTTTTGATGTTTGCAGGATCCCGCCATTGCCATTGAATCCTAATGAAACGCGATAGGGCAGACCACTATATGAACCGGTGAAGCTTAAATTATGATCGGTGCTAAATGTATTTTGATAAATCTGGTCCTGCCAGTTGGTATTGGCATTGCCTAAGTAGGATGGGGCAGAGGTGCCACTAAATTTATTATTTATGATCTTTTTGAATTCGTCCGCTGAAAAAACATTCAATTTTTTGGGCAGAGTCTGATAGGAAAGCTTGCCCGTATAATTCACAGAGAGCGATTGTCCTTCCTTTCCTTTCTTGGTAGTAATAATAATTACACCGTTAGAAGCACGCGAACCGTAAATGGCCGTTGCCGAAGCATCCTTTAAGATCGAAACAGATTCGATATCGTTGGGATTGATAGTATTCAGTGGGTTTCTCATACCTGAGATGCCCCCGCCATCCAGTGGTACGCCGTCAACGACATAAAGAGGGTCGTTGCTGGCAGCCAGTGAAGATCCTCCGCGTATGCGGATGGTTGATCCACTGCCGGGAGCTCCGCTATTTGATGTTACGGTTACCCCTGCGGCCTTGCCCTGGAATAATTCTCCGGGAGAAGTTATAGAACCTTCATTAAAGTCGCTGGCATTCACAGAAGTGATAGAACCGGTTTTGTCTTCTTTCTTTTGGGTTCCGTATCCAATGACCACAACGTCGTTCAGTTGTTTGACATTGGGCGAAAGAGAAATATTGATGGTATTCCTCCCATTTACCGGAATTGTTCGCTTGAGGTAACCAACAAACGAAAATATCAGGGTATCCTGCTGGGAGGGCACCGCCAGTGAGTAGTGCCCGTTTTTATCCGTTGATGTACCCCGAGTGGGCATCCCTTTCACGATAACATTTACGCCGGGAAGTGATTTGTTGTTCGAGGCGTCGGTTACCGTTCCCGAGACTGTCGTCTGGGCTAATCCGGGTAAAGTAAGTCCCAGAATCAGACCAAAAGTCGTTAGTAGCTTTTTTATCGGTATCATATGATTTGGTTTAGGATTTAAAGATAGAGCAAGCACCCGGCCGATATCTACATCTTGAGATGCTTAATGTGTTCGAAAACATATTGTTAAATTTCAGGTGGGCGATTGATTTGCCGATCGTACTATTAAAGTCAATCCCCTGAAGTCGCATGTTCTTTATTTGGATTTTCCAGCTGTAAGAGTATGACTGAACCAGATACTGCGAGTAATTTTTATGAAATTAATGCCACGCTTGTAAGCGCTTACAAAACTTTAAATGTAAGCGCTTTCATTTCTTAATATCTAACAATTAATATGGTAATTTTCAAGCTTGTTCGGGAAGCTTTTTCATTATTTTTCTTTTACTCAGAAAAGGCTTGATCAATTGTTGCATAAACGTAAGGAAAAATTTGCAGAAAATTGTTTTAAGCTTTCCTTTTTTACATGTTATTTAGCTCATTAAAACAACTAAAGGAATCAGGCAACATAATGAAATGATAAACAGCAGTAATAGGTTATCACATAGCAACTGCTAAATAGAATATACCTAACCCTATGAGTAAAGAGCTTCATGATACTGTACATAACCTTGGTGAATTGAAAAAGTCCGGATGGGAGTCGGTTTCGGTTAAGGAAGAGATACGGCGAAATCTAATTCAAAAGATTCGTTCGGGGGAAACCCTATTTCCCGGAATTAAAGGTTATGACAAATCCGTAATTCCCCAACTTCAACATGCGCTATTGGCCAAGCACGACATTATATTACTGGGATTGCGGGGACAAGCCAAGACTAAAATCCTGCGTCAGCTTGTCTCTTTTTTGGATGAATACATGCCTATCGTTGAAGGATCGGAAATTAATGACGATCCTTTGAATCCCGTTTCCAAGCAGGCACGTGAGCTTATAAAGGAAAAGGGCGATGAGACGCCTGTTAGCTGGGTTCACCGCAGCCAGCGTTATGGTGAGAAATTAGCAACGCCCGATACCGCTGTCGCCGATTTAATCGGCGATATTGATCCGATCAAAGCTGCAGCCGAAAAGCTAACCCTGGCCGATGAGAATGTGATTAATTTTGGGCTTGTGCCGAGAACCAATCGAGGGATTTTTGCGATCAACGAACTGCCGGATTTGCAACCCCGTATCCAGGTGGCTCTGCTTAATATCATGCAGGAACGTGATATACAGATTCGCGGCTTTAATGTACGTATACCACTGGATGTCGCTATGGTATTTTCGGCCAATCCCGAAGATTATACCAATCGCGGAAATATCATTACGCCGCTCAAAGATCGCATCGATTCGCAAATTCTTACGCACTATCCCCGCAAGATCGAAGTGGGAATGGAAATTACCGAGCAGGAGGCTTGGATTGATCGCGATAGCGAAGTTGAAGTTCGCGTGCCTAAATTGATTAAAGAACTGCTCGAACAAGTGGCATTCGAGGCTCGTGAATCAGAATATATTGATCAAAAGAGTGGTGTATCCACTCGGATGACGATAACGGCTATGGAACAACTCATCTCGGCCGCCGAACGTCGTGCGCTCATGAATGGGGAAACAGAAACCACCACTCGCATCACGGATGTCTTTCATATGGTGCCCGCTCTGACGGGTAAATTGGAGCTGGTTTATGAGGGCGAACAGGAGGGAGTTCTGAATGTGGCCAAACATATCATCGGTAAAGCCGTCAAGAAAACATTCAGCCGGCATTTTCCGGATCCCGAAAAACAAAAAAAGAAGGAGAAAGACAGTATTTATAAACCGGTTTTGGATTGGTTTACAAACGGTAACGAGTTGGAATTAACCGATTATATGAGCCGGGATGAATATGAGCGGGTTCTTGACTCAGTTGATGGACTGTCCAAGGTTGTTCAGGATCAGGTTGAGGCCGATAATAATGATGTGAAGTATGTGCTTATGGATTTTGTGATCGAAGCGCTACACCAAAACTCTATGCTGGGGAAAGAAGATCTTGATGATGCCCGGTCGTATTCCGATATGCTGGGCAGTATGCTCAGCTCAATGGACGATCTGGATGATTTTGAGGATTTTGATCAATGATAAGCATTGCAAATAGATGCTTATCATCTTATATTTGGAATCTCGAAATAAGCAAAAAAGAAATTATTATTCATGAAAAACGGAATTCACCCTGATTATAAGGAAATCACAGTAGTTCTTAGTGATGGAACCGAATTTAAGACGCGCAGTACCATGGATACCAACGATGGTACTTATCACAGCGAAGTTGATTCAAAAAATCATCCATTTTACACTGGAAATATGAACTTTCAGAAAAAAGCTGGCCGTATTGACCGCTTTAAGAAGCGTTACGGCAAAGAATGATCTGAAAGGAGATGAAAATTTTGGGATGCATTTCGCAATGGAGATGCATCCCTTTTTTATTATCGGGGATACCTTATGCAGATACATCGTTTTACGGTCGGACCGTTTGCCGAAAATACTTATTTGCTAATTGAGGGGGAGCAGGCACTCGTCATTGATCCCGGTTTTATCGAGGACTCGGAATATGAGCAGGTAAAATCTGAAATTGAGAATAATGGTCTTGATTTAAAAGCAATTGTGCTTACGCATGCTCATGTCGACCATGTATTGGGACTCCATAAAATTTTAGCGGACTTCGACGTGCCTGTTTATTTAAATGACGGCGATCGCTATTTGTGGGATAATTTTGCTTCTCAAGCGGCCATGTTTGGGTTTCAGGCCGATGGCTTTGATTTTATTCCCGTTACCTTAAAAGCACAGCCTGAATGGGCCATTGGAAATTTCACTTTTGATGTCCGATATACACCCGGTCATGCGCCCGACCATGTATCTTTATACAGTTCCAATGATGGATTTGTGATAGGCGGGGATGTTTTATTCAAGGAAGGCATCGGCCGAACGGATTTGTACAAAGGAGATTTTGATCTTTTGGCAAAATCAATACGAGAACAGCTATACGATCTGCCGGATGATACTATAGTATATGCCGGTCATGGCCCCGAAACAACTATAGGACACGAAAAGAGGTCTAATCCTTTTGTAAAGATGGGTAATTAATTTATTGCTAGTTCCTTGTCCCGATGCCCCACGGAAGGAGGAATATGGAAATAGGGTATGCTTTTTGAACCCTCATCAAGCATGATCCACTTATTCTTCTTCTCCTTCTTTATCTTTTTGCAGGCGGCTAATCTGTTTATTGTAAAATTCTTTCTTTTCTTTGTTGAGTTTTTTCAAACGTTCGTATGTGCGGATGGCTGCATCCGTTTTGCCCTGCTTTTCATGAATGGTAGCAATCGTTTCTGAAACGATGTCATCCACATCATCCGTAGAAATATTTGCGTCCAAATCTTTATTGTTTTTGAATTTCTCTTTTGGGCGGATGCGTTCGGACTGAACATCTGATAATTTTTGTATCAGGGTATCCAGATTTAGCACCGGACCGGGATCAAGGGTGGTTTCGGGTTGTCTTTTGGAGGAGCTGGCTATGTGATCGGGAGTCCAGGCATCAAAGGCTTTGGGATGGCTTAGATAATAATGCAATTTTTGAAAGAAAGGGCTGCCGGGTGCATAAATACGAGCTTTAAGTGCCTGGTCCACAGCCTGATCGTCCATACCTTTCAGATGATAAAACCAAGCCAGCAGAAAATGACCCACTGCATCGGGACCACGTTTTCGAAGTTGTTTCTTTAAACGGGTCGTGGCTTTGATAGGATCTTCATCAAAATGTTCGGCATAAGAAGCCAGTGATTTTGGGATATCAAATGGTAGTTGAGGCATTTGTTATTCGTTAAAAGTTCCCGACACAGTGTTTTACCTATAATACAAATAGATAGTGATGGCAGTCAAATACGGAAATTTTTTATATTATGTTAATAACTAAATTCCTATACATTGTAATTCAATCAGCTTTCCTGCAAAATCGACGTTTTTTACCAACCGCTGACAGCGTCGTTAAACATATTATTCGCAACTTGACTTAACGCATCATCGGCAGCATTTTTTTCACCTTCGATAGGGTTATCGTTGGTATCATAGGTACCGGAGCCACTAAAACTGCTGTTCCATTCAGGTTTATCTTTCTTGGTATATTGAAAAGTTGCCCGAACTTGTATCGTAACCTGGTTTCGACTGGTTTGTTGATTACCCGAAATGCTGTAAGCCTCATTTTTATAACTGGTGATAGAACCTTCCAGTACGGCGTCGGCGCTTCCGCGAGAGTTTGCAAGCCGTAATCGCGTTTGATTGATAAAGCGATCGACAAGTGCCTGGTTTAATTGATCACTTAAATTGCTGACGCCACTGTTTGATTGATCAGCAAAGAATGGAATATAGATAGAGTTAACATCTTTGGGTATGGAGGTTCCCGTAAATCCATAGTGAAAGCAACTGCTTAGAAAAAAGGGCAGAAGCAGAAGTAAGAAAAACCTCCGAAATTTATTGCAGCCCATATTGATCCAACTTACGATAGAGGGTTCGTTCACTTATGCCGAGCGCTTCCGATGCTTTTCGACGATTACCGTCAAACTTGCGAAGGGCCTGCTCAATGAGAAATTGTTCGGTTTTTTCAATAGAGGGGATATTTTCGCCGTTAAAGAAATTTTGGAAAGACTCCTCTTCTTCATCCTCTTCTGAGATGTCGGCTTCGGTAAAAGATTGAACCCCGATATTTTCATCGGCTGCCCTACCTACATCAATATCCATATCAGGAATATCCCGATCCTGGAATTCATCCTGGATATTTTGTGGAAGAGCTTTCATATTCTTTTGCGAGAATGTTGAATATAAAAACGTGCCCAGCATTTTTTTAAGATCACTGATATCACTTCTGAGTTCCAGCAAAGCCCGGTAGATCAACTTCTGATCATCATCGCTGAAAGCCCCGTTGGTGTTTTTCTTTTGCTGATCAGCCAAAATGGGCAGGTTATCAGCCGAGCCGGTATGCTGGCGTCCTTTGAGATACTTTTGAAGTTTTTCGGTGTCGATAAATTGTGATTTTTCAAGCACAACCAGTTGCTCAGCCACATTACGCAATTCACGGACATTCCCCGGCCAGCGATACGAGACCAGCAGTTCTTTAGCTTCATCCGAAAAACCCTTAAAAACAGAATCGTATTTGGCAGAAAATTCGGTAACAAATTTCCTGAAAATAGGGATAATATCGTCCGGGCGTTCCCGGAGTGGAGGAAGTTTCACTTTTACAGTATCGAGCCGATAGTAAAGATCTTCTCTAAAAGACTCTTCCTGCACCAGCTTCCATAAGTCCTTATTGGTAGCAGCGATAACACGGACATCGGTTTTCCGCACTTTGCTGGAACCTACACGAAAATATTCTCCGGTCTCCAGTACCCGCAGTAGTTTTACCTGAACATTGGCGGGAGTATCACCTATTTCATCCAAAAAAATAGTCCCGCCGTTCGCTTTTTCAAAATAACCTTCTCGTGCTTCATGAGCTCCGGTAAAAGCCCCTTTTTCATGACCGAAAAGCTCACTCTCGATAATTCCTTCGGGAATAGCACCGCAGTTTACGATAACTAAATCATTATGTTTGCGATGACTAATCTCGTGAACAGCTCTCGCCGTTACGTCTTTACCAACACCGCTTTCACCCTCCAGGAGAACCGTAATATCGGTGTCTGCCACTTGTATTACCTTGTCGATGACCTGTCTGAGGGCCGCCGATTCACCTATAAGTCCAAAGCGTTCTTGAAATGCTTCACGATCCATTACAGATAATTTCTGATCTAAATAAAACTTTATTTTTCATTAACTCTAAAGGTAAGAATTATCTTTTAGATACATAAAGATCTTTTACCTACCTAATTATCTAAACCAACAGAAATGGACGGACAACAATTTCAGATCGAATTTAGATTAAAATAAAATTTATGAAATTCGGGTTTAAACAGTGCTATTTAGCGTGTTTATAAAAAAAGTAACGAAATGTTTTTTTGATCGTCATATGTACGAGTTGACGTAATGTCGGCTGGAGTTTCGAGTCTGTTAAATATTGCTATATTTGTGTGTAATTTATTAGCAAAATTTAAAGATGGACAAGCGAGAAGAAGAGCTTCAGTTGATCCGCGATATCAAGGAGGGTAATAGAGATGGTTATCGTATCCTTGTTGATCGTTATGCACCCATGATTTTCAAAGTGGTTAATCGATTTGTAGACCATAATGACGATGCAGAGGAGTTGGCTCAACAGATTTTTGTAAAGACATATGAAAGATTGTCCTCATTTAAAGGGGATTCAAAATTTTCGTCCTGGCTTTACATGATTGCAATGAATCATTGCAGAGATTACGCAAGGAACGTGCGAAGGCAGAATTCCAGATTCAGTGAGATGGATGATCAGAAGCTGGACCGGCATTTAGAAAATCATGATTCTCCGGATCACGAAATAGAAAGGCAAGAATGGTTGGAGTTACTCCAGGAAGGTCTTGATCATATAGCAGAGGATTATGCCGAAGCATTTTTATTGAAGTATGAAAATAATATGACTTATAAAGCGATGGCAAAACGGTTGGATGCTTCGGTCAGTGCGCTAAAAGTACGTGTTTATCGTGCTAAGAAGGAATTAAAAACATTCATTGAACAAAGAAGCTGATTGTTATGAATAACGAAGAGTTACTTCGACGATACTTGGATGGCGATCTTTCTCCGAGTGAAGAACAGGAGGCTTTGCACATTTTTGCCGATGACCCGGAGATGCGATCAATGTTGAGATTTGAGCAAATGCTGTCACGGCAGCTGGGGCAGAATGCCCTTTCTTTTGATAAGGTTAAAGTGCCCGAGGGATTTTCAGATCGGGTCATGCATCGTATCGAACAAACGCAGGAGGCGCCGAACAAGGAGCACATATTCGACAAAATCAGGGAATGGTATCGTCAATTATGGGTTCCCAAACAGATTCAATGGCGTCCGGCCTATGCTTTTATCGTTGCCTTATTAGTTATGGTCTCTCTCTCATATCCTCTTTATCTCGGACAATCCGGGAAGATGCAACAGACGTCACAAAATACCACTCAAACAAAGATGGGAGATTCTGTTCAGGAAGTTTCTGCAAGGGTTGATCAAGTGATGCTTCGGTTCGTTTATATAGATGGAGATGCCAATTCGGTAGCGGTTGCCGGCGACTTTAGTAATTGGAAACCGGTCCAGCTGGATAAACATATGGTAAATGGCAAAGAGGTTTGGACAGGATTGGTTTCAATGAGTCGAGGAGAGCATGATTACATGTTTATTGAGAATGGTACAAAGTGGGTTACGGATCCTCTTGCACCGGTTACACGTGATGACGGTTTTGGTAACAAAAATGCAGTTATCTATTTATGAAAGATGTTCTATTGGTCATGATAATTATTTCATGTATAGCTTCGGTTGGCAAAGCCCAACAATGGCAGACTCTGCTATCTGTAGATTCACGTTTTGGCTATTCTACAAATAGTTATTTGAATCCGTTTTTGTCTGAGTGGAATGAAATGAACCAATCGAGTTATAACCTTACGTCTGTCATAGGTCAATCGTATTGGTACCAAAATGGCAATTCACTTTCTTTTACCGGTGGATTACTTTATGAGCCGTTATTTCGACAGAGCGAAAGCTGGAAAGGAGCATTGGGAACCCTTGATTATGCTTATCACGTATCAAACAATGTAAGTGTAGGCGCCGAAGCCGGGGCAAGTTACATGACCAGCTCTTATAGCCGTTCCCTGCTGTGGATCCAGCCGAAAATTACTTGGTTTGTTACCCCTTTTACCTTATTGAGATTTAAAGCGGGATCAAACTTTAGAAACTATAGGAACTACCTTGTCACGCAGAATACCAATAACCGTTTTGACTTATACGGATTAGAATTTGAGACCTGGCCCAGCTACCGGTGGCAGTTAACGGCCGGTCTGTATGGTTCGTTAGATACGTTGCCCTCTATACAAAAGGGATTTAACGCCCGGGGAAGTGCCGGTTATTACTTTAGAAATGGTGCTTCCGTCAGCATGAAGTTGAATCTAGAGCAGTATCAATACCAAACCGAGACAACCGTTCAACAAAATAGTGGCGGACCGCCGAAGGGGCCCCCTCAGAATACGCAAACAACCATCATCACGAATACCAATACCGACCATATTATGCGGTTGGGACTGGATGGTACCTATCCCGTAAATGATCAATTTTCTGTATTCATGTCAGCTCAAGTTCTTCATTATGCCGGCCAGACCTCGTCTACCTCAACAAACGATATTGAGCTTTCCGGTGGGGTCCGATTTACATTTGAGCCTAATTTTACCAAAAACAGGACGATCATAGACCCCCAGTGGAATAAGCAGAAAAGTCATCAGCAAATAAAGATAAGGTATTCCGGCAAAGGAAGATTATACCTTGTTGGAGATTTTAACAATTGGAATAAATCCGGAATTCCGCTTAGCGAACAGTCAAATAATGTTTACGTAACGCAACTAAACCTATCACCCGGAGCTTATGAATATAAGGTTTTGCGCATCCAGGGGGATACAAAGGAATGGTTGACATTTTCAGGTGATACATACACCGTCAGCGACAGTTATGGAAGTAAGAATGCTATGCTATTGGTTCAATAAATTTGAATACATTATGAAATACTTTAAAAAGATATTGCCAGCTTTATTATTTGGATTGATATCACTTTCAATCACAAATAATGCCTATGCACAAAAAACTCAGGTTGGCGCCTTAATTAAGCAGGCTAAAAAAGCCGGCATTGAACAGCAAGCGTTAACGGATCTTCAAAATCGTGCCAAGGAGCGTGGCGTTAGTGATCAACAATTACAGGCGATTATCAAAACGGCAATTTCTATGTCAGAAGAGAACTTGCCTTCTAATGTTGTTATTCAAAAATCTTTGGAAGGTTTTTCAAAAGGTATTCCTGCCAATCGTATTATATCCGTAGTTCGGCAAGAACATCAAAGTATGAAACAGGCAGCCGGCATCATTGACCCATGGATACAAAAATCGAGTGTCCAGCAGATGCTGAAGCATTCAAATTCACAAATGAGTAAACAAATATTCCGTAATGAGCTTGCCAAAGCAACCTCAAAGTCGATTATGCGAAATATGTCATCAGAGACTATAAATGGAGTTTTATCCCAAATAGGTAATGAATCGGTTCTTTCCCATGCTCAACCCTCTGATGTTGTAGCCGCGATGGGTATTCTTCCCGATTTATCTTCATCCGCGAATTCCAAAACGTCGGGTAATTTCGTGGTTCGTGCTCTAAAAGGCGGATTTAATTCTGATGACTTGCAAAAGCTGCCGTCTGCGATGAGGATGGCGCAGCAAAGGGGAGAGCTTCCTGCAGCAAGTGTTCTCGAGGGAGTTTTGAATCAAATGAAAAAAGGTGTACCTGCGCGTCAGATTATACAGAACCTTATCAACGGTAAAATTGGTGGGGGCCCTCCGGGCAATAAGCCCCCGGGACTGGGACATAAGGGGAATCACGGCCATTCGAATGGTTCGAATGGAAATGGATCGTGAAGGTATTGCCGAATCCTTTTAAATAAGAATATTTAAAGCCATCCTGCAGGGATGGCTTTTTTCGTTTCCAAATCTTTAGAAAATCTTGTAACGCTTCTCTTCTTTGCCCGTCTAATAACCAGAATAAGTCAGGACATATAAATCAAATATCATCTAATCAAAAAAAGGATAAATTTATGCTACCCAAGAAGCTACTATCAATACCATTTGCAATACTCGCGGTTTTATCATTGCTTTTTACCGGGTGCGGAACCGGTTCCAATACCGGAATGGGCTCTATGGAATTACGTATGTATGATGCTCCCATTGACAGCGCAAGTGCCGTTAATGTAAAAATAGACAAAGTTGAAATTAACAGGACTGGAAGTGCTAATGGCTGGGATGTAATCAGTACGCCCAATAAGATGTATAATCTTCTGGACTTGGCCAATGGCGCTTACGCCGTACTCGGAGATACAACTCTGGAAGCCGGCACATATCCCCAAATTCGGTTAGTGCTGAGCCAAGACAGTAATAATGTAGTCGTAAATGGGAAGACCTACGGGTTGACTATTCCCAGCGGTTCGCAGACAGGAATCAAGCTCGATGTTAATGCCAAAATAGAAAAAGACATTAACTACGTCTTGTTGCTCGATTTTGATGCTGCACGATCAGTAGTACAGGCCGGCGGACAAGGAAGTTCCCAATCAAAGTATTTGTTAAAACCGGTGATCAGGGCTAAAAACAAAGCAACCACCGGCAACATCGGGGGCATCGTTAATCCTACAGACGCAAAGGCGGTTGTTTATGCTATCGCAAATTCAGATACACTTGCATCTACGGTCGCAGACACTACAGACGGCACATTTAAACTGGTTGGTCTCGATGAGGGAGACTACGCAGTTTCAATTGATCCCCGAAATGACAATTACCAAAGCAAAGATAGTACTGGGGTTCATGTTACACTAGGAGAAACCAATGACCTGGGCACTATAACGCTCAGTCAGAGTGGGGTTCAGTAACATAGAGTACTATACTTATACAAAAGGCCTGCAAGGAATTGCAGGCCTTTTTTTATTATTTAATAGGACGCTTATAATCTGAACTATAATTTCAACCCTTTCTAAATGCGGGTGCATTAGCAAACCTAATTGAAAGCTTATGCTGTTACGGTATCCTTACTAAATTCCCGGATACTGCTTTTCTTGATAACATTACCGAAGAGGGTAGCGGAAGTGCAGTCGGTAATTTGTATTTCTACATATTCACCTTTTTTGATGTCGCCGCGATCAAAAATAACCATTTTATTAGTATCGGTGCGGCCACAGAGTTGCTCGTCTGATCGTTTACTCGGACCTTCTGCGAGCACTAAATGGCGTCTGCCAATTTCTTTCTTGTTGAGCTCTTCCTGAATATCCATTTGTTGTTCTATAATTTCGGAAAGACGACGTTTCTTCACTTTTTCCGGTACATCGTCTTCGTATTTCCGCTGGGCCAGGGTGCGTCCCCGTTCCGAATATGCAAACATGTAAGCCAAATCATATTTTACCTCTGCCATCAGCGAAAGTGTATCCTGATGTTCCTCTTCAGTTTCTCCGCAAAACCCAGTGATAATATCAGTAGATAGGGTAACGCCCGGAATGATGTTACGCATCTTTTCGATCAGCTCCAGGTATTGCTCACGCGTATAAGGACGCCTCATGCGTTCCAAAACATCATTATTGCCCGATTGTGCCGGGATATGAATATAATTGCACAAGTTCGGTTGTTCAGCGATGACTTCCAGCAGTTCTTCCGGGAAGTCCTTGGGATGCGGAGAGGAAAACCGGAAGCGCATCTCCGGGTCAACCTGACTGGCTTTGTACATCAGTTCCGCAAAACTGTTTTCCCCGTCATCATAGGAATTTACATTCTGGCCAAGCAAAGTGACCTCCTTATATCCCCTGTCACTGAGTTGTTTCAATTCATCAAGAATACTTTCGGTCGGTCGGCTTCGTTCTCTTCCGCGGGTAAAGGGCACTACACAAAAGGCACACATGTTGTCGCAGCCACGCATGATTGTAACAAAAGCGCTTACCCCGTTATCATTGGTACGCACAGGTTTAATATCGGCGTAGGTCTCTTCCAGCGAAAGGATGGTATTAACTGCCTTTCGGCCGTCATCTACATCGGAAAGGAGTTTGGGAAGATCGCGATAGGCATCCGGACCTACGACTAAATCCACAAGCTCTTCTTTTTCCATAATCTGGTCACGAATCCGCTCGGCCATACATCCCAACACACCGACGGTCATTTCCCGGTCCTGTTTACGTTTCATTGCCTTGAATTCTTTCAAACGATTCCAGACTTTCTCTTCGGCATTTTCGCGGATAGAGCAGGTATTGACAAAAATAATGTCGGCATTATCAGGTTGATTAACCGGTTTCATGCCATCTTCCATGAGAATGGAATTGACAATCTCTGTGTCAGAAACATTCATCTGACAGCCGTAAGTCTCGATATAAAAATTGCGTTGATCCAAAGTGGAATATTCTTTTGTTTCCGAATTATCTTAGACTGCTAAATATAAGAAGAGATTCTCTCTTTATGAAAGAGAACGGGCAATGCCGGATACGGGATTAGGGAGCCGGGTCAGGGGTTATTTTCCATCAAATACTCCTTTAAAACGGTGGCATTATTCTGATCACGATTTTTTGAAGCATAGATGAACGTGAGCTTCTGATGCGTTTTAACCAGCTCCTTTAATTTTGTGATCAACTCTTCCTTTCGGTTCAGCTCATGATAATACCTCTCTCTAAACTCATCAAATTTTTCGGGATCATTATGGATCCATTTTCTAAGCTCATTGGAAGGTGCTATCTCCTTCAACCACTCGTCGAGCTGAAGTTTTTCCTTGCTTACGCCCCGAGGCCACAACCGGTCCACCAGTACGCGATACCCGTCGCTTTCTTCCACATCATCATATGCTCGTTTAAGTTGAATCAAAATAGACTTATGATATCACTCTGAATTTTACAGGATCTGTTTTGGGTTCCATTAAACTTTACCGTGCTAATTAACCAGAATTCAAGATAAAATATTTTCCCAAGATACCCATATTGATGTAAGGGCAGACAAGACGGCCCTCCTGGAGCAGGGGGCAATCGTATGGTTTTGCGATTGGATCGGGAGGCGCCATCCAAATTGCAGAAATAAACCTCCTTCCCGCCTACGTCGGCTATACGCAAGGGAGATTTAACTCTGCTCAAAAGCTAAAAATCAGATCCAAAGTCCAAGGAATTGTATCGAACTCACGTCAATTAGGCCAGGTTTCGGGTCGTTCGCGCCATTCCTCCAAGGTCTTGAGATCCTTTTCATCTATATAGTCGTTATCGCTGGCCACTTCAATGAGGGTTGCATAGTCGGTTAACGTATACATAGGAACACCTGCCTCTTCGAAACGTTTGACGGCTTTATCGAATCCATAGGTAAAGATGCTCAGCACAGCCTTGATTTCGGCGCCAATAAATTTTAAAGCTTCTATGACAGACATCGCTGATCCGCCGGTGGAGATCAAATCTTCGATCACGACCGTTGTTTCTCCTTTTTGGATGCCACCCTCTATTTGATTGCCGAGTCCGTAAGCCTTTGCCTTGGCACGTACATAGGAGAGGGGGCGGTCTATGTTTTCCGCTACCCAGGCTGCGTGCGGGATACCGGCGGTAGCGGTTCCTGTAACAACATCGATATCGGGATAATTTTCCAGGATAAATTCAACAAATCGTTGGGCTATTTTCTTCCGAATTTTGGGATATCGAAGAGTTAGCCTGTTATCACAGTAGATAGGCGAATTCCATCCCGAAGACCATGTGAAAGGGTCGTTCGGCTGTAAAATCACTGCATTGATCTCAAGTAAATCCAGTGCAATTTCTTTAGAAAAAGTTTCGTCAATAATCATAGCCAAATCTGTAATTAATTCAATTTCAGTAACTCATTTGATGATAGTCATTCCATAGTACATTCAAGCTAAGAAATAATTATATCACTCCGAGAATATAAATAACGGCTTTAAGACACAACAGCGCATAGAAGCCGGCCAAAAGATCATCCACCAAAATACCCCAGCCGCCCGGCAGTTTTTGTAATGCATTAACGCCTAAGGGTTTTTGGATATCAAAAAAACGAAAGAACACAAACCCACCGAATAGTAATAATAGGTTAAGGTTGAGGCTCGAGGTAAATGTGATGCTGATGAAAGCCATTCCCTGGCCGGCAAACTCGTCCATAACCAGCGGGGAGGGATCGCCTCCCCAAACACGTTCGCACTCTTCCGAGACCCATACGGTAATAAAGGAGCAGAGTAAAGTAAAGAGCACCATACCCCACCAAGGCGTGTAAATCCCAATAAAATAAATAAAAAACAGAGCAAAGAAACTGCCCCAGGTTCCCGGCGCATCAGGCAGGAAGCCCGCATAGAAAAAACTGCCGAGTATCGGTTTAAGTTTTTGCATTTTTATGAATTGAAAAAATGTTGTGATTGATGTAGATATATTCGAGTCCCGAATAAAGTGTCAGGATAACAATTCCCATCATACCCCATTCCAGTATGCCGGATTTCATCAATTGCCGGCAATAGGGAGCGAGCCATACATCCGATTTAATAAAAACGCCAACCATTAGCACGATATAAAGAAAAAACATCTGGCTTAAGGTTTTGGCCTTGGCCATAAAACGCGTATCCATGGATATATTACGGTAATCGGCAAGTATACGCATTCCGGTTACTATAATATCCCGAAACACAATGACGCCTACTGCCCACCATGGAAATTGGTTGGCATCAATAAAGGGTAAACAAATGAAACCTGCAAAGGTTAAGAATTTATCGGCTAAGGGATCCAGGAAAACCCCGTAATCGGTTTCAGCCTCATAAAGACGGGCAATATAACCGTCGAAAAAGTCGGTAACTACCGCAACGGCAAAAATGCCAACACTTAATGCCCGCCAGACCACCTCATCCTGAACATACAACAGGAGGAAGATCGGTGCTAATATTATTCGTATGGTACTCAATATGTTTGGTAGTCTTCGCACGGGTCAAAGATAGTAATTGTGGTAAAGAATTAAATCTTTTTTACGATCAAATTATATGCTTCGAAAAGCAGTTAAAGATTTCTATTTTGCTCATCAATTTTAGAAAAAATATAAAGATCTATTAAAGTATGCAGTGTCACATTATAAGTATTGGAAATGAGCTGCTCATTGGGGATACGGTAAATACCAATGCCAGTTGGCTGGGACAGGAATTAACTGAAGCCGGCATTGAGGTGAGTCATATTCATACTATCGGCGATGAGTTGGAAGTGATGAAATCGGCACTCTTATCTGCGTTGGGTTCTGCTGACCTTATA
Organism: Balneolaceae bacterium; assembly: GCA_035267805.1. Lineage (GTDB taxonomy): Bacteria > Bacteroidota > Rhodothermia > Balneolales > Balneolaceae > Fodinibius. Next base: position 3,445 of record DATFLI010000433.1, on the reverse strand, counting down.
ATTACTACCGGTGGATTGGGGCCAACGCATGACGATATCACCCAAAAGGCGGTTGCCGAACTTTTCGACTGTGAGTTGGTTGTAAATGAAGATGTGCTCAATTTTATCAAAAAGATCTTTGCCAAGCGTAATATCCCGTTTAGCGAATCAAATTATCACCAGGCAGAAGTGCCGGATTGCTGCGAAGTGCTTTTTAATACGCAGGGAACTGCTCCCGGAATGTGGTTTGAGAGGAACGGGGCTATACTTGTTGTGCTGCCGGGCGTTCCGTACGAAATGAAGCATTTGGTTAGAGATAAGGTGCTGCCGAAAATCAGGGAACAAAATCCCGAAAAGGAATTTCGAAAATCTCATTATATCGTCACAGCCGGCATTGGTGAGAGCACGCTTAGCGATGAAGTGATTGGGGATTTGAGCCCGGTGCTGAATAAAAACCTTACCGTAGCTTATCTTCCCGGCCCGCAGGGAACACGCATCAGGATTAGCGCCAGTGGAAAATCAGAGCAAGAAATTGAGGAACGCATGCAGCCGGTCGTAGATCTCATAAAGAGGAGAGGGGGCTATTATGTTATCGGTGAAGGCAAAGAGATGGGCCTTTCGGAAGCGGTGGGACAAGTTCTTGTTGACCGGGATATGTGGATTGCTACGGCCGAAAGTTGTACCGGAGGATATGTTGCTAATGCAATCACCAATGTACCCGGCAGCAGCCGCTATATGCGGGGTGGAGTTATATCTTACGATAATGAGGTAAAGATTAATCAGCTGGACGTCAGTCGGGAAATATTGGAAAGTATTGGGGCGGTGAGCAAAGAGGTTGCTTTGCAGATGGCCAAGGGGGTGGCTAAAAAGCTGGATAGCGATATAGGGATATCGACAACCGGCATCGCGGGCCCCGGAGGCGGAACCGAAGAAAAACCGGTAGGTACCGTTTGGATCGGATTTTGGAGTAAGGAAGAACATTTTGCACTTAAAGCACAGTTTACTAACGACCGCCTGATCAATAAAGAACGCACGTCAGCCGTTGCACTTGAGATGATTAGGCGATGCATCCTTAATGTTAAAGAGATGCCATACGGACTAAAAAAACAGCCGGCTTGAACATTTCACGATTTACATATTTAACAATATTATTTTTGCTGTGCACTTCTTCGGTTTGGGCACAGGTTGATACAACACGTGTGGATACTACTCATGCACGTATCGATTCTGTTATTACGGACAGCACCATTATAAAACCGGTCACCGTTTCATACCGACCGAATACCTCTTCGGGTGGGACCAAAAAAAAGAAGCCGCTTTTTAAAGTTGTCCCACGGGAATTTCATGCGCCTATCGGTGCTCATTTGACGGACACTGACAGTACGATGCGTTGGCAGGGCTGGCCGGATTGGACCTACAAGCTGAATCGTGATCCCGGCGTTATCAGTTACCGGCTGGGAACCAGCGTTAGAACGAATGCTGTACAGCGATATGCGCACGAGCCTTCTGAGCAGAAATTATATTGGGAAGATATTTCGTTAAATAACCCGGTTTCGGGAACTTTGGATTGGTCGGAAATCCCACAGCACAAAATAGGCTATGTTTATAACCAGGATCTGGGTACGGAATATCAAACGACTTATTACTTACGACAATATTATTTGAATAAGCCGTTATCCCGGCTGATTTACAGCGAAAGCAACTACTCGCATCGCGACCTGGAATTCGAGGTAAGCCATAATTTGTCGCAGCGTACGAATATAGAGCTTAGTTATTGGGATCGCCGGACAGGAGGAGAATATGCTAATTCTACCATAAGTGGCAGGCAAATTTATGGGAAGGTCAGTTATCAATTATCGCACCACCGATATTTAAAATTAAATTATATCAATAATAATTACAGTCTCGGTCAGCCTTTTGGATACGCTATTCCGGACTTGCGGCAATTTAATTTTGATCATTATTCAGCAACACCGAATGAGCGCGCTGCCGAATCAAGGAAGATAAGCAGTTTGTTTGCCCTTCATCTTTACCAGCGAAGCGGGGACTCCACACAGGCTGTAGATAACTTTCATGCCGGTCTCTATTATCGAAAACTCAAGCGGTCTCTTTCTTACAGTGCGGATACCACCGATTATAATGTGCAACTCGTTGGAGTGACCGCAAAAAAATGGTGGAATATTGGCGGGCTGTCGCTTGAAGGAACCGGCAGTTATGAGCAGTATTTCAATAAGACCAAGTTAAAGGGTTTTACAGCTTCAAACTGGTCTCTTCTGAAAACCGAGGGACGGATTTCGTTGGATTTTACCCCGATTATTGACCTGGATGGGACTGCTTCATTTCATCTAAGAAGTGACGGATTTCAGTCGTACCGACTCAATGCTACTTCGCATATTTCAATTGGGGGATTTACGCTTGCTCCCGGCGTTTCAACAGGATCGATAATGCCTACACCACAGCAATTATACTGGGATTCTAAACAGTATGCGGGCAATTCCGCATTAAGTAACAAAAACATCCTGGAAGCACACGCCACGCTTCGTTACGATTTTACCCCTGATACCCGGATAGGTATCCGCGCACAGCACGAGGATATTACGGATGGCATTATGATGATCGACAGTACCTTTTCAAACGTTACCGGCTATGCTTCAGAGTCGGCCACGGCCTTCCTTGAGTGGGATTTCACACATTTTGAATTTAGCGGATCGGCCACCGCTCACCGGTTTACAGACAGTTATACCAAGCCTGGCGGAGCTATTCCAATGTCCCCGGATAAGCGAGTTTGGTTGAAGGGCAGTGCCTATTGGAAGGGATATCTGTTTCACCGTGCCACCTATGTGAAGGCCGGAGTTGCGGGAATGATGGCACCATTTCGTTACCAGGCCGATCACTATAATCCTGTCCTGGACACCTGGCAGCCGGTGAGCAATGATCAATATCTGCCTGTTTATAATCGTCTTGACGTCGATGTGTCGGCACGGTTACGATGGATTATGTTTTCACTGCGTTGGGAAAATGTTCTTGACGATGTTAATCAACTGGGCTACTTTGAGACAGCTCAATATCCAATGTCGGGACGGCGCTTTATCTTTAGTGTTCGTGCTTTATTCAGAAATTAAAAACGATTCTTACTTATGAGCTTAGGATATGTTGTCAACGAAGGATTTGCGGGTTTCAAGCGAGCTCGTCTGGCTTCTTTTACCGCTATTTTTTCATTATTTATCGCCGTGCTTTTGCTGGGGATCCTGGCACGGATATCCTACAACGTTTACGAAGTGGCCGAATCTCTTAAGAAATCAATAGATGTCGAGGTCTTTTTGGTTGATTTGGATCAGCGGACGACTAATGAATTGCAAGCCAAATTAAAGAAGAAGAAAGACATTCAGGAAGTTAATTATATTTCTAAAGACAGTGCCGCCGCTATCTTTAAAAAGGAGTTTGGATCAGGGGCCGGCTCGCTGGC
>DATFLI010000432.1:0-2504 GCA_035267805.1 Balneolaceae bacterium | reverse complement strand
ATCTCTTAATTATTACAAGAGAGCGTTGAGCATGGACAAAAAACTGTATGGAGCTGATCACTGGAAAGTAGCTACCATTACAGCGAACATTTCAAAAATATTGCTCAAAAAAGGATCCATAGATTCAGCAAAAAAATACAGTGATACCACCCTGGCAGTCGCATATCAAGCATTGCCGCATTCTCATCCCTGGATAAGCAATTATCTTGATAACAGGGCCCGTATATACAGCCGAATGCATCAGTTCCATAAAGCGGATTCCCTGTTTCATGAAGCTTTTGACATCGCGGAAAAACACTACAAACCGAACCATACCGTGCCCATGGATATTCTTTTCCACTGGGCCAAAAATGAGAACCAAGCCACCCATTTTAAACAAAGTGCCCGCCTTTATGCCAAAGCCTTTCGAAGGCAAAAAAATGCTTATGGTATGGATGATTCTTTTTCAAAAAATTTACTCAGACACTTAATAAATACGGAACGAAAATTAGGGAACACTTCAAAAGTGGATTCTTTGAAAAACCTCTTGGCCACGAATTGATACTATTTTTGTTGCGGATCTTAAAATCATACTTACAATTAAAAAACCCGCAGCAGCTTGTATGGCGCTGCGGGTTTCGGACTATGACTCTTAGAATGGTTTATTTCGCCATAGGTTATTTTACCGGGCTCCAGAAGGGGGCTTCATCCATACCACTATCCACCGTCAGGTTCACCGGCGCTCCCGATCCGTCAGCGTTGATCTTATATACTTCATAATTTCCATTACGGTCTGATTGAAAGACCAGCTGCGAACCATCCGATGACCAAGCGGGGAAAGAACCATCAGCCGAATTATTGGTGATACGACGCAGCCCGGTACCATCGGCATTCATCGTGTAAATCTCAAAATTGCCGCTGCGATTAGAGGTAAACGCCAGTTTCGTCCCATCCGGCGACCACCGGGGCCCTGCATCATTATCAGAATTATCGGTAATTTTTGATACGTTCGTCCCGTCGGGACTCATTGTATAAATTTCATTATCACCGTCCCGATCGCTTGCAAACGCAATCGTACTGCCATCCGGCGACCAACTCGGATTAGCCTCGACATTACTGTTATTCGTCAGTTGTTTTTTACCAGTACCATCGGCGTTAATTGTATAGAGCTCATATTTGCCACTCTGATCGTCGGCAAATACGAGCTTCGTATCATCCGGCGACCAGGAAACCGAATAAGAAGTTCCACTTGTATTGGTAAGTTGATGGACATCGGTGCCATCCACGTTCATCACATACAAGTCTAGGTTCCCTCCGCTGCGGTTGCTACTAAAGGCAATTTTGGTCCCGTCATGCGATATACTTCCATAGTAATCTTGAGCAGTATTATCCGTCAGTTTTTGCGCGTGGGAACCGTCGGCATCCATTAAGAACATCTCATAATCTCCGTCCCGATTAGTGGAAAACACAATCTGGTTGTTCGCCACATCCTGGCAGCTTACGTCAAAGGTCGTCGAGGTGGTATCGCCGGCCGTGATGCTCACCGAACGCGGGTTTTGGCCACTGATGCTGCAGTTGTCGGCCATGCCCGACAGCTCCACATCGTGGCTGCCTTTTTCCAAATCGCTAACAATGACTGTTTCGCTGTTGCCCACCGATTGGCTGCCGTTTCCGTCCACCGAATAGCTGTAGCCATCAGAATCTTTGTCCGAACCGCTGGTGGTCGTCGTTAGCTTCAGCGTGCCATCGGTAATCACATCAAAGGCGGAACTTTCGGCCGATTTTTGGCTGACCGTGACCTTTATCGGTCCGTCGGTAGCGCCCTGGGGCACTTCGGTTTTCAGCTGATCTTTGGCTGCCCCGTTCACCGGCGCATCCGTGCCGTTAAAGGCAATATCGATATCAGCAACACTCGAGCTGAAGTTCATTCCCTTAATGGTCACGTCTGTTCCTACGGTTCCGCTGTCGGGTTCAACGGAGCTGATCCCCGGCGCCTTGGCTTCGACATCAAAATTAGGACCATTAACCACTTGATCGGCCACCGTCACCTCAATAGCGCCCGATTTTGCTCCGTCGGGTACGCCCACCTGCATCTGGTCTTTGGTGACGGTGTACACTTCCCCGGGAACGCCGCCGAAATTGACGCTGTGCCCGGAGGCGTGCGGCTGAAAGCCTTGTCCGGAGATCGTCACGGATGTGCCCGGAGGGCCGTGATCGGGCTGAATGCCGGAAATTTCGGGCTTGGGGGTCGCATTGTCGCTTCCACAAGAAGCCAGTAGCATTCCAATGATGAATAACATCGATAGGTGTAGCAGCTTTTTCATAATAGATGAATTTTATTCAGGGTTCATTACCTAGTACCTGCGTAAAAGCGAGCAAAGAGAGGACAAATAAAAAACCCGCAGCGGTCATCACACCACCACGGGCCCTTGCTACATTAATTAATATTATTGAGACTGTTGTTTACACTGTAAGGTCATGCCGGTCATCCACATGTCTTTGCCTCCACCTGAATTCGTGGCATC
>DATFLI010000431.1:0-8937 GCA_035267805.1 Balneolaceae bacterium | reverse complement strand
TAATCTATACACGGGAAAAAGAGGATCAACGTTTCATAGATTGGATTCAGAATCGACGGATCAAACCGTCAAGCATTCAAACCTCCTTTATGGATCTCAATGAGCATCCTATCACGATTGACGCTGACGGCGAAGTCAACGAGCCTTATGGGGCGACCGTATTCGGTCATTTTTCTTATGAGCGGCTGGCTGATTTAACACCGCGTGAATACCGTCCGGTTGGATTTTTCGATTCTACACAGACGGCAAATACCAGACGAGGAAAGTAATATTGCAACAGTTATCAGAAAAAAACAACGCCGACTCCAGCCCGTTATATTGAAGGTCCCAAAAGGTAATTTTTTCAGCATGACTTTGTAAGTTATTCGTTGCCAATAGTTAAGTTGTTTGTGGGTTACAACTGACTGCAAACCATACACGATGAACCAGCCTATTCACTTCTCAAACTTTCTACGGGATTCATCAAAGCCGCTTTAACCGAGTGGTAACTTACCGTCCCAAAAGCCACCAGCAAGGCCACCACTGCCGATATTAGGAATACACCAAGACCAATATCTATGCGATAGGCAAAGTCGGAAAGCCATTTTTCCATCACGTACCACGATACCGGGGCCGCGATTAAGAGTGACAACAGGATCAATTTGACGACATCCTTATTCAACAGCAGGATAATCTGCCTGATTCCCGCACCCAGCACCTTCCGGATGCCGATTTCTTTTGTCCGGTTGATGGCAGCGATGCCAGCTAATCCGAACAAACCTAAACAGGCAATCAGTATGGCAATGATGGTAGATACCGACATAATTTGCAGCCACTTTTTATATGAGGCGTATTGCTGTGCCACAGCGTCATCCAGGAACCAGTAATCGAATGGCGTGAATTCCGCCACCTCCGACCATGCTTTCTTTAGCCGCGGCAATGTTTGGGCAATCTGCCCTTTCCTAATTCTCACCATGATATTGTTTACGCCGCCCTGATCCGGGTCCATGTGCAGTAACATAGGTTCGACAGGAGCTTCGAGCGATTGGTAATTGAAATCCTTTACGACTCCGATCACTGTTGACGGATTCTCTTTGCCTTTCCATGGCAATTGCTTACCAACCGGATGTTCCCAGCCCATTGACTTAGCCAGTGCCTGATTGATGATGATGGATTCGGTCTTATCGGACGGACGGTCTGCAGAGAAATCACGTCCGGCTACCAGCTTTATTCCCATTGTTTTAATAAAACGTGGATCCACATAATAGATATAGGAGGTTTTATACTTTCCATCCAACTTGAATCCATACCGGTTCGAACCTTTGGTGAAGGCCGGCGCCATCCCCGTTACATTCACCACTCCGGGCACACCATTTAACTGATTGCGATATCGCTGCATCAGTTGGGTTCCCTTCTCATTCCAGCCGGTGTAGGTGGGGATTCCGACCAGCTGGTCTTTATTGTATCCCAAATCTTTTTGGCTCACATAATTCATCTGGCGAACCATGATGACGGAGCTTATAATCAGGAAAACGGACAGGCTGTACTGCAACACCAGCAATCCTTTCGTCAGTCGGGGCTTAAACCTTCGCGCGTTCATTCCCTTGAGAACTTCGGCCGGACTGAAGCGCGCCAGGAAAACAGCAGGGTAACTACCTGCAATCAGACCTGTCAAAAATGTTATTCCAAAAATAATTAGCAAGAATCCTGCTTGCCCAGAATAGTGAATAGACAAGTTTTCACCTGAAATTTGGTTAAAAAGCGGTAAAAACAGTTCTGCAAGCCCTAACCCGGCAACCATGGCAAATAGCGTGAGCAACTGGGTTTCTCCCCAAAACTGCCAGGCAATCTGCCAGCGATGCGCTCCCGATACTTTTCGGATACCCACTTCCCGAACCCGGTTTGCCGAACGCGTCAGGGCCAGCGTCACATAGTTGATACAGGCAATCAGTAAAATTAGAATAGCGATCCCTGACAATATATAGGAATACAGTGGATTACTCACCTTTGTCCAATTCACAGACGCATCCAGATGAATAGCTGATACCGGTTCCATGGCAACTTCGAACACCTTCGCATCATCGGGCAATCCCTGCCGGGTTCTGGCTTCCTTCATATCGTCCTTGAACCGATCGGCAACAAACGAATCCAGTTTCTTTTTGAAGGCAGCGACATTCGTATTCGGCGCAAACTCAACAAATGTTGGCGTATTGAAACTCGTCCATCGATCTTTGTTGCGTTCATAGCCGGGTTTGTTTTGAATCGGGACTATTACATTGAACTGGATACTCGAGTTATCCGGAGCTTCTTTGGCGATTCCTGTAACGGTGAATAATTCTTCTTTCTCCCCAATTTTTAGCATTACCGACTGCCCCATAGGATCTTCATTCCCAAAATACTTTTGGGCTGTCTTGCGGGATAAAACCACACTCTTCTTATTGGATAATGCTTTTTGAGGATTGCCTCTTAACAGCGGAAAAGAAAAGACTTCAAAAAAGTCAGCATCCGTATACAGCAACGATTCCTCATTTACTTTCTGATCTTTTCGCAACAGGGCACTCCCTTCATCCCCGCGAACTACATTCTGAATTTCGGGGAACTTCTCTTTCAGCGTAGGTCCCAACGGCAACGGTAAGTAAGCTGATTTCCAAATTCCTTCCGGTGCACGAGAGTCAAAAAAAGGCTTGTCCTTAATCTGACTCTGCGGCTTCTGGTAACGAACCTCATTTAGCCGATAGATGCGGTTCCCGTTTTTATGGAATGTGTCATAAGAATATTCATGGCGAACAAACAGGTAGATGACTATACAGCAGGCAATCCCAACAGCCAGGCCGAATATGTTAATAAACGAATAGACCGGATATTTACGAAGATTCCGAAAAGCGATTTTGATGTAATTTTTGATCATAGTTTTTTCAGTTTGCAGTAATCAGTTAACAGAATGAGTCTTGTTTGAACACTGTTAGCTGATCACTGTCGTTATTCATTTCTCAAACTATCCACCGGGTTCATATTGGCTGCCTTGAAAGCCTGGTATGCCACTGTTAGCGCAATGATAACTAAGACCAGTGCCCCCATTCCTAAAAATGGCCAGAACTGCAAACTAACCCGGTAAGCAAAATCCTGCAGCCAGTTATGCATAAACCACCACGCTACCGGCCAAGCAATCACATTCGCCACAAGCACTAACCGTACATATTCCTTAGAAAGCAGCCAAATGATTCCCTGCGTCGTAGCTCCAAGTACCCTGCGAATTCCAATCTCTTTCCGGCGTCGATTTGCAGAAAAGGCGGCCAGACCGAAAACCCCAAAACATGCCACTATTATTGCAATAGTCGCAAAAACCGAGAACATGGAAAAGAATCGCTGTTCACTTTTATACAAATGCTGAATCTGTTGATCCAAGAAGGTATAATCGAAAGGATAGTCTTGGCTCAAGTCATCCCAGGTTTTCTCCAGAAATCCGATCGTTGATGGAAGTTTCTCGCTACTTAATCGTATCACCATATAAAAAAGTGGAGACGTTTTTTCAGACGATAAAGAAAAAATCGTTGGCTGGATTTCAGTGCGAAGTGAAGCCAGGTGAAAGTCTTTGACAACTCCGATTATTTTGGCATTCTTTCTCGACCATTTGCTTCCGGTAAAAGCCAGACCTCTCAGCGATTTACCAACCGGATTTTCCAATCCTAAAAACTTGGCAGCTGCTTCATTTATAACGTAGGCCTTGCTTTTATCCGTAGGAAATTTTGGGGAAAATCCTCTTCCCGCAACAAATTTCGCTTGCAATGTTTTAAAAAAATCGTAATCCACAATCATTGTGGGGACATCTACCCGATCTTCTTTTCCCTCAAGATTATAGCCGCGCCAGTTGGTAACCCTGCTCGGAAGCGGATTATTCGTTGCAGTAACCGCCAATACTTTGGGATTCGCAAGCAGCCGGTCGCGAAAAACATTAAATTGATCACGTATTTTTGCCGTCTGGAAGGGAACAACTACGACTTCCGATGGGTTGATCCCCAGCTTTTTGTTTCGCATATAATTAAGCTGCTTAAATACCACAACCGTACTGATCAATATGGCGATGGAAGCCACGAATTGGACGACCACTAATGTTTTCCGCAGCCTGTTTGAGTTATCGCCGGCAGTCGTTTTTCCACTTTTAATAGTATCGGAGGCATTGAATTTAGACAAAAGAAATGCAGGATAACTGCCCGAAAGGATACCCATAACAAGTGCCAGCAAAAAAAGACTGCCACCCCAATACATCCAGTTCCCCCATTCAATAACATACTGTTTACCGGTCAAGGAATTTATGTAGGGGATGGCAAGCTCTGCCATAACAATCCCAGTTAAAACTGCTGCAAAAGCAATCAGTATGGATTCGCTAAAAAATTGAAAGTAGATTTGCTGCTTCCCGGCTCCCAATATTTTTCGGATCCCCACTTCATTGGTTCGATCAATCGTCCGGGCGGTAGCCAAATTCATATAATTAATACAGCCAATTACCAGCAGGATAGTTGCAACCAATCCAAAAATATACAGATATGCCAGATCCCCGTTGGTCTCAATCTCATAAGAGAGATGAGATTGTAAATGAATATCTTTGAGGGGCTGCAGAAAAAAATCGTCGGCATCAGCATAATTCTGATGCTGCTCATCCCAGGCCCGGTTGATCTGCTTTTCGAGTTGCTTTGCATTCGCCTGAGGTTCCAGTTGGATATAAGTATAATGGCTGGTTCCCGACCAGTCGGTGCGTACCCACTCGGGATACTTGTCCTTGATGACCGACATAGAAACCACCAGCCCAGAATGAAAATGTGTGTTCCTGGGCATAGATTTCATAACAGCCACAACCTCAACCGGCCACCCGTTGACCTCCAACGTCTTGCCAATAGCCGGGTCGGAACCAAAATATTTTTTAGCCAACCTTGTAGAAATGACGGCGACATTCCCCCCGGAAAGAACTGACGTTTTTTTTCCGCTGACGATATCAAACGAAAACATATCAAAAAAGCTGCTATCGGCGTACATAATTCCACTTTGACGATATTTTTGATCTTTATATCGAACCAACTGATCATAGTTGGGATCGATTCGCACGGCCCGTACAATTTGTGGGAATTGCGTTTCCAGCTGCGGAGCCAACTGAAAAGTAGTGGTGGCACCTCTCGTTATCTTATTTCCTCCCTGGTCATATCTTCCCGCCACCCGGTAAATCTGATCCACATGTTTATTAAAACGATCGTAGCTAAGTTCGCCTCTTACAAACAGTGTTATATAGATCGCACAAGCAACTCCTATGGCAAGACCTAAAATATTTATAATAGCGTAGATCTTGGATCTCGACAGATTCCGAAAGGCAATTTTAATATAATTTTTGATCATAGTTATTAAGCTTTCAGCTATCAGGTTTCAGCACTCAGCGCAACCATCTGACGGCTGATAGCTGAAGACTGACAGCTATTTCTATTCACTTCTCAAACTTTCTACCGGGTTCACCAGTGCCGCCCGGACAGTCTGAAAGGAGACCGTTCCCAAGGCGATAAGTAATGCCGTTAGTCCTGCTGCCGGAAATATCCACCATGAGATTGAAATACGATAGGCGAACTCCTGCAGCCAGCTTTGGGCGGCCCAGTATGCGATCGGAATACTCAAAACGAAAGCAATGCCCACCAACTCGGTAAATTCGCTGGAAAGCAGCCAGGTGATGTTGGCGATGCTAGCTCCAAGTACTTTGCGCACGCCAATTTCTTTGATACGGTTTTCGATGGCGAACGATGCTAACGCAAACAATCCCATGCAGGCGATAAAAATGATCAAGCCCGAAAATAACAGGAACAACTCCCCGCGCTTTTGATCGCTTTGATAATATTCCTGGAAATGTTGATCCAAGAAATGATATTCTACCGGATTTTTGGGATCAAATTTGTAGTTGATGGCCTGAAGCTTATCCAGTGTTTTTTGCCAGTTCGCGGTATTTATCCGCAGCGTATAGTAGTCGATATTCTGTATAGGATTCCGGTACGAGGCCAGCATCAACGGACGTTCTTTCTTTTTAAACGACTGGAAGTAAAAATCCGAAACCACTCCGACCACCATTGGACTAAAATGGCTATCCTTATCCAAATCCCCGGCCCACAAGGTGCCATTAATATCAACTTTTTGTCCAATGGGATTTTTGAGTCCCAATTCTTTCACCGCCGACTCGGTCAGTAATACTTTATCGGAATCCGAGACCGTATTTCTCAGGTTACGTCCTTTTAACAAATTGATATGGTAAGTATTCAGGAAATCTTTATCGATCCCAACAAAAATCATCTGTCCTTTGGTATCGCTGCTCCGGTCTTCAACATTCGCGATAGGAAAAGTCTTCCATTCGCCCGGCACGCGTGAAGAAACGGTCACGCTTTTGACTTCACTCAATTTTTCAAATTCCTGTTTAATGCTTTTGAACTGGTGACGAAGGGCCCCACTGTTGATATCAACTGTTACCAGGTTATCAACATTAAATCCAAGATCTTTTTGGCGGACGTAATTCAACTGCCGATAAATGATGATAGTAGCCGCAATCATCGCAATGGATACCACAAACTGTGCCACGACCAATACTTTACGTAGCGAAAAATTACTGCTCCCGATGGTGATTCCTTTTTTAAGAGCCGTTGCCGGATTAACACGGGAAAGAATAAATGAAGGGTAAATAGCAGATGCAATCCCCGCGATTAGGACAATGCCAAATAAAGTCGCAATCAGGGGAAGATTATTATAAGGAATACTTAATTGTTTACCGATGAAATTATTTACATAGGGAAGTAAAACCTCCAATAAAGTGCATGCCAATAAGAGAGCCAATAGCGAAAGCAGTAAGGCTTCGCCGGTGAACTGCAGGATCAACTGCCACTTTCCGGCGCCCAGCGTTTTCCGCATCCCCACTTCCCGGGTTCTTCGGGATCCGGCAGCCGTCGACAAATTCATATAATTGAAGCAGGCAATCACCAAAATCAAAATACCAACAATGCTGAACATGTAGACATACAGCGCATTGCCGGCGTGAGCATTCATCCCGCCCTCGATATCCTGCGAATGTAAATGGATATCCGTCAGCGGCTGTAAGATAAACGAACTGCTATAATCTACGTCATCTCCATAATGTTTGGCCACCAGCGAGGTGAGCTTCTGCTGAAAGGCTTTCTTGTTATGAAATCCCGGCTCCATCTTCACATAAGTAATCATTGCATTGGCCGTCCAATTGGTAGCAGCCCACTTTTTCCATCCGTCAATCTGCCGCGCCCATGTCGGTTCGGTATGAATGGTATTCATCCGGATGTGCGAATTCGGCGGAAAATCCTTAATAACCCCGGATATCGTAGCTTGATACACATTGGTATAAAGTGTTTTGCCAACCACGTCTGTTTTCCCAAAATATTTCTTGGCCATTGAGGCGGTAATGACCAGATTATCAGGTTGGGTCAAGGCGGTTTTGGGATCCCCATACAAAAAATCGAAATCGAAAAACTTGAAAAAATTGGCATCGGCGATCCAGATAGTCTCGTAATCCCTCTTTATCGGTTCATTGCCCACCGTTAGCCGGCCTATTGAAATAAGCTGTGTCTGAGTTTCGACTTCGGGGAAATCCTTGGCTAATGCCGGCCCAATCGCGGGAGCGGTAGTGGCAACCTTCCGTTGTTTTCCATCTTTATTACTGATCTGCTGAACCACCCGGTACATCCGGTCACTGTCTTTGTGGAAAGTGTCGAAGCTGAGCTCATCCATCACAAAAAGCGACAGCAGAATAAAACAAGCGAATCCGATGGTTAGTCCCAGCACGTTGACGAAAGAAAAAATCTTGTTTTTGAACAGGTACCTTATCGCTATTTTAAAGTAATTTTTTAGCATGATTTAAACAGTTGACAGTGAACAGTTAGCAGTTAACAGCGCTTAAATCGGATGTTAACTGATCACTGGTAACTGTTTAACTGGTTTCAATAACCATACCAAAGCAGGAAGTACTTATTTTTTATCTTATTAAACCCATAAATCATGAATCAACTGTACGATGCCATACAGCAAGTGTTCACAAACGGACAGGAGAACAGGTCAAATGTTAGTTGAAGTGAACGGAACTTCATCTCATGATATTACTCACTTTAAGATCATAGATAACACCGGCATACATTAATAAACCGAAATTATTCATCAGCAAGCTTTAGCGATTGCTTTAATTGATCCATTCGCGGATCTTGATCCAATTGTTTAAGGTAGGGGTCTGATTCCAACATTTTTGTACTGAGCATATGCAAATTATCCAGACATTTCAGATCGTCAATGGCCTTTGTATTCTGATGAAGCTGGACATACGTTCGTGCCAAAAACAGGCAATTCTGGGGTGCGTTCCGCTTAATTTGCTGGGCTACTTTCAACATCGCCAACGCCCATTCAGGTTTATCTGATTCCAAAAAGTATCGTGGCTCATAAAAGGAAAGTCGCACATAGGCATTTTCCAGCATCACCCGGGAAGCTCTATTTTCATAAGTTTGATCTTTGGCTTCCGCATCCAGCATCAGGTTGAGTATGGATAAATTTTGACGAATATCTAAAGGCGTCGGTACCACTTTTGAGTTTCGGACCCTGGCAAAATATTCAGCCATCTTTCCCAGATATTCATCAGTTTTTTGGGATTCCCTTTTTAATGATTGAGCCTCTTTCTTGATATCGCGGTCTTTCTTAAGTCGCCTCGCTTGTTTCCTCAACACAGAATTTTCCACCAGTAAATCGCTGGCATCAGTAGCAATGAGATATCGCCGGTATGCCTCATATTTATCTCCGTCGCGCTCCAACTTTAAACCGGCATGTAATTGGTTCTCCATATATCGCTCAATAATTTGGGGATCGACAGCCTTCTGATGCTCTTTCATCGCTCTCAATTCCATCCAATACAAAGCATCTCTGATTATCTTT
>DATFLI010000430.1:0-12047 GCA_035267805.1 Balneolaceae bacterium | reverse complement strand
TTCTCCAACGACGGCTTCGGCATCTTTGGCCCTGCCTTCAATAAAAAAGCCTTCCTTTGGGTTGTGTAATTCCTGTGTTTCTTGGGATGGGTACGCGCCGTAGATATGCAACTCTGCCCTGCTTAAGGATTCCCGAATCTTTGGCCAGATCTCATTTTTTAAGTATAAAACGGCATCCCGATTGGGAGCATGGCGAAAATTGCCAATAGTAACAAAATGTGTTCTCGATGCAAAAGGAACCCAAGCTTCTATTGTTTCTCCACCTATCGGTTCCAATAAATAAGGCACGTACTGTAAAATTGCCGGATCAATTCCGAATACGTCCTGCAGTAAATCCATTTCTGCCTCAGAAATAATCAATGACAAGTCGCAACGAAGGATGCTGGCAATTTCCCGTTTAGCAATCTTCGTCGTAAGCAAATCCTCAGCCGAAAAATCATGCCCGTCCATAACAGCCTTTTGACGTGCTTTTCTAAGACAATGCAGATCCTCGGTATCCAGCACCCGTAACGCTTCGGGACATTGCTCCGCTACCCGCCAGCCAAACTGCTCTTCCGTTACATAACGATCAAACATTACGATTGACGGTTGCAGATCAACCACAAAATCATCAAAATCGGAGCTATTGATAGCAATATTCACAGTTTCAATGCCCAAGTTTGAGAGATCGGCCATATGCTCGGTTTCAGCGGACGCGCTTGCAAAGGTTACCTTCCACTCCTGTGACCGAAATAAAGAGATGAGCTCCATCATACGTCGCCCCGCTGCCGAAGAGTTCGGCTCCGGCCAAACATAGCCTATAATCAGTACCTGTTGTTTCTTTTGGGGCATACTAATTCTATAAAATGATATTAAAGACTCTAAAGAAATAAAGATCCTGAAACAAGTTCAGGATGACATATTGTTTTTACAAATTCATTGCCCTATTCATATCTCAGGCTTTCAATCGGATCAAGCTGAGCAGCTTTGTAAGCGGGATATACGCCGAATGCCAGCCCAATAACGAACATGCCGAAGAAGCCCATCAGAATAGCCCAAATGGGCACAACCGGATCAGTATTGATCCATATAGCCATACCATTCCCCGCCAGAACTCCCAATGCCATCCCAATAAACCCGCCAAGCTGACATATAAAAATAGCTTCTGCCAAAAATTGGGAGACAATTGCTTTCTTGGTTGCGCCAACCGCTTTACGCAATCCAATCTCCTTGGTTCGTTCGGTCACCGAGACTAACATAATATTCATCACGCCAATGCCGGCACCAAACAGCGTGATGCCTCCGATCACAAATCCCACTACATAAAGAATAAATGTAAACTGGTCGAATGTACCCGCAAGTGAATCATTAGTCTCGATCTCAAAATCATTATCCTGGCCGGGTGCTACCTTTCGGATAACTCGCATAACGCCGGTAATCTCGTCGATGGCAGCATCAATATAATTCATTGCCGGCGCTTTCACCTGGACATCAATATTACGATCTCCGCCATATACATTAATGGCGGTGGTATAGGGAATAAGCACAAAATTATCGAGCGATTGACCGAAGATGCTTCCTTTCTTTTTAAGAACACCGATAACCTGGTACTGTTTCCCCGCTATTCTGATGGTCTTGTTGAGAGGATACTCGGTCTGAAAAATATTCTCCTTTACTTCGCTTCCTATGATAGCAAAAGGACGACCGTACTGAATATCTTCGGAAGAAAAATTTCTCCCATCCTCCAAATCATAAGCATTATTGCTAATATAGTATTGGTTACTGCCAACGATTCTGACAGTCGGCTCAGTTTCTTCATCCTGAAAACTGACTTTCGTCCGATCAAAGGTCTCATCGGGACTCACATCTTTAGCAAGGTGCAACATTTCCTTAAGTCTTTCGGCCGTTTGAAACGTGATATCTTTTCGGTTGCGTAAGTTTCTGCGATCCCGGCCAATATGAACCGCCGGAGTCTTGGAAACGTTGATCACATCACCGCCCATAATACTCATCGTATTCTGAAAAAAGTTATCCAGTACTGCCACAGCTGTTGTGGATACAATCACGGAAAAAACGCCTACCACCAGGGCCAACAGGGTCAAAAAAGAGCGGAGTTTATTTGCCCAAATAGAATCAAATGCCTGCTTAAAAACTTCTTTAATATTCATCGCTACTCGTATCTAAGGGATTCAATGGGATCCGATTTTGCCGCTTTATAGGCCGGTATAAATCCAAAAATGACGCCTACCAACGAACATAGGACAAACGCCCCTATCACCACACTGAGGTCAATAGAGGCCACAAAAATATGATTGATTATCAAGCTTAAAGGATAAGCTAATGCTAGTCCGACTACGCCGCCCATTAAGCACATTATGATTGCTTCGATTAAAAACTGGTACATAATTTCCCAAGCTTTTGCACCCACGGCTTTACGGATACCAATCTCTTTGGTTCGCTCACGCACCGACACAAACATAATGTTCATAACGCCAATACCGCCGATAATTAGCGATAGGGCCGTTAAAGCTCCGCCAATCAGGTAAAGTCCCGTCTTAAATGATTCCAGCTGGGCTTTAAAAGCTTCCGGTTTATTAATTTCAAAATCATCTTTCTCCTTGGCATCAAGCTGGCGTATCCGACGCATGATCCCTTCAATTTCATATTGCCCTTCTTTCATAGTCGCTTCATCAGGAAACTTTACAGCAATCTGTAAATCGTTACGCAAACTGAAAATCTGTCCATAGGCCGAAATTGGTGCAATGGCGCGCCGATCCATGTCCGCCAACCCGAGGAATTTACCCTGTTTTTCAAGTATGCCAATTACGCGAAATTTTTGTCCTCCAACCCGAACATTTTTGCCTAAGGGATCCTCATTTATAAAAAGCTTTTCTGCCAAAGTGGCTCCCAAAACAGTAACTTTCGCACCTCTCCGGACTTCCTCAGGGGTAAATGCGCGACCTTCATCAATATTCAATCCGGCAGTATCAAAATACCGGTCGGTAACGCCGGCCAAATACACCCCATCCAGACTCAAATCTTCATAACGGATGGAAGTACCGCGAGCAGCTTCCGCCGATACCGCAGAAGCCAGTCTGCTTGATTCTCGTATATCGTCGACATATCGCAATTTCATATCGCGACGACTGCGATATTCCCACCATTTATAGTTTGGTCCCCGGTTCCAGGGTTGCTTTTGCACATAAATAACGTTTTGACCGATCATCGCCATACTTTTATCAAACTCTGCGTCCATCCCATTACTGATGGCATTCATCAGGGTCACCATTACGATACCGATGATAATACAAAGAGTGGTAAGTATTGATCGTGTCTTATTAATGCCCAGCGCGCTCAGCGAGATTTTGAACCCTTCCCACGTACTGTTAACAATTCGACTAAATTTAGACATGCCCTCTTAGGCTTTTAGATTTGAATAATGACTCTGTTACGAGAAAAAACCCAAATCGTTGCACTTAATTTTCGCTTGATGAAATTTTTAGCCATCCACCAAATTTAACATATATTATACGACAAAAATAGACAATATATTATTATGAAACTCGATATTTTAGCTTTAGCAGCCCACCCGGACGATACGGAACTCTGTTGCGGCGGCACACTTGCAGCAATGGTCAACCAAGGTAAAAAAGTGGGTGTTATTGATTTTACCCAAGGTGAGATGGGCACCCGCGGTACGCCGGAACAACGTTTAAAAGAAGCATCAAATGCCGCAGATATTATTGGGCTGGAAATACGCGAAAACCTCGGATTGCCGGACACTCAAATCCAAAACAAACGTGAATATCAAAAGAAAATCGTTCGAAAGGTGCGCACATATCAACCCCATATTTGTATCATTGGGGCACCTTTTGATCGTCATCCCGATCACGGTAATGCAACCCGTTTGGCGCTGGATGCGATCTTCATGAGCGGGCTCACCAAATTCGAAACTGAAGACAAGGATGGAAATCCCCAAAAACGTTGGCGACCTTCCCATATCCTGCACTTTATGCAGGATCGCCCTTTTGAGCCTGATATCGTTTTCGATATCACTCAAACTTTTAAAACCAAAAAAGAAGCTATCCTGGCGTTTGAGACACAGTTCAATGTAGACGACCCCGGCGATGAACCGGAGAGTTATATTTCAAGCAAGAAGTTCTTCAAGGGAATCGAGGCCCGAGCACGTCATTACGGACATTTGATTGGCGTCACCTACGGAGAACCCTTCAAATACTATAATGGACCGGTTCCCATGAAATCCTTGGGCACCTTTTTTGAAACCGATCCAATGCGGTAGAAGTTAATGCTATCAGGTTAATTTGTGCGATATAGAATATTCGATTTTTAAGCAATTCTCACAAAGCCTCGCATTTCGTTCATCGGTCATTCTATCTATCGCCCCATCGCATCATCCTTACTTCACATACTTACCATACCAATCAAGGTAACGTTCCAGCACATCCTTGCGGAATGAAGGCAGCGTGAACCCATGATGCTGACCTGGATAAACAATAAGCTTGGTATCGACCTTGCCGATACGCTTCAATGCCTCATATAATTGTTCGGAATTGATTAAAGGCACATTAAAATCCTTGGTTCCGCCCATCAAAAGTGTGGGTGTCGTGATCTTTTCGACATCCCAGAAGGGAGAAATGCGATCCCAGGCCTTCTGATGTTTCCAGGGTAAGCCGAGTTCTTTTTCCCACTGTAGCTGGTATTGATCGTGACCATAATTTGAGGTATAAAGTACTTCACTAGCTCCACTGATCGCCGCCTTAAACCGCCCCGTTTGAGTAATTACATGATCGGTCAGAATGCCCCCGTATGACCAACCCCCAACACCTAAATGGTCAGGATCGGCAATGCCCTGATCAATGGCATAATCAACACCGGCCATCACATCCTGGTAATCCTTGTGTCCCCAATCGGCCCAGATCGCTTTTGAAAACGCCTGTCCATAACCTGACGATCCGCGCGGATTTACATTGATGACAACATACCCATTCGCTGCAAAAAGCTGGGAATTAAAGTTAAATTCAAAACTGAACTGCGCCACCGGTCCGCCGTGAATGCGCAAAAGCGTTGGATATTTCTTGCCTTTCTGGTAGCCAACGGGCAACGTCATAAATCCTTCAATAGGCGTCCCGTCTTTACTTTTGAAATGGATATTCCGAACCTCTGCCAAATTCAGGGAATCCAACAACGCCCGGTTGGTATGCGTAAATTGATCCAGTTTACCGTCCCGGTATGTAAACACTTCCTCCGGTAAGTTCGACTTGGTTATCAAAGTTGCAATATTTCCATTCGGACCAAGATCATACGACCATGCCGAAAGGTCGCCTGAGATTACACGATCCAAATTATGACCGTCGGCATCAATTTTAGCTACTTGTTGTTCTCCACTATCTTCCAATCCAAAATAAATATACTTGCCATCGTTAGAGAAGTGGGGCGAACTCACATTTCGATCTAATTTTGGTGTTAATATCGTGGAGGAACCCCCCGTTGCCGGTGCCTTGGCCAACTCACTTACATCGTACCATAATAATTCGGGTTGACGGGAGGTCACATAAGTAATCGTGTTTCCATCGGGCGACCATGCCGGGGAATGATCGGGGCCGTCGTTGGTGGTCACTTGAGTGGGATGTGTTCCCTTATCCGTATTATTGGCATTGACCACCCAGATGTCGGTATTGCTGTTGCGGTCGGGCATATTGGTTCTGTTACTCACAAAAGCAATACGATTCCCATCAGGACTCCAAACCGGATCGGAGTCATTATATTCACCGGAAGTAACCTGACGGAGAGAATCTTGAGCCAGGTTATAGACATAAATATGCGTGTGAAGGGTATCCAAATAGCCCGCATAGTCACGTTTAAACTGCAAGCGGGTAATTACGATCGGCTTCGGCTCCTCTTTCTTGGTGGTATCTTGTTTTTCATCTGCAGACATTTCTTTGATCACCAGTGCAAGTTGCTTACCATCCGGACTCCACGCATAATCCTCAATTCCCTGCTTCACATGCGTCAACTGCTGACCTTCACCTCCATCGCGATTTAACACCCAGACTTGTGTTTTTTTATCATTTCGTGAAGCCGTGAACGATAGATATTTGCCATCCGGGCTCCACCGGGGATTTCCTGACGTAGTACCTTCCATAGTCATGGGAATTGCCTCGCCGCCACTGGTCGATTTCATCCAAATGCGGGTTTCTGACTTATTTTTCTTTAAACTCGTATTTGTCACGGTATAGGCAATCCATTTACCATCAGGACTAATTTTGGGAGAAGAAACGCCCTTGATTTTAAATAAATCATCAACATTCAATGATCTTTTTTGTACTGTGTTTTGGGCATATCCCGTAGATGCAATGACTAACATCAGCAGAATATTCCAACATACTTTTGATACCGTTAACCGTACTTTTCTCATCCTAAGCCCTTCTTTTAATATTATTTGGATTTAGTTTCTTGCCTGTAAAACCATTCCTAATTAAATCATTTTTCTGATCTTACAAAAAAATATCTCACAGCGACAGACTATCGGCCGGAAAATGCTCCCTAATCGCATCCAGCAATTGTCTTTGAATAGCAGGATTTCCAGCGACAATGCGTTTTCCGAACAACCAATTGTCATCACCTTCCCAATCAGATACCTTTCCACCGGCCTCCTGCACAATCAGAGCTGCAGCCCCCACATCCCATGGGTTCAACGCATATTCATAAAATCCGTCAAAACGGCCCGCAGCAACACAACACAGATCGTAAGAAGCAGCTCCGGGCCGACGAACACCCTGCGAATGTTCAAGCAGCCACTGGAAAAATCGCACATAGTCATCAACCAAGCTCATATCGTTATACGGAAAACCGGTACCGATCATCGCATTATCTAATTTATCAACTGAAGACACACGGATAGGATTTCCATTTTGGTAAGCTCCCTCACCTGCAATAGCGGTAAATAATTCCTGGCGTGAAACTTCCAGCACCAAACCCACTTTGGGCTTTCGATCTTCCCACAAAGCAATTGACACGCAATACATAGGAAATCCATGCGCAAAATTGGTTGTTCCGTCAATAGGATCGATTATCCATGTCCGTCCTTCGGGGATGATCTTCTTTTGAGCCGTTTCTTCAGCCATTATTTCATCATCGGGAAACTCTTCTTTAAGCGTAGAGATGATTGTCTCTTCAGATTTCAGATCGGCTTCGGTAACAAGATCATGCTTGCCTTTAAAATCGACCGAAAAGTTATTATTGACCCGGTATTTTTGAATAATTTTAGTAGCAGCATCCGCCGCTTTCCGCGCAATGTTTAATTCGGTCGAATAATCTGACATATTTTATATTTTGGATAAACGGGTATGAACGCTTTCAAAAAGTATACATAAAGATGCTGAAACAAGTTCAGCATGACACGATGCGGTATAGAATAGATCAAAGAAAAATTACGGTTTACGTATATCGCATCATTCACGTTCGTGCTTCATTTTATATTCAAAAACTTTTTCGGAAACTTTCTTTGCAGCATTAGAATCAGGATCAGGAAATAGCTCATCAATAGGTGACTGCTGCAGAATCGTACGCTGGCGGCCGGCCTCTTTCATGGCATTCATCACCTTCTTGCGTTCATCACCTTCGGCTTCGTTATACCGTTTATAGAGATCTACCTGCAGACGATCCAGGTAATGAATTTTCAGTGCCTTCAACGCGCCTTTGGCCGTCCGGTACGGATTCCGGTCTTTTTTGTATTGCACCCCAATCTTTTCATGATGACGCTCGCTCACCGAATGTTCTTCGAGCACCGCTTCTCCTACCAGCTTTGGGTACGGATGCTCCCGGTCTGCATACGCTTCCACCGAAACTTCCTTTTCATCTTTATATCGCTGAATGATATCCTCATAAAAATCACGGAGCTGTTGATCTTCAAACTGTTTCCCATTGCATTGTGAACCGATATAATCAATCATGTCGCGACCATACATCAACATCAGACGGATCAACTCTTTTTCGAAATTGGGACGCTTTTTCGGAGGTTCGGGCTGCTTCTTTCTGGGCGAAGCATTTTCCCTCCGTTCATTAAAACCGACCGTATGAGGTGCCGGTGCATTGGGACTTTCAGAAGCATTTTGTTGTCGTTCTCTCCTTCGTTGCTCGCGACGTTTGGCCTTCTTTCGCTCATCCTTGAGTCGCTTCCTGATTTTTCCAAGCTCATCAAAGAGTGCACGATCGCCGACCTTAGCCTTACTGTTCAAATGCTGCACAAAGGTTTCACGGGATACCGGATCCGGCATGTGAGCGATACTTTCAAGCATTTCGGAAATCACTTTTTTCTTTTCAGCAGGATTCTCCCACCTGCCCTCTTCTTTGGCTTTATTGATTTGATACGTAAGGAAATCCTCCGAAGCCTCCTGCTTCATTTCCTTAAACGAGTCCTTGCCAAACTGGCGCACGAAAGAATCGGGGTCTTCTCCCTCGGGCAGTTCCAGCAGCTTCACATCCATTCCTTCGCGCAATGCAATATTGATACCCCGTTTCATCGCCCGTTGACCGGCGGAATCCGAATCATAAATCATCGTGATCGTATCGCCGTAGCGGTGCAGCAATTTCATCTGCTGGGACGTCAGCGAAGTCCCGCTGGAAGCCACTACATTATCGATGCCGTATTGCTGCAGTGAAATCACATCGGTATATCCTTCCACCAGGATCACTTCATTGGTCTTGCGGATTTCATTCTTGGCAAAGTTGATCCCGTACAAAACTTCACTTTTATTATAAACCTTTGTCTGTGGTGAGTTGATATATTTCGCCTTCTTCGCCTTACCGAGTACCCGCCCCGCATACGCAATTACTTTACCCGATGGATTAAAGATCGGAAACATTAGCCGGCCACGAAACGCATCGTAAAAGCCGTCATTACGCTGACTTGGTTTAATTAATCCCGCTTCGAGCAGATATTCTTCATTTAAGCCCGAATCAATAGCTGCACGGTACAATTTATCTCCATCGTCCGGGGCATAGCCGAGTCCGTATTTTTTGATGATTTTTCGATCATATCCCCGCTCGTGGAGGTAATCGCGGGCTTTTTGAGCTTCTTTGGTTTCCATCAGGTGCCGGTAAAAAAATACCCCTGCATATTTCAGCGCATGATAAATTCCTTCACGCAGGTGATGTTCTTCGTCAAGTTCCTCATCATCGGCTTCCGGCAATGAAACACCATAGCGATCGGCCAGGGAACGGAGCGCCTCGGTAAAGCCTACGCCTTCCATTTCCATCACAAAATTAAATACATCGCCGGACTCCCCGCATCCGAAACATTTATAAATTCCCAGATCAGGTGTCACATGAAAAGAAGGTGTTTTCTCATCATGGAAGGGACATAATCCCTTCCAGCTGCGCCCGGAGCGCTTGAGCTTGACATAATCCTCCACCACCTCGACGATATCCGCCGCATCACGTACTTCTTCTTTTTTTTCGTCGGGAATCATTGCTGCCATAAGTTGAAATGATAACAGAAAAACGAATGATAATCATCCGTTTTATTAAAAAATAAGAACTTAGAATTAGGAATTATGTGACCTTCAAAATTCACAATCCCAAATTCCAGATTCTCACTCTTGATCTTTGCCAAATCATGATGATGTGGGTATATTCCCACCGACTTAATGACAACCGTTTAATCTAATTGAGAAAAGTTCATGAGCGTACTTGTTGGCAATGATACTCGACTAGTAGTACAGGGAATTACAGGCAGCGAAGGCAGTTTTCATGCCGAGCAAATGATTGAATACGGCACCAACGTCGTAGCAGGCGTCACGCCCGGAAAAGGCGGACAGAAGCACCTGGACGTGCCGGTATATAATACGGTCGCAGATGCTGTTGAAAAGGAAGATGCAAACACCGCTGTCATATTTGTGCCCCCGGCTTTTGCGGGAGATGCAATCTCTGAAGCGGCCTTTGCGGGAATTGAAGTTATCATCTGCATTACCGAAGGTATTCCTGTTGAGGATATGATCACCGCCAAGCAAATTGTGAATAGCCACGGTGCTACGCTTATCGGACCGAACTGCCCCGGCGTAATTACGCCCGGCGAAGCCAAAATCGGCATCATGCCCGGAAGCATTTTCACTGCCGGCAAAGTGGGATTGATTTCCCGATCCGGTACTCTTACATACGAAGCCGTCGATCAGCTGACGAAAGCGGGGCTCGGACAAAGCACCGCCATCGGCGTGGGCGGAGATCCGGTGATTGGAACCACGCACACCGATGCAGTGAAACTCTTTAACGACGATCCCGATACCGAAGCCATTGTATTGATTGGAGAAATCGGGGGTTCGGCCGAAGAAGAAGCGGCCGCTTATATCGAAGAAAATGTAGACAAGCCGGTTGTCGCCTTTATCGCAGGCAGCACAGCCCCTCCGGGTCGACGTATGGGACATGCCGGTGCTATTATTTCCGGTGGCCAGGGTACGGCTGAAGACAAGAAGAAAGCCTTACGGAATGCAGGTGTTACGGTTGTTGACAGTCCCGCTGAAATTGGCGTTACGCTCAAAGAACTGATTTCTTAGATGAATGTATTTGAAGGTGCTTTGCAAAAAAATAAAACTGTCATCGCGTCCGCCGGCTGGCGGATTGGGGCGTGGCGATCTCAATCTGTAGGAGATCGCCGCATTTCGCATTGACACAGAATTTTGCAAAGCACCCTAATTTCAAGACTATTTTAACCCAATAGCACAATGCCATATCTCATTTTCGGATTTTCAGTTGGTACCTTTGTCTGTGGACTTATCGAAAAATTCCACAAAAAAGGACCAAGTTGGACCAAGCCCTCCTACCTATTCTTGGTTGGTGGTCTCATTTTTTTGTTTGCTGCCTATCTGGGTTGGCCATTGCTTCAACGGGCATTTTCCTGATTCCGGTAATGGAACAAGATTCCAGGCACTGTCCTTTCGGCCAATAATTGGCATATTGTCGACGGGCTCAACCGGCGGCTTCACAACCATCATTTTAGCATCGATATTTTTCGGGTCATAAACCGGCATATCAGCAAGTTGATCCCCACTAAAGCCCTTGCCTAAAACTACAATGGAATCTTTCACCTTTAGTGAATCAGGCTAATTCATCTTTATTTTTTGAGCAAATACATTTGAGCCCCCTATCATTAGCACAATGACAAATAGTGATCCAATTAATTTCATATTACTCTCATAATTTTTTCTTTAACATGGTAAGACGGCGACCGGAGAAAAATAGTTCTAACACCTTATAAATGAATATTTATACATAGCTTAAGCACTACATAGAGCGAGTACTTTGCCTACATAACAATAAGCAAACATCTGTCTATTCGGAGGCAGCAAGGTGTTTATTATTCTATTGGTAAAAAGAAATGCCAACAAGAATGCATCGAATCCCGATGCATTTCGTATTTCTAAACCAAAAATAGGAATGAATATGAAAACTCTAACGAAATTAATGCTATATGGTTTTATGCTACTTGCCTTTACCGGCAGTGATTTGTTTGCTCAAAGTTCTGCCAGAGATAATTTTAACTATGGCATAACCGGAGGTTTGAATTTTGCCAAGTTTCGAGGTAATGGTGTAGGTAGCACCGACGCAAGGACATTCGGTAAATTCGGACTTTTTGCCGAATACAATGTGGTTGATTTCTTTGCCATTCAACCGGAAGTGAACTATGATGTTCGCGGAGCTAAATCAAAAATTGCAGATCCCCGCACGCGTTACCGTCTTTCTTATATAGAAGTACCCGTCATGTTTAAAGGGATCTACAAAAATGACTCTAATGTTGCTCCATATATCAGTGCCGGTCCTTCGGTTGCTTTTAAAGTAAGCGACAAGTATCAGCAAATTGTCGGTGGCGTAAAAACCGACGGTAATATCAAAGATCTGGGAGTTAAACCAAACGATACACTCTTCGATATGAATTTCGGGGCCGGTGTACAGCTTGGATATCTCAACATCGGAGGCCGCTATAGTCTGGGACTTTCCGATTTGATTAAAGATACCAGGTCCAAAAACGACACCTTCTCCATCATTTTGGGCAT
>DATFLI010000429.1:0-6874 GCA_035267805.1 Balneolaceae bacterium | reverse complement strand
TCTTAGAGTCGAAGTCAGTTATAATTTTGCCAAGCATTATGACGAAGCGGTTGCATTCGGAAGAAAAGCTTTAACAAAATTTCCTTATAACCCCAATCTGCTTTACGAGGTACACCGTGAATTACTTTGGGTCGGTCGTTATGATGAAGCACGACCATTGGTTGAGCAATTAGCTGGAGGTGATGATTCAACGATTGTAAGAAACATGGCAGTTGTACGTATCAGACAGGCCTGTGCCGATGGAAATGGGGAGAAAGCCAACCAGATTTATAACACCAAATTGGCCCGGGGAAAAGGTAATATTACAGCCAAATGGCTGGCTTTGATGTTGTTGAATCGAAAAAAAGAAGCCTACCAGTCACTTAAACTGCTATACGAACATAACCAGCTCTATTCATTAAGCAGCTGGCTGATTTACCCCTACTTTGATGCCAGCCAGTTTCCCAAACTCCAGCAAATTTTGGACCGGGAGGGAGCCCAAAGGGGAAAACCGGTTCCCATTCCTTTTGCCTGTACGGAGGAATGATGCATTACACGATCAAACAGCTTAAAAGATTATACCTGTTTAAGGTTTTTGTGATTTATGCCATCGCTACCTTTTTGATCAACCAAGGCGTGGAAGCGCTGGTGATTGCCCAATTCGTGCCGGTAATGGCCTTACGTATTTCGTTGACGGCTACCGCAATCCTGTTTCCTTTTGTGATGTACGTGGCTTGGGTGATTATAAATAAAAAAACCGCCGAGGAAGAGAGCTATGAAGACCGGATCATCAATTTGTGGCTTCTCATATTTTCAGTACTTCTGCTGGGCTTTACTATTTTTGAACAACTCAATAGATAAACATGCCCACCATCTTCAAAAAAATCCGCCGCAAACTAGCAGAAGAGAACAAAGTAAAGAGCTACCTCCTTTATGCGTTTGGGGAAATTCTATTGGTGGTAATTGGGATCCTCATTGCCCTGCAGGTCAATAACTGGAATGAATACAGGCTCGAGAGAGAACAAGAGCAGGAATTATTGCTTCAGCTGCAATCCGAATACACGAGTAACCTTGAGCAACTGAACGAAAAGATTGCGCTTAGGAACACTATGATCCACGCTTCAAAGCAATTGCTCGACTTTATTGATCATCCCGAACACCGCAATATAGACAGTACCTATATTTATATCGGGCAAACACTGCTCAATCCTACCTTCGACCCCATTGTTAATGATATTATCAGTTCGGGCAGAATAGAACTGTTACTAAATGCAGAATTACGGAAAAAATTAACCCGCTGGACCAGTGATGTGGTACAAGTAACCGAGGAAGAAGTTGTATGGACCAAATTTACAAACGGGATCTACCGTTCAGATCTCAAAGGTATAGTTTCAAAAAGAACTATTTTTAATCGCTTTTGGAAAGCCGATATCCTATCCTCATTTCAGCTTGATCAGAAAAAAGGGACGTCACTGAATATTGGAGATTCAAAACAAAGAAGTGATATCAATTTATTGTTTAACAGCAAGAAATTTGAAGATGATGTAGCCCAGTGTTTGTCTGCTGCAACGCTGACCAACAGCCAGTCTTATAGTTTAAGAAACAGGATAAAAGAGATTCTTACTCAAATAACCGACGAACTTCATATGTGATTTATGCCCACACTTTTCAAAAATATCCGCCGCAAACTGGCCTCCGAAAATAAGGCGGCGGCCTATCTCCGTTATGCCTTTGGAGAAATTCTTTTGGTCGTTATCGGGATTCTGATCGCCCTGCAAGTGAATAACTGGAATGAAGTGCGTAAAACACGAGCTTCCGAGCAGGTTATACTGAAATCACTGCTTAAAGAATTTCAGGACAATCAAACAGTACTGGAAGAGTCGGTTCAGCTGAATCGGGACAATATTGCATCTGCCCGAAAAATCGGCCAATATACCGGTCCGCATATTCAGCAGGTAGATGAAAAAGGACTTTCCATGTTGATGGTTGGGGCATTTAAAAAAATGCCCAACTATTTACCAAGTCTGGGTTCCTTATTCGAGGTCATTAATTCGGGAAAATTATCCATCATCTCCAACCAGGATCTGAGGTCTGAACTTTCGTCATATGAATCAGTGCTTGATAACGTTCATATGCAAGAGAAATATGTGAGTGAACAGGAGGATAAAGCCCACCAGTATTTTTTAAAGGAAGGAAATTTCAGAAGGCATCTGGATATCATCGACGATCCGCTGGTAGATGTTACGCCCAGCCGGTTTCCTAAGAACGATTTTAAATTTCTGGAAAACCCTCAATTTGAAAGTTATCTCTACCTGTACATCGTAGCATCAGCCAACCTGGATAAGCACTTTTATACATCCTTAAAGGCAAAACAGGATTCTACTATTCGATTCATTCAATCAGAAATTCATTAAAGGGCATGCCACACTTCTTTAAAAATATCCGCCGAAAACTGGCCGAAGAGAACAAAGTAAAAAGCTATCTCCGTTATGCTGTGGGAGAAATTATATTGGTAGTGATTGGAATTCTTATCGCCTTGCAAGTAAATAACTGGAATGAGCAGAAGAAGCTAACCAAAAAAATTAACAGTGCATTAGCAGAAATACATGATGATTTAATGCTCGACAGAACCGTTCTGCAAGATCACATAGTCGTATTACAGGGTGATTTAAAGGCACAAAAAAATGTAATTACTACCCTTGAACAGAAACGTGCGTTCACCGAGCAGACGTACCGGGATTTAGGAAGGGTCATGTTGATGAGGAGAATCGAATTAAATAATAATGGATACGGCTTACTTAAAGAGTTGGGAATTAGCCATATAAAAAACCCTGGATTAAGAAATGCCTTGGTGGATTATTACGGGAGTAAAACCTATGAATTATTAAATGACATTGAAGACATTCAGCATGAATTCGAAAACCCCTGGCTAGGGTATGTGCGAAAAAATTTCAAGGTCTTCGTTTTTGGGAAACGCGCAGTTCCAAATGACGATCATCAAATTAAAAACAGCAGCTATTTTCTAATGATGATGAAAATGAATTTGAACAATCGTGAGTACCCTTTGAAGGATGACATAAGTACCCTCAAGGCGAATAGCACGCTGAGTAAATTAATCGAATCAAAACTTAATCCATAGATAGCATGCCCACGATCTTTAAAAACATCCGCCGCAAGCTTGCTGAAGAAAAGAAGGTAACAAGTTATCTGCGTTATGCCGTAGGAGAAATCCTGCTTGTGGTAATTGGGATTCTCATTGCCCTGCAGGTGAATAGCTGGCATCAGCAACAACTTGATCAACGGGAAGCAGAGAATATTAAAACGAACCTACACGAAGAATTCACTGAGAATCGTGCCCTTCTCATTACGTCCAGAAATGAATTTAAAAAAAGTATTGCATCGGGCCTGGTATTGATTAATCTCGTGGGAGCTTCCCGGTCTGAATTGGGAAAACATAACCTGGACAGCCTGTTTTACTTCACTTTTGAGAGTGCATCGTATTTGCCATCCGATAATTCTTTACAGGATATCCTGCAATCGGGGCGGTTACATTTAATATCGAATAAAGCACTCAGAGAAAATCTTCTGTTTTGGACGGCCTCCATGAAACGGCTCAAAAATACAGATGATACTTCGGAAGGCTGGGTAACCAATCACATGATTCCATATTTATTGCCTTATATGTCGTTACGGGAAATGGATCGATATGGGAAAAACCAGGGTAGGGGAGAAAGCAGACTGCACGCCGATTATTATCCGCTTTTTCAGAAACTCGAGTTTGAAAATGAGCTGGATGAATTTTTATACCTGCAGCAATCCGAAATAGATCTGTTAAATGCCATTGAAAAAACCCAGGGAAAAATTATCGAACACACAGCGAACTAAACATGCCTGCTATCTTTAAAAATATCCGTCGCAAATTCGCCTCCGAAAACAAGACGGTGGCCTATTTACGCTATGCTCTGGGTGAAATCATCCTTGTGGTGATTGGAATCCTGATTGCCTTACAGGTGAATAACTGGAAAGAAGACATCCAAAACTATAAACTCGAAAAAGCCACCCTGGAAAATATAAGATCAGATTTAGTTTTACAGCAGGGAACAATCAACGGTCAGCTTCAATTTGAAAGCGTCATAATTGCAGAAACCGACACGGCCTCTTTATTTCTGAAGTCTTCATTATCGATAGAAAAACTGGATTCACTGCTCCT
The DNA here is from genome assembly GCA_035267805.1 of Balneolaceae bacterium. Lineage (GTDB taxonomy): Bacteria > Bacteroidota > Rhodothermia > Balneolales > Balneolaceae > Fodinibius. Next base: position 2,685 of record DATFLI010000429.1, on the reverse strand, counting down.
AAAATTAACCTGGCGGCGGACTTTTGTCGAAAACAAAACAAGTTATATCAGTATGGATAACACGGGAGGAAAAAAGCTTATTAGAAATGCCAGCCTGCAAAATGCAATTGTCCGGTATTATCAACGATTAGATTATGTCACACAAGTAATCAATAATGACAATTTGTTTAATACCGATAGCGAATTTGGCGTTTTTTTTACCAGTAATTCCTTGAATATCAAGTTGGACAGGAACGGACAGATTGATAAGGACCAGAAGATCAGTCCGGAAAAGCGAATGGAACTAAAAAATCAGCTTGTAACCAGAAAATTGGTATCTCAAAATATCTACAAGCTCTGCCGGGACCTGCAGGGAAAAACGAACCATCTGATTCAGCTGATTGATAAAGAACTTCATTAAAACACTATTTATATAAATAATGAAAATATTCAGGAAACAAAGACTCAAACTTGCTGCTGATAACAATATTGTAAAATACCTCCGTTATGCCATGGGTGAAATCCTGCTGGTGGTAATAGGTATCCTGATCGCCCTGCAGGTTAATAACTGGAATGAAAAACGGAAAGAACACATCCAGGAAGTTCAGTACCTGAAAAACTTAAAACAGGATTTGGAACAGCAGGGGGTAAATATAAATGCGCAATTAGATTTTGAGAAAAAGATTGTAAAAATTTCAAATTCACTAATTAAGACATACGACGCCAATCAGCGGTTTCCGGACAATCCGGAAGTTTTTAATAAGATAACGCAAATTTCACCCCGCAAGACGTTCAGGAGTGTAGACGCTACCTTTGCTGATATGGAATCTTCGGGTGCGCTAAACCTGATTGAGGACCCTGCGTTGAGAAAAGAAATAATAAACTACTACCAGGACTTAGATACCAAGGAAGCAATCATTCAGCATAACAATAACATGGTTGACAACCTTTTCATCAAACAAATTCTGGACAAAACATTATTCACCACATCAACATATAACCATTTGATATACAAGTTATTGAAAATAAACAAAAACGTTTTCGATGTGGATACGCTGGCAAACATCTCCAACCCAGAATTGAATAAAAACCTTTATTCCAGGATAAATGAACCTCAAATTCAGACTGCTCTTCTAAACAGCATCATTTTTCGGGAAAACCTTTCGATAGCCCATATTGCAGTGATGAATCCGGCAAAAGAACAGACGCTTCGGTTAATCAAAGAAATTAATGACCAATTGAACTAAAATGCCTTCCACTTTCAAAAACATTCGCCATAAATTTGCCTGACAGGGTAAGATTAAAAGCTACTTCCATTATTGATTGCGTTGCAAAATAAACAATTGGAATACGAACCTAGAAAACCCATTAAAATGCGTCGGATTATAATCATTTTTTGTCATAGCATATTCTTTATTGCTCTTTTTAATCCCAACGCAAAGGCCGAAAGCCAGCAACCCGACTCATTAAAAACGAAGGTGATTCTGCTTGGTACAGGAACGCCTTATCCGAGTCCCACGCATTCGGGTCCGGCCACAGCTGTAGTGTACGGCAAACGGTTTTTTCTTTTCGATGCTGGGGCCGGAATAGAAAGACAGATTAACGCAGCAAAACTTCCCATCAATGGGCCGGAAGCAACATTTATTACTCACCTGCACAGTGATCACACACTTGGTTATCCGGATCTTATTCTTACCTCATGGATTATGAGGCGAAAAAAGCCGTTACAGGTGTATGGACCTCACGGATTGCAGAGAATGACCGACCTGTTATTAAAAGCCTGGTCTGAGGATATCAACATAAGAGTAAATGGCCTTGAAAAAGAACAGCGTGCGTACCTCAAAGTAAATGTGCATGAAATAAAGCCGGGAGTGGTTTACGACAGTACCGGAGTTAAAATAACCGCCATCCCCGTGCTACATGGCAACTGGAAAGAAGCCTACGGCTATCGAATCGATACGCCGGATCGCTCCATCGTTGTATCGGGGGATACACGACCATGCGAAGCTTTGGTAAAAGCATCCAAAAGAGTCGATGTTTTGGTGCATGAAGTCTATGCCTCGGAAACAGTAAAACCGGAACACCGGCCCGGCGGAGAGTACTGGCCGCAATATTTGAAGGAATTCCACACTTCGGATGTCGAGCTTGGGAAAATAGCCAGCCGGGCACAACCAAAGGTTTTAATATTAACACATATCATTCGTTCCGGTGCAACAGACAGCATGCTGGTAAACGGGATAAGGGAAGGCGGTTTTAAAGGAAAAATTATCGTTGGCAAAGACCTGGATAGATTTTAGATATCAACCGGATAAGTTTGTTTGGACAAAGCCGGATGATGAGCCCAATCATCAGATGGCTAGGGACTTGTTTATCCCCAGATCTAACTAAATACAAAAGAGGGAGAAAAAAGCATCTGGCGATAACCTGTCACGAGATGCCTGATCGGTATCGAACTATGCCGGGAATGTATCGGGGTAAACTTATGCCCAGCTTACATTTCCTCTTGTCTTTAAAAAAAATAAGATAAATATTAGTCTGGTGTTAGTATTTTAATAAAATGTTAATTAATAAACTATTTATTTAGGCAATTTGCTAAACAAGTACGCAAAATCGTTCGCTTTTGGGGTCCTGGCAGTTTCTTTTGCTTTGATGGTTTATGTGATTCACGAGATTTCCAGAGCTAAGAGACAATTTGCTACAAGGCTT
>DATFLI010000428.1:0-4381 GCA_035267805.1 Balneolaceae bacterium | reverse complement strand
TCATGGATACCAGTCATTAATCATTTCACAAGTCTAATTCTGGGTAACAGCTATGAGAAATCGAAAACCAGCAGTCCTTTTTTTTGACGTCAATGAAACGCTCCTCGACTTAAAAGAGGTGCGCCAGTCAGTGGCCAGAGCTTTAAATGGTGTAGATGAAGTCGTTTCGCTCTGGTTCGAAACTCTGTTACACTACTCACTTGTCGCCACCGAAACGGATGAATTTCACGATTTCGGTGAGATTGCTGCGGCTTCCCTGGTGATGCTTGCGAATACCCGGAATATAGATCTTAATATGGAGAAGGCCCGCAATGTTCTAAAGCCAATATTATCAGCTCAACCCTATCCTGAAGTATCGAATGCATTGAAATTATTTCGCGATGTTGGGTTTAAGCTGGTTGCCATTACCAATTCATCACGTAAGAGTATGGAAGCACAGTTAGAAAATGCGGGTATTGCAAATTTTTTTGACAAGAAATTAAGTGTCGAAGATATTGGTTTATACAAACCCCACCGGCATGTTTACCGGTGGGGCGCACGACAAATGGCAACAGCCCCCGAAAACTGCTTATTTATTGCCGCTCATGGATGGGATGTGGCAGGAGCCATATCTGCGGGGATGCAAACAGCATTTATCTCCAGACCTGGACAACAGCTATACCCACTTGCCTCTTCACCAACTTATCTGGTATCCGACCTGAAACTTCTTGCTGAATCTTTACTCTCTTATTCTTCATGAAATAGTTGTAGAGTAGCCAGGGGGAATTTCATCCCAAGGCCCTCACACAACCTTACGTGAGATTATTAACTTACCACTTCAGCCAAATATTCCAATTCGGTCGCACTCTCAATACTCCATTCGCCATTCAGCATTCGGTGAACGTAACAATTATCGGCCTGTATAAGCAACTCCGCTTTTTGATCTTCATTTAAATTACCGTCAATGGAAATAGCCACTTTAACGGATGTTGATAACTTTCCGTTATCAGACCTTCCCACCTGTTGACTCAGTTGCGCATTGACTTCGCCAATAGAAATACCTTTTTTTCGAGCTACATAACGGACAGTTGCCACCTTGCACATTGCCAGTCCGGCCAATACCAGTTCCGTTGGCGATAATCCCAGATCGGTTCCTTTGCTACTCTCAGGTTCATCTCCAATAATGGTGTGTTTTCCATTTGTTATGATGGATTGATAACCTTCAGGGAGATTTTTAATATTTAATTTAGTTGCCATAATTTGAAAGATTTTTCGATATTAATTAATTACTGGGCTGCTAAAGATATTTCGGTAACCAACCACTAATTACTCTACCCACGAATAGAGCATCTTCATCGTTCGAAAGTAAATGATCAGCTTTGTCAAGAGAAACATAACTTTTCGGATGCTTGGCCATTTTAAACAAATGAGACGCATTTTCTATACCAACTATCTGATCAATTGGTGAATGAAATAAAAGCAGAGGTCTGTTAAGACTGGTAATGTTGTTATCCATTCTTGCATAATGCAAATCATCAAGAAATTGCTTTTTAATGGTGAATATTCTACCTGCCAAACTTACCCGTGCTTTACCTTTACGTTCAATATCTTTTATGCTGTCTACCAGAAGATTTGTAACATGTTTAGGATCACATGGAGCACCTATGGTTACAACTGCTTTTACACTGGGTAATTCCCTGGCTGTTTGTAAAACCGCTGCACCACCAAGTGAATGACCTATCAACAGGCCCGGAGCACTCCAACGTGATTCCATGTAATCAGCTGCCGCTACCAAATCTTCGATGTTGGAGGTGAAATTTGTGTTAGAAAAGTCACCGTCACTTTCTCCCAGACCAGTAAAGTCGAACCTCATTACACCATAGCCGGATCTGGTTAATTCTTCATTAATCCTGCTAATAGCTCTGAGATTCTTGTTACATGTAAAACAGTGCGCAAATAATGCGAATGCATGTGGTTCGGAGTCAGACGGCAAATCGACGCGTGCCGTTACTCTGTAACTCTGTCCACCGATAAAGGAAACCTTTTCGGACTTCATGGAATCAAAATGTAATGACCTGATACCCATTGCGTATCAATCGCAAAAGGCTCGGATGTTCGTCGTATTCGGAGAGTAAGGGTACGTCACCCAGTTTCTCAATCTTATGTCTCACCCCGAAAGCTCCTGCGCAAAAGTGGCATACGCCATCGATCTTATCCTTTACCGCTTCATAAAGGGGATGCATCTTATGTTCCGGATCTGCCAGTTCAGGCACCCATTTTGTCCCGGCCCCGTCGAATACGATTTTCACATCTTCTCCTTCTTCTTTCATTTCCTTGGCTACTTCAAGCGCATTCGCTATTCTGCCAAGTGCTTCATGAGTATCTGTATCTGCAAGAATTACCAGTGCTGCTTTGGGCATGGTGATCTCCTTTTTTAGTTACATTGTTAATTATGATGTAAAGATAGAAGTGACTAACCGTTCTCTGTTAGGTCGTTTTTCCCTGATAATTGTCAATTCTTCCCGGATTCAAATTTATGTCGCCCATTCGATAAGTTGTAGGAGAACACCCTTCCTTCAATTTGAAAAAACGGCTGAATGACTGGATATCTTCGAAGCCTAAGTCATAGGCTATTTCCTTAACGGGAAATCGGGTATATCGTAATGATCGTCTCGCTTCCAGTAAGATCCGCTCCTGAATAATCTGCAGTGGAGTTTTGTCATGAATTCTGGAAAATAAATTGGACAGAGTCTTTGGTGACTTGTGAAGCAACTCTGCATATTCAGCTACACTGTGTTTCTCCCTGAAGTGTGTCTCTACCAAAAAATTAAACTCACGTATGATGTCCAGGTTTAAATGATCTAACCAAATGTAATCGTTTTGTTCTTTTGCCAGCCGGGTGCATAAAATAATAAACCGTTTAAGCATCATCTGAAGCATCTGAAATTGCAGCTCATCACTCGATTCCATTTCAATCGAAAACATTTTCCAGAGAACTTCAAACTTTTCCAGTCGCTCAACCGGTATTTCTACTACAGGAACCTGAGACGCTCCGAAAAACAGGATGCCCTTGCATCCCACTTCCGCATCATGATCAATAATACAGTAAAAGGAGCGGTTAAAACGTACTAATCTTGCCGTTCCGGTTTCTTCTACTTCTACCTTGTGAAATTCGGTGAGAAATACAAGCTGATTTTTGCCGATACTATACTCCACCCCATCAATAATCAACCGGGTATTTCCGCTTAATCCCCAAATAATAGTCAATCCATCTTTTATGATTTCGGTAAATTTACTTTCATTACTTTCTTCGATCGTACAAAGTTCCAGATATTCGTTCGTGGTACCTAAAAATTTCATTCTGCTTCCGTCCCCTGATTACTTCGGATTAACATTGTGCCTCCAAATCCCTTAACAGGGTGCCCTGCCATTTAATTTTTTTAGACGTAATGAAACTCAACTGAGTATTCAAAATGTATGTAATGGGAATATCCCGTTTTTTATTGAACATCTGAATTTTGCAATTCAGGACCGCATAGTTTCCACCATTTTTAGAAAATTGCTCAGCAAGTGAGGTAATCATACGTTCTCTTTTTTCGGGATTTACAAGATACCTTGCCGGCAAGACCTCCATTTTGCACATCTCCACCGCTGTTAATCCGAAATGATATTGAACACTTTCGCTGACAATTTCGGGCCGGGCTGCTGAAAGGCTGTCGGAATTAACCTTATCGAGATACGTCAGAAATAAAAAAGGCTCCGCGTCACGTACAAAATTATACTCGGCGGTACGCTGATTAATCCGTTTCGCCATTCTGGTAATGAAAAAAGGCGGGATAAAAGGAACCAGATATTTGAGTCCGGAGATGGCAGGCAAATGCAGGCTTAGGGTATCTATTCCATACAATAACAAAAGGATGCTCCCACCAACGCTTAGTGTGGCCATAAGAGGCCTTGAAACCACGTATTCAGCCGTTCTTGTTATGTTGTTTAATTTCATGTTGTGGATTGTGAAAACAAAGTTGGCACGTCACAATATTATAATTGAACTTTCTTTGGATAATTTTAAACTGGAAAAAGTTACATCCTTTTTCCGGTTACCTTAAGTGCCTCGAATAATGCTTCATATTCTTCCCGGCATGCCGGGCAGTGATCCAGGTGATGTTTCACCAAAGGCAAGGCTTCCTCCGCCGATTTACCGGCTAATTTTAATTCCACGAACCGGTCCAGTTCACGGAAACACTCGTCACAAGATATTTCATCAGCACGTGTATCGGCAATAGCCCGGATTATTTGTTTGAGTATGGTTCTGTTAAGTTTCATGATATTACGTATACGAGTTGGACGTGATAATACTTTACTTTCTTACGTTTTATCCAAAAAATCGGTAAGTTCAATCCCT
>DATFLI010000427.1:0-15592 GCA_035267805.1 Balneolaceae bacterium | reverse complement strand
GAACGGTTGAACTTTATCAACATTTGAGATCCCTCTCCACCATCCGGCAGATCGGGATGACTGTGTGGGGCTCACATTACACAAGCAAATCACTTTCCGTGACTTGGCAGTAGCCCGCCCAAACCCCGACAGCTGTGCCAGCATCCATCCTATCCACAAAAGATTTCTCGCTAATACTCGAAATGACTATTTCATACAAATGAGGCTTAAATATAGCAGGTTTATATAGCCATCCCGGGGGCGCGACGAAGAATCTCAAAGAAAATTAAAATCAAGTCCATCCTTATCCCGATGTTTTCGGGATAGGGAGGGATTTAGGGTGGGTCAAATAAGAGCAAAGTTGAACACGGTTGGTGGCCTCAGTCGATGTGATGCTGACCGATCAGGACGACTTCTTTACCCAGTACATCCCGCAAATAAAGTACCTGGACAAGCACAATGATAACGGCCGTGAGGGGCGTGGCCAGCAGTAAACCCAACCCGCCGGCAAGATAAGCCATCAGGATTTGCGAGCCAATCGTCAGGGCCGGCGGCAGCGATATGGCTTCCAACTGGATCAAAGGGGCCAGGAAATAGGCGTCGATCATATGTATGATCATGTACAGGATGAATACGTAGAGCACCATCTGGTTGCTGATAGTAAGGGCTATGAGCATAGCAGGAATGGCGGACAGGATGCTGCCCAGATACGGTACAAAGGACATCAGCATGGCAAAAATACCGAGAGAAAGAGCCAGGGGAATCCCCATAATCCATAGCCCGATCGTCGATAACACGCCGATAGCTAACATGTACATGAACTGCCCGAACATCCACCACCGCAGCACATGGCCGATATGTGTGAGCAAGTCTTCCACTTTTTGCTGATACCTTTTGGGGAAGATGCTTTTAAAACCGCGGGTATACATGCGGTGCTCGTAAGCCAGGAACAATCCCATGAAAACGATAATGAATATATCAAAAAGTGTCCCCATGGTGGTCGTAAATATGTCTGTAATTTTTGAGAGCATATCAAAACCGCTTGAATTGCTAACGCCGGAGGTAGCTTCTTTTAGAAGCTGCGCTCCCCATTCCGTACGCTGCACCTGCGTTATAAATGTCCGGTAGGCGTTTTGCAGACTTTCGTCAAATTTATTGACTTTTGTGGCGATTTCCCGTCCGAAAAACCATGTGCACGAAGCAACGATACAGATGATAAGGATGATGACGAGCGTCAGACATAGTTCTTCGGGCAAGTTGACATATTTCCGTAAAAACCGGGACAACCCGTGTAAAAATACGGCCAGTAGTCCTCCTGCGAATATAAGGAGGATAATATGAAAGGCATATAACACCAAGAGTAAGGTCAAAATGATGCCGATCGTAAGCAATAGCCGTTTTACATATGCTTTATTATCCATTTATCGGTCGATAATTTGACTAAATTTGTTGACAATGATGTCTTTTAGCTGCCGGATATAGTATGCATAAGTTTTCGGGCAGACTCAACTAATTAGAGTAGAATATTTTAAAGACCCATCCTCTGGACCTTCCCTGTCAGCCGACAGGCGAACAAGGAAGGAGAACTCTTTTAATGATTTTTTTTCATGATCCGGGACCGTAGTCCCTCCTTATTCCGCGGTTTCGGGATAATTGTGTCGTGTTTACATTACACAAACAAATCACTTCCCAGATTTGACGGTAGCCGGCCCAAAACTCCGACTGCTATGCCACCATCTACCCTATCCACAAAAGATTTCTCGCTAACACTCGAAATGACTATTTCATAAGAGTGGGGCTTGAACACAGCAGGTTTATATGATCATTCCGGGAGCACAACGAGGATTCTGAAAAAATTAAAATCAAGTCCCTCCTTATCCCGCAGATTTCGGGATAGGGAGGGATTTAGGGTGGGTCCCGCATTTCCTAAATACTACGGGACATCCGCATTTTGAGGTATGCTTCACCATCACACCTGATCTTTAAGGTCAAAAATCACACTAAACATTAAAATTCTTATTTTTTGATGTTTGTTTGGAACAAAACCCATAAATTGAGGTCAGAATCTCTGGTAAACCTTAAAAAATACCTTTTTTAATGCCGCAAAAGATGCTATACCGTGTAAATCCCGATCGCAATGTGCCATGGAATGAACTGCCGGAGCTCCCAATCGATGAGCAATTGTATAAGGACGTTGAAATTTATGAGCAGTTGGGGAAAGCCAAAGAGGCTCTGGCCCTGTTGGCGGGTCGAAGTGTGGCCATCCCCAACCAAGCCTTACTGATTAATAGTATTACCCTGCAGGAAGCGAAGGATTCGAGCGCTATCGAAAATGTGTTTACCACCGAAGACGATCTTTACCAGGCCTTCAGTGATGATAAGTTTGATGATACGGTTTCGGCTTCTACAAAAGAGGTACTGCGTTACCGGGAGGCGGTTTGGGAAGGTTTCGAATATCTACAGGAAAAGGGACGGTTTGATATTGAATATTTTGTAAACCTCTACCGGGAAATCAAGGAGAGTCGGGATGGTATCCGCCCTCCTTTTGCACAAACGTATATTCGCCAGGGTGGCAGCGGACCGAATGCAGGCAAGCGAATCTACACGCCGCCAAAAGGAAAGAATGTGCTGGAAGATAAGCTTGCAAACCTTGTGGAATTCCTGAATGATGATGCCATTCTACCCGAAGAGCCGCTGCTGAAAATGGCCATCGCTCATTTCCAGTTCGAGGCCATTCATCCTTTCCGCGACGGTAACGGGCGTGCGGGACGCATCCTCAATATCCATTATATCACCTACAAAGGATTGCTGGAGCTGCCCATTTTGTATTTAAGCCGATATATCATCGAGCATAAGCAGGAATATTACGATACCCTGGCCGGGGTCTCGCAGCGGGGGGATTGGAAGAGCTGGCTGCTCTATATGCTGCGTGCCGTGGAATCTACGGCCCGACTTACATATCAAAAAGTGAATGATTTGCTGGAAGCCAAAGAGGCTGTACTGCAGGCTGTGGAATCGGAAAAGAAATTTCAGCGGCCGGACCAACTTATTGATGCAATTTTTACCCAGCCGTTTACGAAAGTTAAGCACCTGACGGAAGCAGGAATATATGCCGAGAATACAGCACGTAGTTACCTGAATGAATTGGCGGATATGGGAGTACTGGAAAAGCGGCAAATCAGGGGGCGACACTATTATCAGAACCGGGAGCTGGAGAATATTTTATCGTATTGAATGAACATAGCTGTCAGGCAGCTGCTCCCAGACCGACAAAAGGTTAAAAACACAATAAGGCTAAAACTTTTGGATAAGTTGGCCAGGGCACACCTCCGGTCATTCCGAGGAGGTAAGCAACCTGAAATCTCAAGCGTTATCCGGGGAATCGTCACTTTTTTAAAATCCAACGAGTATCGAGCTTGAGAGCCGTTATTGTGATCGGATGACTTCTTTATTCATATAATGATTAACAAGCCTTATCTTGCTTAGCGGTATATTCTGTAACATTAAGGGTGTTCAAGTGATCTTTAAAAGTAGTGCCTATATTCGAAGAGCATAAAAAGGGAGTGCCATGGCAACCAATACCCCAAAACATGACGGTAAACAAACAACCGCTCTAGTGCTTTCGGGCGGCGGATCCAAGGGTGCCTACCAGGCCGGAGTGCTTGAAGTGCTTTCAGAAGCCGGTTTTACCTACGAGGCTATCAGTGGAGTCAGCGTGGGATCATTAAATGGGGCTATGCTGGCCACCGACCAACTGGGTGAACTGATTAAGGTGTGGCAGAATATTACTCCGGGCCAGGTATTGCGGAAACATTCCCTGGTTAGTTTGGCTCGGCAGTATCTCACTTATAAAATTGGAATCGGAGCCCCGCCGGTTTCCCGATACAATCACATGCCGCTGAAGCAACTTATGCAGCAACATCTGATTAATCGCAGCATCAGCATACCCTTTCATTTTGGCTATGTGCAGCTGGAGAGCGGGAAATATATTCAGGCTGTAATTCGTCAGTCTGACGGGCATGTTATCGATCAATCTGATTTGAATCGTGTATTGGCTTCAACGGCCATCCCGGTTTATTTTAATCCGGTTCATATTGACGACAGCACTGATGTGGATGGCGGATTGCGTAACATTTCGCCCATTAAGGAAGTGTTACCCTACGAGCCGGATCGCGTCATTATCGTCCCCACTCAGCCGGTGGACAAGGAACCCGCCGCTAAAGAACTCCGTGATATCCTGGATATTGCCTTCCGGTCGATCAATATCATGCTGGACGAGATTTTTCACGGAGATATCGATCGTTTTCTTGCTATTAATCGCCTTGCCAAACAGGCGGAAGCAGAAAATCTTACATTAACTAAATCGGACGGGATGCCCTACAAATATATTAAACCGATCATCATTGATCCGAAGGCATCGCTTGGAGATGGACTGGACTTCAGCAACCAGCGAGTGCGTGAGATGTTGGATCTTGGACGAAAAAGGGCCCGGGAGGTTTTGGATAAAGTCGAGGGTTAATTCCAGCGGACCCATCCTCTGACTCCTTCCCTGTCAGCCGGCAAACGGACAAGGAAGGAAAACTTTTTGATTAATTTTTTCCATGATCCGTGATCATGTCCCTCCTTATGCCGCGGTTTCGGGATAATTGTGTCGTGTTTACATTACACAAACAAATCACTTCCCAGATTTGGCGGTAGCCAGCCCAAAACTCCGACTGCTATGCCATCATTCTACCCTATCCACAAAAGATTTCTCGCTAACACTCGAAATGACTGCTTCATAAGAGTGAGGCTTGAACGCAGCAGGTTTATATGATCATTCCGGGGGAGCGACGAAGAATCCCAAAGAAAATTAAAATCAAGTCCCTCCTTATTCCGCGGATTTCGGGATAGGGAGGGATTTAGGATGGGTCCTGCATTTGCTAAAAGTTTTGCAGCCGGCCTATTCCATTCAACAAGATGAATGCCACACGGCATACCGGCAAAAATAAATCACGCTAAGAGTTACCTAACAGTCCAACGCATTCAGGAAATTTTGGGGGAGCTCCTAAGAAAAAGGAGATTAGATTCATTTCGTTTTGTTCGCCCTTTGCGGACCCATCCTCTGTCTCCTTCCCTGTCAACTGGCAGGCGAACAAGGAAGGAGAATTTTTTCCTTGATCCATGATCATATCCCTCCTTATGCCGCGGTTTTGGGATGACTGTGTCGTGTTTACATTACACAAACAAATTACTTTTCAGACTTGCCAGTAGCCGACCCAAAACCCCAACGGCTATGCCATCACTCTACCCTATCCACAAAAGATTTCTCGCTAACACTCAAAATGACTATTTCATAAGAATGAGACTTGAACATAGCAGGTTTATATGATCATTCCGGGGAGCACAACGAGGAATCTAAAAGAAAATTAAAATCAAGTCCCTCCTTATCTTCGGATTTCGGGATAGGGAGAGATTTAGGGTGGGTCAACGCCTTCAGAAAAATTTTGAGGGAGCTACTCAGGGGCTCGTAGTCTTTTCCCCATTTCATCGTTAATTGTGTTTCAGATAATCAACCAAATCACTGATGGTATCGATGCCCAACTTTTCCGCTTGTTTGCGGCGCATGATCAGGGCGTAGGTATTTTCAAAACCCAGCGGTTTTAGCCAGCGGATACCAAATTGCTTCAGCATGTGATGATTCACATAATTATATACGGCCTGCGGGTCGTTGCCCAGACTATCGGAAACGGTTTTATCGGTATCCAGCAGCACATGCAGCCCCGTACCCGTATACTCGGGATACATTTGAATCTCATCGTTATTCAGAGCACGGAAGACAATCTGCGTTCCGGCCAGGCCGAGTTTCAGTCCGACATCCAAATTGGTATAATTTTCGATGAGCATGCGGTACATCTGGCCCATGATGAACTGTTCGGTCTGCAGTTTACCGCCAATTAACATGTCCGGCGTACCCTGCCGGGTAATATCGGTTTTAAAACCGTGGTTTCGCAAAAAATCCCGTGCCACTTCGGCCTCATCTTTTTGTTGGTAATCTACCCTGCTGTTGAGTTCGGTCATCGTCTGGGTATCAATCAAACCCGCCAGCTTATTAATGGCTTTGACGACTTCGGGATGTTCGGTGGCAAAACGCTGTTTTAGGATGGGAGCGCACTGGTATGGCGGAAAATAATGCTTGTCATCTTTGAGCACTTTCAAATCATAAGCTTTAATGCGTCCGTCAGTAGAATACCCGACAATAACATCCACCTTGCCATTTTTCAAGGCATTATACATTAAGGATGCATTCATCTCTATGGTAGGCACCTCCCCCAAATCATAATGCCTGGTAAGCCCCCGGTATCCATCGGCTCGTTCCAAAAACTCGGACGGTACTCCCATTTTAAATGGGGACTTTGCAAACACCGACGAAAGAGCATAAAATGATACAAAGATAAGCACTCCGACCAGCCCGTAGCTTAGCGGCTTTACCAAGTCAGAAAAGTTACGCTCAAAAAAACCGAGGACGAAATCAAATCCCAAAGCCAATAAAGCCGCGGGCAACGCGCCGGCCATGATCATCACTGCGTTGTTCAGGGCAATGCCCCGAAAAATAAATTCGCCGAGTCCGCCCGCTCCGATAAGCGCACAGAGGGTCGCCACCCCCACATTGATAACGGTAGCCGTTCGCACCCCGGCAAAAATCACCGGCATGGCCAGCGGCAGCTCCACTTTCCGTAAAATTTGTCCGCTTGTCATACCCATCCCGCGCGCCGCTTCTACAACCGACTCGTCCACTTCACTGATGCCGGAATAGGTATTCCGTACGATGGGGAGGAGTGCATACAGGAAAAGGGCAACGATTGCCGGTATGACACCGATTCCCAACAATGGCAGCATAAATCCCAACAGTGCAATGCTGGGGATGGTTTGGATAACTCCGACAGCTCCAAGAAGGGGGCTTGATATTTTCTCGTATCGCGTGGCAAGCAATCCCAGCGGGATACCGATGATTACAGCAATCAACAATGATATAAAAGTCAGCCCGATGTGCTGGACGGTCTGATTGAGAAGTTCGCTTTGATTGGAGATGATGAAATGCCAGAAATCAAACATGTCGCCCCCCGGATTTCATCTGTAATTTGTACTGCTGAAACCGGTTTAACAATGCGGAAAAACCAAGTGATTCTCTTACCCGTCCATTTATCCGCTGAATGATCACGGGATTTTGTTCTTTTGCTTTCTCAATCTCTTCCAGAATGACGTATAATGATTCCCGGGAATCAATCCGTTCTTTTTTGTCGCGCAACGGGGGACTCCAGTACAATTCCATTTCTTCTTCCGCTGATTTCAAAATATCATGCAGCGTAATACTCATCAGCTCAAGCTGAAAGCGATTGGAAGCGAAGAACGATTCCACAAAATCATTGGCAGGCTGAAATAGCAACTCTTTGGGCGTTCCGATCTGTTGTATTTTTCCCTGATCCAGCAGGCAAAGACGGTCGCACATCTCAAAAGCCTCAAAAACATCGTGAGTCACCAATACAATGGTTTTGTGAATTTGTTCCAGCAACTGCCCGACTTCTTCTCGTATCTGCTGCTTAGTGATGGGATCCAGGGCCCCGAAGGGTTCGTCCATCAGGATAATCGGCGGATCTGCGGCCAAGGCTCGCGCCAATCCCACTCGCTGTTGTTGCCCCCCGCTAAGAGATGAAGGTTCACGGTCGGCATAGGTCTCGGGATCCAAACCCACAAGCTGCAATAATTCCTCACTGCGGGACTGAATGCGTTGGGTTTCCCAGTTGAGCAGCCCGGGGACGGTCGCAATGTTTTCCTGCACCGAATAGTGAGGGAAGAGTCCCACGTTTTGAATGACGTAACCGATTTGCCGGCGCAATTCCTCAGGATTTTGCGCGGTCGTTTTCTTTCCATCAATGGCTATTGAACCTGAAGTCGGCTCTATCAGCCGGTTGATCATACGAAGCGTGGTCGTCTTACCGCAACCGCTGGTGCCGACAAGTCCGAATGTTTCTCCCTTCTCAACCTTAAAAGAAATCTCATCCACCGCCGTTGTGCTGCCAAAAACCTTGGTAACATTTTCAAGTGTAATCATAGGCGGTGTTTGGGTTATTTGAATATGGGGTATACTACCATTTTATGAACGTCTTTTGCAAATGATGTTGAACAGTGGAGCAGATCCTTTGTTTCGAGAGGGCTATAACGTATCAATCCCACTCCCTCATACGGCACTTCCTCAAGAAGAGATAAACGCAGAACCCGGATCCAATATCCAGCAGCGAGGGAATCTGATTTATGGGACAGGGCAAACGCCGAGGGTGATTTGCAGGAAGAATGATCCGACCACGAGTAAAATAAGTATGGCCAATACAGCTGCCTTCCAAAAGGAAGGGGGACCGTCATCGGTATGTATACGGAAAAATTTCATTCGGGATATCACTTCTTACTTAAATACTGTAAAGAAAAGTAATCCTTTTCATCAGTCCAGACTTTTTTAACAGAGTACCAGTCGCTGACCAATGCCTGGAAATCTTCCAGGGAATATTTATACGAATTTTCGGTATGGATGGATTCTTCCTCTTCTAAATAAATATCCTCACCGTCAATATGTACCTGTTGCTTTTCCGTTGAGACGAGATGCATCTCGATACGCCCTTCATCTTCATTATAAAAAGCCCGATGCCTGAATTTTTCTACATCAAAATTGGCCTCAAGCTCGCGGTTAAGACGAACCAACATATTTTTATTGAAATCTGCTGTTATGCCCTGCTCATCGTTATAGGCCGCCTCCAGGACTGCCTTGTCTTTTTTCAGATCAACCCCGATTAGCATACCTGAATGGTCGTCGGTTATGGAAGCGATGATTTCCAAAAATGAGCGGGCCCTTTCGGGACGGAAATTCCCGATCGTTGAACCCGGGAAAAATACAACCTGTTTCTGATAATCACCTCCCATTGTGGGCAGCTTAAAATGAGAGGTATAATCGGCAAATACCGGGATAATCGATATCCTGGGATAATCCCTGCGAAGCTGATTGACTACTTTCAACAGATATTCCTCAGAAATATCAACGGGAATGTATGCCTTTAGGGACAGGCGATTGAGCAACAAACGGGTCTTTCGGCTGCTGCCGCTTCCCAGCTCAACGAGCATCGCATCAGGACCGATGTAATTGGCTATTTCATCAATATTATTTTCGAGAATGTTTTTTTCGGTCCGTGTGGGATAGTATTCATCCAGCCGTGTTATCTGTTCAAAAAGCTCGGACCCTCGCTCATCATAAAAAAATTTGCTGGGCAAATACTTTTTCGTCTGATGCAGTCCCTCTAATACTTCATCCAGCATTGCCTGCCGGCTTACCGTAATCTGGTTATCCATAAGTTATAACTAAACGGTTCGGGCTAGTCGGATGCCGTTGTACTGCCAGCGGGCATCAGGATAAAAGAAATTGCGATATGTCTTTCTAATATGCGTCTCAGAAGTAGCACAGGATCCCCCGCGCAATACATATTGGCTGCACATAAATTTGCCATTATATTCTCCCAAGGCGCCGGGCAAAGGTTTGTATCCCGGATAAGGCTCATAAGCACTTTGCGTCCACTCCCATACATCCCCAAACATCTGTTTAAGTCCATTGCCGGATTTTTCCAGCGGACGAGGATGATAACGTTGCTGTTCCACAAAGTTTCCTTTGTACGGCTTATCACCGGCGGCTACTTCCCATTCAGCTTCGTAGGGCAGCCGCGCTCCGGCCCACCGGGCAAAGGCATCTGCCTCATAATAGCTAAGGTGCGTTACCGGTTCGTGGGGATTTACTTTCTTCAGCCCGCCCAGCGTGTAGTAATACCATCCGCCATCGCGGCTTTGCCAATAGAGCGGGGAATCCCAATCGTGCTCGTTAACCGTTGCCCAACCGTCATCCAGCCACAGCTCGGAACGATTGTACCCATCATCCTCCATAAACTCCATAAATTCTCCATTGGTTATCAACCGATCCGCCAGTTCAAACGACTCCAGGAATTTACGATGCCGCGGATGCTCGTTATCATAGGTATATTCATTGCCTTTGTTACCAATCTTATAGATGCCTTCCTTGAAAGGGATCCAGTTCAGGGCATCGGGCTCAGAACCGCCCGATAAATCGAGCTCACGGTAGACCGGAGCCAGCGGATTTTGGGCAAACATGTATTTGAAATCCGTAATCATAAGCTCTTGGTGCTGCTGCTCATGGTGATTCCCTATCTCTATAACAGGACCAAATTCGGCAAGGTCCTTTTCGTTGGCCTGTTCTATAAAATTAAGAATCTGCTCGTTGACATATTTGCGATAATCGTACACCTGTTGTACAGTGGGACGCGAAAGCAGGCCTCGCTTGGAACGGGTGTGGGGTTCCCCGGTTTGCAAATAATACGAGTTAAAAATATAGGAATACTGGGGATGAAGCGATTCGAAGTTTGGATTGGCCTTTTCCAAAACGAACGTCTCATAGAACCAACTTACGTGAGCCAGGTGCCATTTCGTTGGACTCGTGTTTTGCATAGCCTGGATCACGTAATCTTCAATTTCAAGAGGTTCGGCTAAAAATTCACTAAAATTACGGATCTCTTTAAACCGTTTGGCTAATTGTTCTTTAGAATGGCGATCATCCGATTTGGTAAGTGAGGGCTGCGCAGTATTAGCATCCATAGTATGTTAATTTATTCCAAAAAGTCTAACTCGTAATTATTTTACAAAAGAAAAGACAAATTAGTTCTGCGAATAATAAATTAATAACTTGTATCAGGATGCTAATTTATTTTTAAACATAATCATGATAATTTCTACTTTTCTCTATAGAAATAGATTTTTTTATTTTCTGAATCCTTCCCACTCTTTATTTTAACGCCTTTATCACGATTGTATTGATAAACCGCTGTTCGCATGGAATTAACATTTTTATCATCTTTGTAACTTATTTCGATTGCATCACCGCCCACTTCAAGTTTATCCAATGCTTCCAGCAATGGCTTAAATTTGGATGATCGCTTTTTCGATGTATTAATCTTATCTCGTTCAACAAACTTAATATCCATATAGAATCTATCTTTTTTTTAAATCCTTCGTAATTATATACCATAATATAATTCAAATTATAGAATAATGTATAACGTCTATTTCAAATAGATTATTTTAAAATTTATCCATAAAAAAAAGCCTACAGAAATAAATCTGTAGGCTTAAATAACAATTAATAATATTATCGATTTATAATATCATTGTATTTCATAGAATTGATCATATACATAATCCCAAAAATCTGCGAGATTTGATCCTTTATTATGGGGGTTTTTGGATTTTGAGGATTTCATTGCATCCAAACAAGCCTTTTCTTTTGCATCATAATAAGCCTTCAGCTGATGTGCTGTAGGGTTCTCAATCATTTCTTCGAACTTCTTTATCTTCTCGGCCATAATAGATTTCCCTTTTCTTTGTTCTTATAACGCAGAAACCTGACAAAAAATTTCCTGCGGGATTCTAATAAACTAATTCGCAGTTGAGATTGCAAAAGTATCCCGAGATGAATTTTAATTAACAACCGGTGGAATTAAAGGAACCAAAAGAAAGATCCTGAGCCGATATCTGCTAACACTCATGAAAACGAGGAAGCTTGTCGATACGATCGAATATCTTGGCAAGCGCCTCTTCTTTGAATCCTCCGGAAGCATATATTTCTTTTTTCCCATTCGTAAAAGTAAGCTGGGTAATGTGACTCAATTTATAGACCCGTTCTTCTTTCTTATAAAATCCACGGTACCGTCTCGTAATATAATACTCCATCCAGCGGGCATTCCTATCCCCGGGAACAGTTAATTCTTTGAGAATTCTCCAAATACGATTGAGTTCCGAAAAAGTTTGAGATGGAGATTTCGAATTGGCTACACTCTTTTCCTTTTCCAATCTACTTTTTTCGTGGTAAGCCTTTTTTTCGTTAACATCGCTGCTAAAATTATTCCACCCTTCATAATATGTATCATCACTACGCATCCATCACCGCCCTTGAATGTATTGATATTCTTGCTAGCCGTTTATATAACAAGATCAATATTTGTATATTTTTTAAATTTTGTCAAGACTTCAATCAGATTCTAATGATACGACGGCAAACCCGTGTCTATATATTCCTAAGGTGTATTTTTAAATATCTTTTCTAATCTTTAACCGATTATTCTTTTATCAGCTGCCTTCCATAACCTCACTCAAATCCGACAACATCCGCTGCAAGCTATAAAAGGGAAGGAGTTTATTACGAATACCGGATATGATATTCGAATTAACAAACATCATCTTACCCAGTTCCCGTGAATCTTTCTGCGCCTTTTCGACCCGTTCTTTCTGTCGTTTAGTAAACAGTTTGAGTCCATAACTGATATGCTGTTTATCTACCCGCGTCAGTTCATCCACCAAAGCGGCGGCAGAATCCATGGCCATAGAAGCCCCCACCCCCGCCGTCGGCAAAAAGCCGGTGGCTGCATCCCCGAGCAAGACCGTGTTGCCTTTGTGCCAAACGTCAGAATGGCAATCATGAAACTCCCAGAAAAATGGATCTACCTGCGGATTATAACTGTCCAAGGCTTGATGAGGCAAGGGGAGTTGATCTGAAATTTGATCTTTAACATCACCGATAAATGCTTCAAGCCCTTTCTGTTTTATTTCCTCAACTGGCCCGCCCAGGAATACCCCGATCTTATCCTCTACGGGATATAATCCCAAAAATGTACCGGTGCCCCAGTATTCTTTATAGGCGGATATCGGGTCCATATCCATCCAGGTAACCCAACCGCCCCAGCCGGTATCTTTATAAGCATACTCATCTTCTTCGAGAATTTGCCTGCGTGTTTCCGAATGAATACCATCTGCCACAATAACGACATCAAATGCCGACGCACTGCCGTCCGAAAAAGTGACGTTCACTCCTTCGGATAGCTGATCCAGCTTGGCCACAGATTTCCCATATCTGATCTCCGACTGTTTATTTTTCTCCAGCAGGATATCAATCAAAGCAGTACGGGTGATCCCTCTATAAGAACCGAATTCTTCATTGATAAAATCAAGGGGGTAACTCTTGACCAATTGCCCGTGCTCGTCATGAATTTCATAGCTTTCCATCTGAACGCTGTTCTCAAAATAATCATCCCGGGCATCCAACGCATTGAGTACACGTCCTCCCAGTGGTAATAGTCCCAACATATACCCTGAGGTATTGAAGGTTTCTTTATCTTCCCTTTCAACTATTACGGAATTCACCCCGTGCTTTTCCAGCAATCCGCCGCAAGTTAACCCCGCTACTCCAGCTCCTACAATAAGAATATTTAAATTCTGCATGTTCCCTGTTCCTATCCCTTTATTTTAAATTAACATAAACAAATTATTGCCATTTTTTAAAACAGTGGGAAATTCGCTAAAAGAAGGGAAACATTACTTTACATATGTTAAAAAAAGGCTTGCTGCTTGCCGGCCCTGATGCGACTTAAAGAAACCTGCGAGATACCCAAAAAAGAGGCGATGTTTTTAAGGGGGATTCGTGCCGAAAGATCGGGTACCATATCCAGCAGAAGATTATAGCGATCGGCCGCACTTTTATGCAAGAACTCTTCCTGAAAAAATTGCAACTTTACATATTCGTGCTCAAGCAGGTGGATCCACCAGGCGGCCCACTTTAAATATTCCTTGCATAAGGTTCTTAATTGAGACTTGGGCAGCCGATAGATACGACTGGGTTCCAGACAAGTGATTTCCTTATTTGATCTTGTCTCATAAACAAAGCTTTGAGCACAAGTAAAGAAGTTATGTTCTCTTTCAAACCAAAGGGTTCGACCGTCGGTAAAATTCGTGCAGTACACCAGCCCTTCTTCCAGGTAGAACAGATCGGCATAAATTTGGCCCGCATGGGTTAATTTTGCATTCTTATCCAAGATTTGGAGTTCGCACTCTGCCTTAAAATCCTCAATAGCTATGATCGAGAATAATTCCTCATTGAAAGAAAGATATTGTCTTTTCCAACTCGACATTTTAAATCACTCTTTTAGAGATACGATAACTGCTTCGCCTCTCAATCCCGCTAGCTGAGCATCCGGCGTATCAGACGAAGTAACTGTTTTAGTTCCCAAAGCTGCAAATTTATGACATTAGCCCCCATCCTATCAGAAAGTAAAGGAAGCAAAAGGAAGCATTAATGACAAATAGTAATAGAGGCGTAGCAAGGTAAACTTACTCGTTAAATTATTTGATTTGTTTACACCATGTCATTACTTTGACCGACCGTTCATTTTAATAAAATAAAGTCATTGTAGGCGACTAAAATATTCCCATTTGTGGCTAAGAAATCATTTAAAAAGAAGCGCAAACAACTACTGGAAGAATTTGCCAAGGAAAATATCCACCAAGCTGTCCTGGAGCTCATAGGAGAAAAAGGCGTTGAGGATTTGACTGTTTCAAGTGTAGCCAAAAGAGCGGGCATAGCTAAGGGAACCATCTATCTGTATTTCAAAGATAAAGAAGACCTAATCTGCTCCACTATTCAGACCAGTCTTGATCCTCTTTTTTCGCACATCAATGAGATATTGGAAAGCGACCTGCGGCCTGATAAGAAATTGGTAGAATATGCCACCTTCAGCATGGAATTTCTCGAAAAGTATCGCAGCACTTTCCGGGCGTTAATGTACAATCAGCACCAGGTGCATGTACATAAGGAGCATTATACTGATGACAAACATCAGCAAATCCTTGACCGCCTGGCAAAGGTTATTAAAGACGGAGTAGACCAAGGCATCTTCCGTGAAATCGACCCTGTTATGGGAGCGAACATTTTTATGGAATCCACCATTGCGGTCACCGTTCAATATCTGATTACGAACAAGAAGCGTGATATTGAAGAAGACGTAGACTCTTTAATTGACATATTATTAAATGGTTTAAATCGAATTAAATCATGAGAAAATTTTTCAGAAGAATATTATTCCTGGGCATTGGCATCTCTTTATGGGGCTGTGTCAGCCAAAAAGCCATCGAAAACGACATAAATCGTACCGAGAATCGGGCTTACGATCAATGGAAAATGAATCAAGGCGATCAAGACAGCCTGAGCAGAGACAGTTCCCGGGTTCAGCCTGATTCCTATGCCAAGCCATCCGATAATAACGTACCTCTGATCAGCGGCAAATTGAACCTGCATGATGCGATGAAACTGGCGCTGATTTATAACCGCAACCTGCAACAAGCAGTGGAGGAAAAAAGTTATGCCCATGGACAGATTTTATCCTCGTATGGCAACCTGGCGCCAACTGCAGATCTTAGCGGGACCTACACACGCAAAAATGAGGTAAATACTTTCAACTTTGGCGGTAATCAATTTCAATCCGGGTTTTTGAATAACTATTCCGTTACCCTCTCTATTGAACAACCTGTTATTAATGCACGGGGTCTTTTGGGACTGCGGGCTTCACAACTTTATAAGGCACTCACCAATAAACAGATTCAGGCCGTTACCGAAAATACCTTATACCAGGTAGAACAGCAGTATTACCATGTTTTAATGCTGCAAAAACAGTATCAGGTAAGGCAGAAAAATGTGAAATTC
>DATFLI010000426.1:0-8065 GCA_035267805.1 Balneolaceae bacterium | reverse complement strand
AAAACCGGAGAACAAGGTTTCCTCGCTTTTATTACTACCTGTATTGATAATGGAAACAGGATTAAAAATATCAAATGCCGAAATCTCCGAATAACCACCGGTCGTAGTATATGAAGGACCTCTTACCGGAGCCGTCGGATTCATAATTGCGGCATAGCGAAAAGCTTCGCCAAACCCTAAATCACTTTGCTTGTCGGTCGTAGACAAATTAAACGTAACTTTTAAATTATTGTTTAATGCCTTTTGGGTTAAATTTAATCGACCATTGATTTCCTGGAATCCCGTATTTTTCTGAATTCCATTCCTATCCCGGAAATTGCCCGAAATACGATAGGTGGTATATTCATTTCCACCGGAAAGAGAAAGGTTATGAACATTATTGGTACCCACCTGGGAAATCTGATCAAACCAGTTGGTACTGCTACCCAAGTCATTGATTCCAACGTTGGTTTGATCATTCAGCTTACGATACTGGTCAGCGCTTAGTACATCCAATTTATTAGCTACCGTTTCAACAGTATAATAGCCATGATAGCTGATTGAAAAAGCCTTGGAAGGATCCACATTAGCTTTACCTTGCTTGGTAGTAACTACGATAACACCACTGGCGCCACGCGTTCCGTATATAGCTGATGCAGAAGCATCTTTAAGTACATCGATGGAAGCAATGTCATTGGGATCCACATTTTTTAAGCTTGCCCCCACAACCCCGTCGATAACCACGAGAGGCTGCTGGTCGCCACTAAATGAGGTTACACCACGTAATCTTATCGTTGGACTTCCATTAGGATCTCCACCGGGGGTCGATACGACAAGTCCCGGCACCTTACCCTGGATCAAGCCCGAAGGATTACTAATACTCCCCGAATTAAAATCATCAGACTTTACACTGGAGACGGAACCTGTAATTTGTTTTTTCTCCTGTGTTCCATAGCCCACGACAACTACATCATTCAGTTTCCTTACATCTGTCGATAAGGCAACATCAATAGTTGATCGTCCTTGAACCGGAATCTGTTGTTTTACGTAACCGATAAATGAAAAGACAAGTGTATCCTGTTCGGAAGGCACCGTTAAGGTGTATTTCCCATCTTCATCAGTCGAAGTTCCTCGTGTGGGCATTCCCTTTACCACAACATTAACGCCAGGTAAAGGCGCATTATCGTTAGCATCGGTTACTGTACCGCTAACCTTAGTTTGAGCATAAGATTTCTGAAAAATCCCACAACCCAAGATTAATAAGAAGACAATTCCCATCCGGAATACGTTAGAAGAAATTCCAGCTAAAGAGAATGGCCATTTTCGATCACCTAAATTTAGGAATACAGTCCTAATACCTCGTATCGCATTCGTAATCATAAATTTCCCCTTAGGTTTTTTGTTATGTTCGTAATGACACGATACTTATGTAAATAGTATCATCCACTGCAGGTTTGAGCAGAAATTTTAATTGAGCACAATCCCCATTTAAGTACTTTACATGTAGAAGGAAGTAAAAATAGAATAAAATTAATTCTAAGCAGTTAGCTACTTGCCCTACGGAGTACCCTTATACAAACATCTAAAACAGTGTTCGTATATTATTTAACCTTTTTAGGTAAGAAGCAAATTATTTTAACTATTATGGGATTTTTTTTCTTTAAAATGCAATAAAGCGCTCATCACGGGAAAATTCCCATATTCAGCCACCACTAAAATCATTTATTTCTAAATATATGTTGTTTAATAATAAATGGATGCTGTTCAAAAATGAGAGCGACTCTTCCAATTTTTAATTGCAAAATACTTAAGAAATCAACCTAAAACAGTGCCACTCATGCCATTACCTTTTTACATAAATCGGATCATTTATCATCATTGATAATAGTCCTTTTGCCTGCACCCACACCGGTAATTTTCAAACTATTCCAACTCTTTGGCAGCGACGTCTTCAACTGTTTTATCCCTCCGTCTGAAATTTCAATTCCCCCGAAACCGTTTAACACGGCCTGTAGCATCCCTCCTGCTCCGGTAGCGAAGTAAGGATTGGTGCCACCCGCACTCTCTGCAAGTACTCCAAAGGGCGGGACTTCATTCGGTTTATATCCTTTTCTAAAAAGTGAATACGCTTTATCGGCTTTACCCAACCTGGAGTACAAGACCGAAAATACGGAATAACTCATCGCAGGACCGGCCCCGATGCGCGGCTCATAATAGTTCAAATTTTTCAGCATTTGCGTCTGCGAAGAAATGACGCCCAACGGATAGGAAAGTAAATTAACATCCGCCTGCTTGATCTTTTCACCGGTATAGGTTGCGTGCTCTCGGGTCACTCCATCTTTGAATTGCAAAATCGGGATATGATTGGCGACCTCGGACCATTTCGGATCCGGATCCTTATCCAATATGTCAGCTGCCTTTACAGCAGCTTTGAGCGCTACAATTGTTGCGCCGTTTGTATAGGCATCATTGTCGATATTTTCGGCCCACTCATCAGCCCCCACTACATTATTGATATCGTAATTTCCATCCTCATCCTTCTCTACTCGACTCACCCAAAAATCAGCGATTTCCTTGAGTACGGGAAATCCTTTCTCACGCAGCCACTGTTTGTCGTGAGTAACCCGAAAATAGTTCCAAAAGGCTACTCCAATGGTCGCACTAATATGCTGCTCATACGGACCGGTAAGCGCCCATACCGGCGTTTCTTCCTGGCCACTGCCGGCCGACTCCCATGGAAACATGGCTCCTTTATAACCATGAGCAAGGGCTTTTTGTTTTGCTGCGTCGAGGCGCTGGTACCGGTATTCAAGCAATGATTTAGCAATATCAGGATGCAGCACCAGCAGGGGCGGAAGCATCCAGAGCTCCGTATCCCAAAACACATGACCGTTATATCCCAGGCCAGAAAGTCCCATTGGCGACAGGCTGTAAGCTGTCCCCTTTCGGACGAACGAATACAAATGATACAGCGCAAAACGAATATCCCGTTGATCATCGGGATTACCCTCCACAACGATATCACTTTTCCATAGCTTGTCCCAGGCTTTTTGATGTCCTTCCAGAAGTTTTTCCCTTCCTTGCAGTTTGGCATAAATCGTTAACCGCTCGGCTTCATTTCGGGGATCCGAGAAATGTTCAGTCGAAGTTTCGGAAGCCACAATACTAAAGTGATAAACCTCTCCCTTTTTCAGGGTTTTCTTAAATTTAGCCAGATGCATATTTTGATCCCATTCTTCATGAATGATATCGGGCTGCTGACCATGAGATTCCGTGAAAATAAAACTGGTAGAGGCCGCTACCGTATGTTTACCGGTAGGACTTTGAGCAACTGACGTTAACAATGGAATCATCACATGGGGACGATCGATCTCCGAATAATAATTATGAATATTTCGCAAAATATCGGGCCCCCGGATTACCGATGCGGCAACAATCTTAATATTCTGTAGGGGCCTTATCGAAACATCGATGAGGCTGGTATAAGGCAGCTGACGAAGCGCTCGAACGGTATAACTGATTTGAGCCTTATCCCGAAAGCGAAACCCGGTTGTTATCGAAACAGACCTCATATCTAAATCCTGGTGCATCTTTGAGATGTTTTGACGTCCCACACGCTCCCCATCCACATCCAGCTGCACGTTAGCAAAATTAAATCCCTTTAAAATATTGGATACACGTCCACGGCCGTAATCGTCATACACACCGTTCAACACGATATCACTCATCTGGAGTGGCTTTGAAGAAGAAACCAGGCCAATCATCCCATTTGCCACCGTTACTCCGTAGTAATTGGCGGGATCAATAGAATCGGCTCGGACATTCCACCCGGATTGCGACTCCTGGGCTATTACCGGAGCGGCAATAAAAATCATAAAAAAAATAATTATGGGATATCTTTTCATAGCAATGCAAGTAATTTGAAGGAATGTTAAAATCAACTAAATAACAGCTTACTCTCCGGGAAATATCAGGTTGAAGAAAAGTTAACGGCTGAAAATTTCGAGGGGGTCGACAACTCGTCCTTGCTGTGCCGATCATTCCACCAAATTTCAACAGCCATAGCTATAGGACCAACGATAAACAGGGCATAGAAGGGAGCATATACCGCCTCATGTAACCTCAGGATCATCTCAACAAAAGCTACCACAATAACCACCAAGATACGTCCCCATTTGGACTGTACCGTTGTTTTGGGATCGGTAATCATAAAAAAGGTAAACAACTGGTACATAGGCCCTGTGATTGGAGAAATCTCTGCCAGATAAGGATCTCCCGTGATATAAGCCCTGATCAAGCCAAAAAATAGAAATGAAAGAACGTAGGTTGCACAGACATGAAACCTGCGAAGGCGATAAATAGAAATAGATCCCACAATCCAGATGACAGCCATAGCCCACATGTTATTACCCCACTGAATACTGAGTACCGCCACACTGCCCGGGGCCAACAGCAGCATAGCAACAACTCCAAAATTGGATGGATTCCACAGGTGCCGCCCTTTATACCGGAGTACATATTTTGATGCAATAGAAATCATCGAGCAAAGGGCATACGGCCAAAACATCGGTGAGCGAATAAGGATGCCCACACTTACCCCCGATATATACGCACTGGAAAAACTGCGCCATTTGCCCACGATCCAGCGGTGTAATGCGGCCTCGGTTAAAATACTGGCTCCGATAGCAATCAACAGTTTACTGTATCCTGTGAGGATACCAAATGAGATATGTGCCGCCAATAAGATGCCGGTTATCAGAAGCGGCGGCGTATATTTATGACTGTATTTAAAATTCTTAACCTTCGAGACTAGCGAACCATTTTCACTCATGATGGTACTGATTCGGTTATGGTGTGAAGCTTGTTTATTTCAGGTTTTTTAATGGTCTGGGTATATCCCGAGGGCCAGTGAATAATCGCTTTCCGAACACTGCCGGCTTTACCCAACCCAAAATAAAGAGGACGTTGATTTTCAGCGCTGAAGCCGCTGGTTGAGTTAATAACCTGCACTTGTTGATTGGAATCCCAGAACAATTCAACTTCGGCACCAATGGCACTGCTATTACTTTTTGTGCCTTTTAACTTAAACCCAATCCAGTTATGAGAAGAGATAACCGTATTTTTGTAAATTTTAAACGGCCCGCCCTGGCTTGCCACCAGGATTTCCAATGTACCATCATTATTTAAATCAGCCAAAGCAACAGCCCGACTATCCAGCTTCAGTTTACCGCCTACAGCATCGGCTACTTCCTGAAATTTACCGGCACCGTCATTAATCCAAATCTTATTTTGCTGATACCCTGACAAGCTTCGTCCTTTCATAGCCGGCCAGTTCTTGGCATCTGCAATAATCTTCTTGTTTCCGCCGGCTACTTTGGCGAAATCATACCAGTAATCGGTGCCCTTTTTGCCGGAGACAAAACCGTTAGCCAGATAAAGATCCAAGTTGCCATCCAGATTCAGATCACCAAACTGTGCACCATAACTCCACCCACCAAGCGAGATACCAAGATCCTCCGCTAAATTCTGATAATGTAACTTTTCGCTCGGCACCGTCGGAACCCAAAGACTATTTCCCTGAATCAACACCCCGGGCTCAGAGATATTCGTGATATAAATCGCCAGCCGACCGCGATTCATTACATCCCCGAGAGATGCATTCATACCACTCTTGGGCACAAACCCGATGCCAACTTTCTGGGCCGCATTTACGAACCCCTTACCGTCCTGATTCAGAAAAAGCTCATCCACCCCGTAGTCGTTGGCAAGAATCAAGTCCGGATAGCCCGAATGATCCACATCCGCGGCAGTTGCCGCATATGTCCAGCGATTGCTGACTAATCCCAATTTCTTGCTGACTTCCTTAAACTTACCATTCCCCAGATTATGGAACAGGTACTTGCGCCCGCCATTCTTGGCATACTCAAAACTTTCGGGCATGATACGTGTAGTCTTCAGATTCCAGAGATCAATATTTTCATCGTAATATCCTCCCAGAAATAAATCCAGCTTTCCATCATTATCGTAATCAAGCCAAACGGCCGTATTCGAATTGACCCAGTCAGGAAATTCGGGCCCCAAGTCCACTTTCGTAAATCCTTTGCCTTTATCATTATGAAACAACATGGGCTTGCCCCACTTGGCAATAAACAAATCCTCATAACCGTCGTTATCATAATCGCCCCATACCGAACTCATTGAAACGCCGGTGGCCTTGGTATTTACATCCGCAACCCCCATTTGGGCGGCTACATTTTTAAAATGCCCATTGCCCATATTTTCGTAAAGGGCATTCGGCTTACCGTGCTCGCTGTTTGTGAGATAGAAATCCTGGCGGCCGTCATTATTGAAATCCGAAACAGCCACCGAGGCCCCAACTGAGGCTACCTGTGGCATAATATGATCAAGCTTTGAATCAAGCTTGGGTGCATGATGGGTAAAGTTAACCCCCCAGTCGCTGGTTACATCCTGCAGGTAAAAACCGTATCGATTCAGTACATCCCGGTGGTTGGATTTTCCGGATGACCAGATCTTTTTAATGCTGTTATAATGCGAAACAACGTATGGGGTGGCAAGCAGTACCGCAAAAAGTACAATTAACGATATCTTGTTATTTTTTACTGCCATAGCTTATAAGTTAAAAAGATTCGTCAATTTTTAAACCGCAATGCCATATTAAAGTTAGCCGGTGTCACATATCTCGTGTGATATTTAACCCAGTCCTGTTTATGCTGTTGATAAACCGGATCATCCTGCAAACGTTCGGGCTTATTCGAGTAATTTTTCATCCCGTGATATGGCAACGGCAGCACCGTTTTGGAAAACCCGGTATTATAATCACCGTCTTTTACCCAACCGTCGCCGATTAATACGAAGTCACGTTTCCACCCTTTTTTGGGGCGGGAAAGAGCCGGGAATTTAAATCGAAGTTCATCACCGGCATTCATAATTACATAGCGGTCATCGCTCTTCTTAGTCAGCTCTTTGACATCTCCATAACGGGTATAGAACCCTACAAGATCCCTCCATTTCTGT
Source organism: Balneolaceae bacterium (assembly GCA_035267805.1). Taxonomy (GTDB): domain Bacteria; phylum Bacteroidota; class Rhodothermia; order Balneolales; family Balneolaceae; genus Fodinibius. The sequence continues at coordinate 1,051 of DATFLI010000426.1, read as the reverse complement.
GTTGTTCCCTCAAGTTTCTGATAATCGGGAACGGTCGGAGAAAATCGATCTCTATGTTCGAGCTTGGAATACCCGCGATACTCCAATTGTGAAGTTGATGCCGCAATTCGATGCGTTTTGACATCAGCATGCTTGGGTTGTGTACCCAACTGAAACTGATCCCAGTAAATTTCCATATTTGTGTAAAGGCGAACGCGTCGCGGGGTACCGGGCTCAAAAATACCATTCAAATCAATAAGCATCGTCTTCTTTTTGCCGGCAGGAAAACCAATATTTTTCTTAGCGACTTTCCATCCGCCTTTGCCATCCGGCACTTCCAGACGAATACCATGAGGTGCCGGATGACTACCCTGGCTGATTGCAACGTTGATCGAACTATCCGTTGGATACACCCAACCGGAAGCAACCAGTTTCTGCCTGCTCTTCGTCTTTTTCTTGCCCAAATCCAATTCGATATAATGTTCTTTGGTTAATCCCTGGTAAGAGGTCAGCGGCAAATTAGCTACATAACGGCCATCCTTACGGGCAATTTTCCGCGTCACATCCCGGCCGGCGTTATCGTAGGCGGCCTCAACCGGGTGTAAATTTTTCAATGGATACAGTTGCTGTTTGGGAGCCGGAAGTTTAAATCGCTCATCCACAAACACATCCGTATTCGCGGGATGATCGACTGCCATTAACGAAACATGATCAAAAAAGTGAGTCTCCCACAAATCAGCAGTAATACGAACGTCATAATGGCCGTCCCTCGGTTGCAACTGATCACCATTAATTTTTATCCAGTCGATGCTGTGTATCACCTTGGCTTTGCCCTGAGCGTTGATACGAAGTCCCAGTGCCGTGCGCCACAGGAAGTCGGTGATAAACTCCATCTTATTGCCGTTATAAGTAAAAACCCACGGACACGATCCCTTCAGGATCTGTTGATTCATGATTTTATTTTGATATCCCAGTTCAGCAAATTCGGCCTGTGTTGACCCATTAGGCCAGATAATGCGCACCATCTGGGCCTCGTCATAGTTTCCCAATCCCACGTGTACCCAAGCCTTAG
>DATFLI010000425.1:0-4686 GCA_035267805.1 Balneolaceae bacterium | reverse complement strand
CTGATTGGATCAGCGTTTTTTCGGAAGAAAGCAAGACTTCGGCAGACTTGACCCCGGATACGCCTTCCACAGCATTCTTAACCCTCCGGGCGCAGTCCGCACAATCCATGCCTTTAACCGGTACTTCAAGGTTGGATCCTTTCATTATATGGGAATGAACTTCAAATTGGTTGGAAACACATTCATACTTGATTTATAATAACAAGTTTAACTAAAAAACATTTCACAAAACCGATTATTAATAATTTGCTTAAAAGTATTTTAATTGCCCGTACGCTTATCATTATCGAGCAATGCCTGATAGTGAGTGACTTTTTCCGGCTTGTCCCAGTCTTCATATAATGCGATGACTCTCTGCAGTACTTGCTGGGTTCGCTTGTTTTTAATCCCTAAATGATCCCTCAAAGAAGTAAAATTTTGAAGCCGTTCCCTTGCAGCCATTTCATTGTTGCCCATCTCCTGTGAGAGGTCAGCCATATTTTTTCGGAAATAGATCAGATGCGGATTTATCGCCGGCAAGGCTTTCTGGGCAACCGCTACCGATTTTTTGAAGTTACTCAGCGCAGCATCCTTCCTGCCTCCCCTCCATAAGCACATCCCCAAATTATTATAATCGGTAGCAATCTCCGGATGATCGGTCCCCAGCAATACCTTATTTTTGATCAATACTTTTTTAAAAATATCGGCCGCTCTCGAATAGTTGTGATCATAAAAATAAGTAGTAGCCAAATTTCCCAGGTATTTGACCACCGTCGGATCATTCTTTCCCTTAAATTTTTCAATCATTTTATAACTTTGGGATAAATATTTACCACTGAGCTCGTACTGATGTTGCTTCTGTTTAATGAGTCCAAGAATATTAAGCGATACGGCAATATCCGGGTGTTTATCCCCAAATAACCGGTGCTGCATGGCCAGGGCTTGCTTGATATATGCCCCGGCCGAGTCGTACTGTTGCTCATTATATAAGGTTCTTCCCAAACTTTGCAGGGTCTGTGCCTTCAACGGGTGATCACCTTGGTACCTTATTTGCCGCAAGGCTAAAGCTGACCGGAACAGTGAATCCGCTTTGCCGTAATTGCCTTTGGCATTACTAATCCAGGCCAGGTATTGATCTCCGCGGGCTTCCTTTTTATTCTGATTTCCATAAGCTTTTCTATAGATATCAAGCGAAGCCCTAACCAGCGAATCTGCCAAATTATAATCGCCGGTTAAATAATTTACCCATCCCAGCTCTTCAACACTTGCGGCATAAGAGGTATCATTCTGTAGCCGTATAAACATGGAACCCGATTCTTTAAAGTATTTCTTAGCATTTTTAAAATGGCCCCTCATTTCATTGTAATCGGCCCACATGTGCAGACTGTTCGCCAAATCGTAGTTATCTTGGTTATATAATTTTTGCCGAATCGACAATGCTTCATGAAGCAGCGGTCCGGCTTTCTTATAGAGTCCCAAATCTTCATAAATACTGCCGATATTCGATAACAGCGTAGCTTTTATCTCCGGCTCCCCTTTGATTTCTTTTCTGATTTTTTGGGTGCCTTTATCTAAAATTTCACGAGCCGTTATATCCCTGTTTTTTTGATGATACGGATCGGCATCCTTAAAAATATCGACCATAAAATCAGTAACGAGATGGGCTTTATGCGATTCCGAAAGCGCTTTATTTCGCTGTTTCGTTAACCGAATGGTATAATAGGTTATTGTGGTTGCCAATATTATTAATGTGACAAAAAATGAAGCTACGGGTACAGCATTTCGATGGAGGAATTTTTCCAATTTATAGCCGGCATTTCCTTTCCGAGCCAACAGTGGCAGATCTTCCCGGTAGCGCTGTATCTCTTCTATAAAATGACGGACCGACTCAAAACGCAATTCCGGATCTTTGCGAATCGCTTTACCTATGATGCAATCCAAATCTCCTTTTAGCTTTTTTTGCAGTCGGGATACCGTAACTTGCCGGTTGGATGCAATTTCTTGCTTATTCACCAGCTGGCCCAAAGCTTTGCTTGGCTTTTCCGGGATCTCATTTAAAATAAGTTGTCGCATTTCGGAGTAACTCTTTCCCATCATTTCAAAAGGAAACGCACCCGACATTAATTTGTACAGCAGTACTCCCAAAGCGTAAATATCACCGGCGGTAGAAATGGAGTTATTCTTTACAAGCTCCGGCGCAGCATATTGAGGGGTCCAAAAATGCTCTTCATGACTGGAGGGATGCGCAGCAGCTTCCGTGGTCGGTTTCATCAGTTTGGCCACCCCAAAATCGAGAATCTTAACATCCCCGTTAGCATTCACCAAAATATTCTGCGACTTCAAATCACGGTGCACTACTAAATTATTATGAGCATATTGCACCGCCTCGCAGACCTTCTCAAACAAATCCAGCCGCTGAGTTATGGTGAGCTTATACTTCTCTGCATACCGGTCGATCGGGATACCATCCACATATTCCATAATCAGATACGGAATGTCATTGGAGGTTAAACCGCCGTCATATAACTGGGCAATATGGGGATGATGCAGCCCGGCTAAAATCTCTTGTTCATCCTTAAACCGTAAAGCCGTCTTTTGCGAGTAGATCCCTTGCTTTATGATTTTGATGGCTACCGACTGATGAAATTGCCCATCGACCCTCTCTCCGCGATAAACGGTTGCCATCCCTCCGGAACCGGCCAACTCTGTAATTTTAAAAGGGCCAACTCGCATACCAATTATCGACTCCTCATCGTGGGAGGAATCAAGAGATCCCGAAAAATCATTGAGCAAATCTTTGTTGTCTTCCCAGGCATGTTGTAAAAAATGGGCCTGCTCCGATTCTTCAATCGCCTGTAATATGCTCTCAACCTCTTTAATAAGATCTTCATCTCCCTTACAGGCTTGCCTGACAAACAACGACCGCCGGTCAGCCGGCAACTCAAGTACCCTGTCAAGAATTGCTTCTATTTTCTTCCATTCGTTTTCCGGCATTTCGTACCCCCAGTTAATTTTTTAAATCTTGATGGATGGGGATAAATGCTACATAAAGTTTAATTAAATCGTCCCTTTAATTCTTTATACAACCATCCCCGTGCTTTTGCCCAATCTCTTTTTACCGTACTTACGGACAAATTCATAACTTCTGCCGTATCTTTAATACTCATTTCGCCAAAATAGCGATACTCGACGACTTCAGCGAGCCGTTCATTTAATTTTGCCAAATCTTGCAAGGCACTATCCAGGTTGATTAAATCATCGGCTTGCCGATCCACTTTCATCAGAGTATCGATGAACGTTACCGGCTCTTTGTTTCCTCCTCGTTTGTCTGCCTTTTTCTTTCTTGCATAATCGATTAAAATCTGACGCATGCATTGTGAGGCCATGGCAAAAAAATGAGCCCGATCCTTCCAGTCAATATTTGTCTGATCAACAAGCTTCAAATAAACCTCATGAACCAGTTCGGTATGCGACAGGGTATGATCCTTACGTTCATTTTTCATTTTTTTGAAAGCGATGCTTTTAAGCTGATCATAAACCAATGGAAACAATTGGTCGTAAGCCTCAGAAGACCCCTCCTTTACCTTTTGTAAAATCTGCGTGATTTCAGCCTGACTTCGCATTTCTCAATCCCTTATGATCCCTATTTGAGCCATTTCTCATTTTAATTACGCTTTATTGATAGAGGCAACAACCAGATGCTCGCATCTAAAACGTTCTTAAAAATGCAGATTTTATATCAGAACTACTAGTATATCAAGATAGCCTAAACAAATTTCAAATTATCTCATGATTTCTAAAACCAATTCCCGGAATCTTGTTTTAACTACTTTAGTCCTGCTCATGACTTTCGCATGTAAAAAACATAACAGCGTTACAGGACCTGATTCGGGCAAAAAAGATGTTCAAATAGGGTCGGAAGGCGGCGAAGTGGCAAGCAGCGATTCGTCGGCTATATTGTTTATCCCCCCCGGCGCATTATCTTCTGATATTATCTTCTCTTTTAAAAAAATATCCGGCAGCAATCCTTCAGGCTCTATTGGCACCGTCTGGAATATCGGACCTAATGGCACACAATTTGACACTGCCGCGGTCCTTAGCCTGAAATATAATCCATCGGATTTGCCCGATAGCATCAACGCCGGCCAACTACGTCTGGCTACCGTGGCAAACAGTAAATGGGATACACTTACGAGCGTGTCGGATACCAACAATCATCGTGTTCATGGTCTCATTCATCATTTGAGCGAATATGGTATTATTTCACTTCCCAAAGAAAATAGCTATCCATCTATAAGCGATATCAAACCCGATAGTGGTATGGTGGGAGATACCGTTATGATTTACGGGAACGATTTTGGAACTGATGCCTCAAAAGTACGGATAGGCTTTAACGAGACCCAGTCAAGCTTGCTGAGTCTTTCGGATACCCAAATCAAGACTATCGTCCCGAATGGGGCAACTACGGGACCTGTTCGTTTGATTGTTGACGGAAATGGTGTTCAGGGACCTGATTTTACCGTACAAACTCCGTCTGCCTCCAATTTTTCAATCACTGACGTTGAGCCGGACAGCGGCAAAGCAGGTACGGATGTAACGATCACCGGAACCGGATTCGGCACGGATCAATCAAAAATACAAGTGGGTTTTGGATATACCCAGGCACAGATTCAGAACCTGTCGAATACGCAAATCAAGACTACGGTG
>DATFLI010000424.1:0-32701 GCA_035267805.1 Balneolaceae bacterium | reverse complement strand
TAATGTGTTTACAGCTGGATTGATGTTTTATTTATAAACAAAACTCTGATTAGTTGCGGAGCCCGCCAAATCATTGGCGGGCTTTTCTTGTTTTGTGAATTACAGACGATAAAAAATACTTGTTTATTAATTGTAAGCTTTACAATTTCAAAGCCGTTTAAATTAGACCCAGATAAAGCCTGTTTTGGTTACTGTTATGCCCGAAATAAAGCTCCCCGAAGTAGAATTAAATATCTATACGCCTAAGGATCCGGTTGAAGTACCGATTGTGGAGAATTGGATTTGTACCAAGGAGATTAGCCCGAATTTTGTTCGTCATGTTACATTTGATATTTCGGGAACTGATTTGGAAGGGCACGTCAGGGTAGGGCAATCCATTGGGATATTGCCGCCGGGCAAAGATGAGAACGGGCGCGATCATAAATTACGATTGTATTCTGTTTCATCGCCAACAAAAGGGGAGGATGGCAAATCCAACTTGGTATCTACCACGGTCAAGAGAACAATTGAGGAATTGGAGGACAATAGGCTTTATCTCGGGGTTTGTTCTAATTATTTGGCAGATTTACGACCCGGTGACAAAGTGAAAATGACAGGTCCCAGCGGCCGAAGGTTTCTGCTGCCGGAAAATGCCAAAGACTTCAATTATATATTGTTTGCTACGGGAACGGGCATAGCTCCGTATCGAGGCATGATCATGGAATTGCTGGAAGCCGGAGTCGAAAATGATATTGTTCTTGTTTTCGGCTGTGCTTATCGTACCGATTTGCTTTATGCGGATTATTTTGAACCGCTTCAGGAAGAGTATTCCAATTTTCATTATCTGCCGCATGTCTCCAGGGAAGCACGCAGAAAAGATGGCACGAAAAAATATGTTCAAACTTGCCTGTGGGATCAGTCGGACCTGCTGGATCCGATCCTGAAAAAGGATAACACCCTGATGTATATCTGCGGACTCAAGGGGATGGAGAAAGGTATTTACGAAGCATTGGGAAAAAAAAGACTGGATCAATATCTGGATATACGGGAACCGGCGGCCGGTAAGAAACCGACAGAATGGGATGAAAAAGATTTGAAACGGTATGTTAAACCTTCTTCCAGGACTTTTGTCGAAGTTTATTAGTTATATTGCCATCGTGTCCGGCAATCATACTCTTTAAAGAAGGTTAATGGAAGCGAAATAAATACTCTAAATCCTTTTTTAGGGTAGGGTTACAAACATACTTCAATTCCTTTTCAAGTGAGTTGGCTACCGTCTCAATGTCATCGTTTTTTGTAATCACAGGAGCCACTCCCCAATAGCCCGGTTTTAATGCAAATCGTTTATAGTAGTGACTTAATTCTTTATTCCATTTTTTGCACATCTCACCCGGATATGCCAGAGGGCCAATCAAATTAAGCTGTCCTTTTAAAATATTAATGATTGAAGGCAATTTTGATAGTTCGACATTTTGTATGGGATAGGAATAAAGAGGGAATAAAATACCGTTTCTACCGGGGACAAGTGTTTTTTGGAATAACGGTTTTTTAGTAAATAATTTTATCCCAAGCGCGAAAAAAGGAAGTGTGATCAGAAACAATAATCCCAAAGGAAGAATCGCCAAAAATTGAATTACCTTCTGGATAATATTTTTTTGGGATGGCAATTCATGAAAAAAAAGTTCGATTATTGGCCCATTGTTATCCTTGGGATTATAAGGCAGGTGCTTTTCCAGCAATACCTTTTCATGAACGGTTGATGCTTCAAGCTTTGGGGTAGCATTGACAGGTGAAGGAGACATCTATAACATTAAAAATTTCTAATATTTAACGTTGAATAAAATCAATTAATTGTTTTTTTACAACCAGACGACCATTATTTTTTGGTTTCTTTAATTTCTAACTTCCAATTAATGCGTGTGTTCCGACACGGAACCATTAATATTTGTAACTCCGCCGGAGACGATATATTTCATAATCTCTGTGGAATTTAAATTCAATGGAGTGATATTTTTAATGGGTACCAGAAACAGATTGCCCGAAAAATTGTAGGAGTGGGGACAATACACGGCAACCATATTTTCTATTCCCAGTTCTGATAAATCTTTCTGAGTGATAAATCCAATCCGTTTGACTTCCATTCCTCCAAGATCAACGAGCACCGGCTTGTTGAATTTTTTCTTATCTCCGACAAAGGCTTCGGTAAGTTCTTTAAGCGATGTGTAGATAATTTTGATGATGGGCATCCGCATCAGGAAACGCTCAAAATAGGCAACAAGTGGTTTGGTAAAAGCACGGGAAAATACGTATCCGATAAAGGCGATCCCAAAGAAGACTGTGATTATTCCCAATCCTGGAATGTCCATTCCCCACCAGTTAAATAACAATTGGTTCAAAATGTTATTCGACCACCGTATGGCTGCAAAGATGATGTAAATGGTAGCTCCAATGGGAAAGACGAGCAAGAGTCCGCGTAAAAAATTATTGAAAATAGAGCGCATGATGATACCGTTATTTAGAGATTTATACTGTAAGATAAATGAATACCGCAAAATGTCATCTAAGCAAAGTTTTTATTAGGAACTTATTGAAGGTGAGTTCAATGCTAATTTTTGCTATTTTCCACGCTCTTAAGAATTAGAATACACGAAAAGTTCACAATCGATGTCGCACAAGAGTTCTGTTGAAATTCGCCGGGAGTTCCTGGATTTTTTTGAAGAGAAGGATCATGTAACGGTGCAGAGTGCACCGGTGGTCCCTCAAAACGATCCAACCTTGCTGTTTACCAATGCGGGGATGAATCAGTTTAAGCCCATTTTTCTGGGTGAACAGGAAGGCTACGAAAAGGATGGTAAAACATGGAAGCGAGCAGTAGACAGCCAGCGTTGTATCAGGGTAAGCGGCAAGCATAATGACCTCGAGGAAGTCGGTTATGACACTTACCATCACACGCTGTTTGAAATGCTCGGCAACTGGTCGTTTGGTGATTATTTTAAACGTGAGGCTATTCGCTGGGCTTGGGAGCTGTTGGTAGATCGGTGGGGGCTGGAACCCGATCGCCTGTATGCGACAGTTTTTGAAGGGGACGAAGAAGACGGCCTGCCGGTGGATCAGGAATCGATTGATCTCTGGAAATCCGAAACGGCAATCGATTCCGATCATATACTTAAATTCGGCAAGAAAGATAATTTCTGGGAGATGGGGGATACCGGTCCCTGTGGCCCGTGTTCGGAAGTGCATATTGATATTCGCCCTGATGAAGAGCGAAAAAAAAGGGATGGGGCTGATCTTGTTAATATGGACGATCCCCGCGTGATGGAAATTTGGAATCTCGTGTTTATCCAGTTTAACCGGCAGCCGGATGGGGCGCTGGAAAAACTGCCGGCCCAACATGTTGATACGGGCATGGGTTTTGAACGACTTTGTGCAATTTTACAGGATAAACGATCCAATTATGATACCGACCTGTTCCGCCCTCTTCTTAACAAGATTGGAGATTTGGCCGGTGTAACCTATGGTCAGGATGAACAGACCGACATCGCTATGCGTGTGATTGCCGATCATATACGAGCGGTCAGTTTTTCTATTGCAGATGGAGCCTCACCCGGTAATGATGGCCGGGGCTATGTGATTCGACGGATCCTGCGTCGTGCTATTCGTTACGGCTGGGATAAACTGGGGTTGAAGGAGCCATTTTTCCATAAACTTGTACCAACGCTTGCCAAACAGTTCAAGGATGTTTTTCCTGTGCTGATCCAACAGCAGGATTATGTGAGTAATGTGGTTCGATCCGAAGAGCAGAGTTTTTTGAAGACTCTTGGGCAAGGCATCGAGCTGTTTGAGGAGATGATCGAAGGTAAAGATAAAATATCCGGAGAAGATGCCTTTAAGCTTCATGATACCTACGGCTTTCCGATTGACCTGACCAAACTTATGGCCCGCGAGCGAGATGTTGCGGTCGATGAAGAGGGATTTAACAAACGCATGCAGGAGCAAAAGGAACGCGCTCGCTCAGCCGGCAAGTTTAAGATCGACCGGTCTTCTCAAAGTGAGTGGATTAATGTCTCGGAAACCGAAAATTTTGAGTTTGTGGGATACGATGCCCTTTCGGCAAAAGGCCATATCAAAGCATTTCGAAAAGAGAAAGAGCGGAATGCCATAATCCTGGATAAAACTCCCTTTTATGCCGAAAGCGGGGGGCAGGTAGCCGATACCGGAATTATCAGCAACGGAGACGAGCATCTGCGTGTGCTCGACGTTCAGAAGTCACCTGATGGCTACGTGCATTTTGTAGATCATTTACCGGAGTCACCCGAAGGAGAATGGGAAGCGGTTGTGGATGCCGATCGTCGTAAGGAAATCCGCAAGCACCACTCGGCAACCCACTTGGTTCATGCCACTTTGCGCCAGGTGCTGGGCGACCATGTGGCTCAAAAGGGTTCGCTGGTGGATGAGCATCATCTGCGATTTGATTTTTCGCACTTCGATCCCATATCCTCTAAAGAACTCAACCGGATAGAAGAAATTGTAAACGACCATATCCAGCAGAACATCCCAAAACGGGAAGAGCGAGAAGTGCCTATTGATAAAGCGAAAGATTGGGGCGCTACCATGTTGTTTGGGGAGAAGTACGGTGATTTGGTGCGTGTGATATCATTCGACCCCGAATATTCAATGGAGCTCTGTGGAGGTACACATGTGGATGCCACGGGTGAAATCGGCTACTTCCGATTTCTAAGTGAATCTTCCGCTGCAGCTGGCGTCCGACGAATTGAAGCCAAAGTAGGTAAGAGCGTTGATCAATACCTGCGATCGGAAAATGAACTGATACACCGAATACGATCAGAAGTTGGGCAAAGCGAAGACATCGCAAGGGATATTCAGCAACTGATCGAAGAACGAAAAGAGCTGGAACACGAGGTTGAGCGGCTACAGCACCAGCAAAGCCTGACTAAATTAAATGAGTTTTTTGAGAAAGCTCATGACCTGGAGAATGGTATTAAACTGGTATTCGGAGAAATTCCGCATGCCGATATGGATTTGTTAAAACAGCTCGGGTATGAATCTCTGGAGAAGAGTAAAGAAGGCACGATTACTATTTTGGGAGCCAAAGACCGGGAGGAGGGGAAGGTGTATGTAGCTGCGGCTGTGACGGACGATCTTATAAAAGAAAAAGGAATCAAAGCAGGATCGCTGGTAGGAGAACTCGGCAAAATGCTGGGCGGTGGCGGTGGCGGTCAGCCTAATTTAGCTACAGCCGGCGGGCGAAACCCGGAACAATTGAAAGAAGTATTCGACAAGCTGGATAAGTTTATCGGTAAATATTTGGAATAATATGTGACAGATAAGCTCATTAAGTTTTTTAACAGGTAAAGACCTGTAATCCTCCATAATTTTGAGTATATTTTGAGACTCTGATTTTGTGGAAAAATTCAATCGAAATCGTTGCAACAGCAACAATTGTTGTAAACTGTTATTATGGCTAAGAAAAAGAAAGAAACACAAGAAATAACATTTACCCCATCAGGAACCGGCATTCGTACCAACGGACATGTGGTCCGCAGTACAGAGTTGCCAAATCCCACAAAGAAAAAACACAAATCACTTGGCTTGTCTGAAGAAGACGTTGTTGACATGTTTGAACTCATGTACTTACAGCGACGATTCGAGGAAAGAGCCATGCAGATGTATCAAAAGGGGAAATTCGGCGGCTTCTTGCACCTTTATATGGGGCAGGAAGCAGTATCTACCGGAACAGTTTATGCCCTGAATGACGATGATGATATTATCACGGCTTATCGTGATCATGGGTGGGGATTAGTACGCGGCATTTCACCAAAAGAAGGAATGGCTGAACTTTATGGAAAGAAAACGGGATGTTCCCACGGAAAAGGAGGATCCATGCATTTTTCCAAGGCTGAAAATCATTTTTGGGGCGGTTATGGTATCGTCGGCGGGAATACCCCGTTAGGCGGAGGTATTGCATTTGCCAACAAATACAAGCAAACGGGACGTGTTACGGCTTGTTTTCTTGGAGATGGCGCCGTTGACCAGGGATCTTTGCACGAAACCCTTAATATGAGTCAAAATTGGGGGCTTCCTTGCATCTATGCCATCGAAAATAATGGCTATGCAATGGGGACGGCCGTTCACCGGCACTCGGTTGGTGAACTTTATGAACGTGCCAAAGGATACGGCATGAAAAATGCTGTGATTAACGGTATGGATGTCTTTACCGTCTATGAGAAGATGAAAGAAATTGCTGAAGATGTTCGTGAAAACTCCGAGCCCTGGTTGGTAGAAATTCGCACTTACCGGTATCGCGGGCATTCAATGTCTGATCCCATGAAATACCGGACGAAAGAAGAGCTACAGGAATATGAAAAATTGGATCCTATTGAACGGATTAAGAATTATCTAGTAGATGAGGACATCATTAACGAAGAGAAAATAGAGGAAATTCAGGATGGCGTGGAAGATACCGTTATGGAAGCTATCGACTATGCAGAGGAAAGTGATTTTCCGGAACCCGACGCTCTCTACGACGACATGTTCGTTGAAGATGATTATCCGTTCCATACTTAATTCTGAACAGTTTCATGCTGTGATCCTCAACTCGTGAAATTGAGTTTACAGATTATCCAGGAATTTATTACTACATATAATTAAGAAACATAAGCAATATGGCTGAACTACAATTCAGAGAAGCAATCCGGGCTGCCATTGATGAAGAAATGAGCCAGGATGAAAATATTTTTGTCATGGGCGAAGAGGTTGCCGAATACAACGGTGCCTATAAAGTAACCGAGGGGCTGCTCGACAAATATGGTCCCAAGCGAATGATCGATACTCCCATCGCCGAACTTGGTTTTGCCGGTATTGGCGTGGGTGCTGCAATGAACGGCCTTCGCCCCATTGTTGAATTTATGACATTCAACTTCGCTGTCTTAGCGGCTGATCAGATTATTAATCATGCTTCTAAAATCAGGTATATGACCGGCGGACAGATCGAAATTCCCATCGTTTTTCGCGGTCCTAATGCTTCTGCCGGACAGTTAAGTGCTACACACTCTGTTGCCTACGATGCAATGTATGCGCAGTTTCCCGGCCTTAAAGTTATTTATACCTCCGAACCTGCTGACGCAAAAGGCTTGTTAAAGTCCGCAATTCGGGATGATAATCCGGTTCTTTTTATGGAGTCGGAACAGATGTATGGTCTGAAAGGTGAAGTACCCGATGACGACGATTTCACGATTCCTATAGGCAAGGCTAAAGTTAAACGTGAAGGCAGCGATGTTACTGTGGTTGCCCATGGAAAGATGTATCATGTGGCAACACAAGCTGCCAAGCAACTAGAAAAAGATGGGGTGAAAGTCGAAATCATCGATCCGCGTACGGTGAAGCCGCTGGATATGGAAACGATTGTGAAATCCATCAAAAAAACCAACCGCTGTGTAATTGTTGATGAAGCTCATCCATTCGGCGGATTGGCCGCTGAAGTTGGTTATCTTATTCAGCGCGAAGCATTCGATTATTTGGATGCTCCGGTGCAAAGGGTAACCTTGCCGGATACCAATGCCCCGTTTGCTAAGAATCTTTTTGATGAGTGGTTCCCGAGCCCCGATCAGGTTATTGATGCAATTAATACTGTTACTTATCGCAAGTAATTCAAAATTTTAAAAATATTAGACAATACTATGGCAGTTAAGGTTGAAATGCCCAAGCTTAGCGACACGATGGAAGAAGGCGTGATTGCTAAGTGGCACGTAGAAGAAGGAGATAAAGTGGAATCCGGCGACATCATTGCCGATGTTGAGACCGACAAGGCAACGATGGAAGTCGAAGTATTCGACTCGGGTACGATTCTAAAGATTCTTGCCGAAGAAGGGGATGCTGTTCCGCTCGGAAATCTAATGGCCGTTATAGGTGAAGAAGGAGAGGATATCAGCGAACTGTTGGAAGAGGCCAAATCGTCGAAAAGTACTTCGGATGAAGAGTCGGAAGGGGAAACTAAGAAAACGTCTAAAAAAGCAGGCGATAAGGACAAAGAAGAAAGTTATGATCCTGTTTTTGGGGATCTGGAAGACAAAGGGAACGGCCAAGTTAAAGAAAGTGACGATGGTCGTATTAAAGCTTCCCCGTTGGCTCGAAAAATGGCTGAGGATCAGGGCATTTCGCTCTCCAATGTAAAAGGGAGTGGCCCCCGCGGACGTATTATCAAAAGGGATATTGAAGAATACGAACCTTCAAAAGTTTCGACTGGAACTGTCGCAACGATTTCTCATGAGGATAAAGAACATCGTGTCTCCCAAATGCGGAAAACGATTGCTCGTCGCTTGTCGGAAAGCAAGTTTAGCAGTCCGCATTACTACGAGACCATGGATATCGATATGAGTGCGGTCTGGGATGCCCGGAAGAAACTGAATGAGATCAGCGATGTTAAAATTAGTTTTAATGATATTATCGTTAAAGCATGTGCTACGGCCCTGAGACAACATCCTGAAATAAACAGTTCCTGGCAGGGCGATAAGATTATTGAGCACGGCGATGTTAATGTAGCAGTGGCTGTGGCTGTTGATGCCGGATTGGTGACCCCTGTTATCAATAATACCGATCAGAAAGGATTGCAACAGATTGCTGCAGAGGGTAAAGAACTTGCCGAGAAAGCTCGCAACAGGGATCTTCAACCCGAACAGATGGAAGGCAGTACATTTACGGTTAGTAATCTTGGCATGTTTGGGATTGAAGAGTTTACAGCCATTATTAACCCGCCGAATGCTTGTATCCTGGCTGTCGGTGCTATTCGTGAAGTACCGGTTGTAGAGAATGGTGAAGTTGTTCCGGGCAAGCGAATGAAAGTAACCATGTCCAGTGATCACCGTATAGTAGATGGCGTGATGGCAGCCAAATTCCTGAATACCCTTAAGGGTATGCTGGAAAATCCACTCGGATTGGTGTTGTAACGATCCGGTAACATATTCTTTTTACAGGGGCCCTGGATTTAAAGATTCAGGGCCTTTTTTGTTTTAATCTCCCCCTCTTATACGCTGCCCTTTAGCCCGCCTCGTGGCCTATGGTGTATTACGTCATCCCTCCCTAACAAAAGGATCGAAGGTTGGGAAATTCCGACTGGAAGCCTAATAAATTATCCTTGGGATCAATAGACTTATTTAGGGCTAACAAGAGAAACAGGAACTGTTCCGAATACTGAAACTACCTTCCTTGAAAGGATTTTAAGGCTTAATATCAGGGTATTTTAAATTCTAATATTTGTAAAATAGGCTTTCAACCCAATATAACCCCGTTTCTCTACATTAAAAATATCTAATAAATATTAGAATTATTTAATATTAAAAATTTTTAATATTTTGGCAACAGATTAGGTTCAAGCAAACGAAGTATTTATAAAAACGAGAGATAATAAGAGATATAGAAAAGTGACTAATAAGACCATTGCAATAATAATCTTCCTTTTGTGTGTACTGGCTAATGCGGGGTATGCTCAAAACTCAGCTCATGCCGTAATGCGTGTAAGTGTTCGTGTCGTCAGCGGGAGAAGTGTGGAGGCTGTTCAACCGCTCATGGTGAATTTATCGAAGGATAATTCTTCAACTTTAGGAGGCCTAAAACTTAAGGGCGTTACCCGGGGTAATACATTGATTCATGTAACTAAAAATGTAATCCTCAAAAGTTCAGATGGGAAACAAATAGATCTGAATATATCGCACACCGAATCAAGAGGGAAAGCGGAATCTGCCAACCTCAGTTTTAAAGGCATCTCAAAGAAAAAGATGCTGGCCGGCTTATACCAGGGAAAACTTACTACCACGATCGAATACTTTTAGAGATCATCAGGTCTGGTTAACCGGTTTCTTACTTCAAGGTCGAGGAAGGACTTTGTTCAATCAAAATTTCAACGGGATGACCAATCGAAGATATTTTACTGAGTTTATGCTGTAAATGTTGAACCTGTTTCCATGTAGATATCTTGTCAAATACAACGACATTATTCTTATGATGCTCTATTCTGGCAGATGAACCGGAACCGATTAAATTCCCTAAATAGTTTTCCTCAGCTTTTTTAGATACACCTTCTACCCGCACCCGGAATTTAAATATCATCGGTCGTTGCCTTTCATAAAGCTTATCCGATTTTTCATGGGATTGGTTAATAAAGGCCTTGTGATAGGGCTCGATCTTTTTAATGCCGGCTAATAAGGAGTCTAATGTGGAAGCGGAACTAAACTCTTTGTCAATAACTACACTGTAGTAATCATTAGTCGAATCTTGTGCAACTTGTGCAGGCTGATCCAGAATAGAAATGGAATTCTCGGCGAATGCGTTGGCTTCATATTTATATTTAAAAGCACCAATCTGAATTCGGTTGTGCCTGTTAACATAGGCATCGTCATACAAACGAGTATGTTTAATTTTTGCAAGTTGCGCTTCCATATCCCGTTTGCTCGAATGACTCTGGTTGATATACACTTTGTAAATGCTTTTCTCGCGGTCATAAGTAATGGCAGTCTCCTTATTTAGTTTATTCGCCGAAGAGTTTGCAAAATACCGAGCCATTTGCAGTGAACTATAGCTACCAATCTGAATAAATTGGGGCTTAAGGGTATTATTTGGCTTGTTTTTATTTCTCAATATTACAAGTGCCGCACTGGAATAATCGCTGTTGTGATAAGAAATAATGGTCTCAATAGCATGATTGCGTTTTGGAATTGGAGCACTGCGTATAGCATACAGACCATTTTTCGTATTTTGGGTGACACTAAATGTGCCCCCTAACTTTGTGCTAGCCTCACTGGCAACCTTCTCTGCTTTATCCAATGTTTTAAAACTGGCCAGCTGAATTTGGTAATAGAATTCTTTTTTAGAAATCTTATCCGGTTGTTTCTTTTTGGCGGTTGTCGTGTCTTTTTGAGCAATTATCTTTTGTTTAGGCTGTGTGGTAACATTTTTTGGGATGACCGAGAAATTGAGATTTTCTACAAAATCACCCTGGGCAAGCGACTTGATCGTAATCTTCATGGTATCTGGCTTGGAAACAGCATCCAGAAAATTCAACTGTTTGGGATCTATAAACAAATTGTACTTGCCGGGGGGGATTTCGTAGGTATAAAATGACCCGTCAGAAAAAGTCCGAATTTCTTTACTAAATGCTTTTCTGGTTGATGAATTGTCGTAATTCGATTCAAGATACAGCCTTACACCACTTAGAGCTTTGGAAGTGCTATCCTGTTTTTCTGTAACATTACCGGATATAACTCCGGATTGGTAGAAAGGAATTTCTATAGTTTTGTATTGATTTGGATCCGTAACAATTGAAAAGTCGTCAACATCCGGGACGAGTAACGGATTGCTTAACTCTGATTTATTTATTGCAATGTCGTAGCGATAATAGGGCAACAGCTGTGAAATATAATTGATACCGTTCTTTACGCTGGTTCGCCCACCGGCTCGGTTCATTTGGACAGCAGGGTCGGTAATCACCGTATCGGTGCTGTCTTCGTAAGTACCGTCGTTGTTTTTATCCACAAATAGTCGCACGGCTGCGCCAGATTGACCGACTTGCTGACGGTTATTAAATAAGAGCTGATCTGCATTGGGATAGAAACCGATAGAGCCGCGGAAGTTTTGTGTTATTGAGTAGTCAGATCTTGAAGTTCGCGTAGTAGTGTTGCTTCTGATATCACTGAAATCTATGGTAAGGTTGAGGCTAAGTGAGTTGAAATCTCCAATAAAATTATGCCCATAGGTAAATTGAAGCCGCCCGGTTTGTTTGAAATCACGCGAAAGCTGAAGCTCGGTGGATTCCAACTTATGCAAGCCCGGCAAATAGGAGAGCTGACCGCGAATGAATATCCCACGCAGAAAACCGGGTATAGAACTAAATCTTCCTACCGAATAGGTATAAGAATTGGTGAGTCGGGAAGAAGACGTGGTGATCAGTGATAAATCACCTGCCTGCTGATCCTGGTAGCCCAAACGCACGTTTAACCGGCCCAAACGAGTATTGAGATCGGCACGATAGCGAAGGAGTTTAGCTGCGCCGGATTGCTGGTAACTTGATGACCAGCGAATATTCAGCGGTATGGAACCAAGCCGAAAGGGGGTAAACAAACTTAGACGTGCCTGTTGATCATAACCGCCTATATTATACAGACGACTGCTGCCTGGGTTGTAATCATATTCAAGGCTCCAGCTGGCGCCGTTGTTATAGACCACGCTGGAAGTAAGAGAATAAAAATTTTCAGAATTGAAATTCGCACTTACCAGGTAATTGGAAAACAGGCGAGCGTTTAAGGTACCGGTTACCGAAGGTAACCCCGCGTTATAATTTGTCAGGTATTCCGAAGAAACTTTAGCCGTCAACCAATCGGCAACACCTGTAGATACGGAAGCAGATCCGACATAGCCTCTTTGGGTGGATCCGAGGATGGGATTATCCAACTGTCCGCCGCTTATGCTGTAATCCACCTGGCCCGGCGGTAAGTAGTCAAATGGAATTTGAATGCGGGAATCGCGATCGATTTCCTGGCCCGAAGGCGTATAAATACGTACCGAATAATTTGTACTTCCATAAGTAAGCGGTACGGTGAAGCGGTAAGTGCCGGATTGATCCACTTTTTGATAGTCAACCATCCGGTTGTTAAGGTAAAGTTCGATTTCTGATTGAGGTGTGGCGTTACCGTCAATTACATATCGATCAAAAAGCAGGCGCGGCTCGATTGGTTTGTTGGATATCTTAACCCCGGTGATCGATCGATTGCTGATACCCTCGGTATATGTTTGGCCGGCAATGGCACTGGAGAAAAAGGGATTATTGCGCTGTACATATCTCCAACGGAGGCCGCTGGTCGTAAAAGTACTTTGTTGGTTTGAAATGGCTCCGAAAAGGTTACCCTGCACATCTCCTCCCAAAAGCTCCATCCCGAGGGCATTACTGAAAGTGAGCAGTCGTGAGTCCCCGGTATAAATTCCTGAAACATTATAGTCCAGAAAAGCACCGTCAATCGTTCCGTAATCCCGGTCATATTTCAGGGGGTAATGACTGCGTTGATAAATCGGTTTTTGGCGATTCAGTTGCTTTCGCTTTTGCTCACGCTCGTATTGGGCTACTACCGGCAATTTGTCCTTTGTCTCCAGGTCCAGCGTCAGATTATTGAAATCCGTGGTGAATTTGAGTCCGAAAAGTTTTTGGAAGACTTCCGGCTTCACAAAATAATCTATCTTTTTGATCAGGAAATCGTCTGCCGAAAGCTGCAGTTGGGTATCGCCGGCGCGGGCTACCTGTTTTTTGAAGTCGAAGGAAAATTCTTTTTCACCCAGGTAATTGCCCGTGATGGAAAGGTTACCTTGCTTAACCTCATGGGGGATCTTGAGCAGATTAAATAGCTCACTGACGGGCAGATAGAACTGCTTATCCTTGTAATAAGTGGTTACATAATTGCTGACGACTCCGCGATACTGAAAAGAGAGATAAACCTCACTGCCTTCGTTATTCTGGGCATGAGATAGCGGTGCAAAGGCAAACAGTAGGATCAAGAAAACTGCCGCCGAACATACTGATCGTCTTATGCAAAGCCATCTGTTCACTCAATAGTGATTTGCTTTTGAAACGAAACGGGTTTGATCTGTAGCAGATTATCGGCGCTGATGTCGCGGCGTTGCGAAGTAATATTCCCCGAGATGGTATACTGCCCGGGTTTAACATCCGACAGGTCAACGTCAAACGTTCGGGTGATGGTAGTATAAACCGAGTTCGTGGTATTGGTTTGATAAATGGTATTGCCATTACTGTCGGTTACCTGCAAACTGATAGAACCTACGAACGGTGCATTGCCGGTTTGTTTCATATTTACGGCGATTTTACCGGTATGGGTACTGTCGATCTGGGTAAAATTAACAGAAGATACATCTATGCCCGTATTTGCATTTTTCGTGCGATATTGAGCAGCAATGACTTGATTAACAACCAGATTAATTTGTGCTCCTACCTGGTTTTTTCCTACGCTTTCGATGGGAGGGGAAACCGGGTTGGATTTTATTTTGACTCTGGACCAGTAGCCGCCGGGCTTAAGCCCGCTGGGCGGACGTGCAACAAAACGTACGACCTGGCGCTGTTGTGGCTGCAGCGTGAAGTTTTTGGGAAATACCTTGATCCAGTCAGCCATGGATTTTTCATCAGCCAAAGTGGAATCCTTAGTGATAACCAGGTTCCCATTTTTTGAAGTGGGATAGCCGAACTCCATGCTTATTGAAATCTCCTGGGCTTGTTGGCCACCGTTGCTTACGGTCAGTGAGCTGAACCGGCTTTGGTTATCAAAGAAAAGAGCCGTCGGGGCAATACTGACCTGGGCTACCGAGCGAGCAGTAACCAAAAATAAAAAAGCCAAGAAGAAGGCTGTAGCAGTCTTTTTTAAATCTGTAGATGCAATGATTTTCATAGTAATAATATTTGATCCCGGTAAATGCTGCTACAATATAGGTAAAGTTGGTTTTTATAAAAAAAGCTCCAGGCTAAATTAACCTGGAGCCCAACAGTGAAAATCCTGTGGTTATTGATAATTAACCGTAAACTGCAAATCTCCGGAACCGTTGGTTGATGTGTAGGTTCCCGCGGTTTGGTTACTTAAAGAACCCAGATTTCCGCCAATATAGATGTATAAGTTGCCTGATGTTGCATCCGTTGCTGTAGCAGCTGATGCGGTATTCTTACTTACAACAGAGGAAGTACTGGCGTTATCCGTACTGTTTGCTGTTACTTTGGGGGTATAGGTTATGTTATTGCCGGCTCCGTCTGCGAGTGTAACAGTAGCTTGATTCCAGTCAACGATTAATTGCGTAGAGGTTGACGCTGAGATAGTAAGCTTACCCATTACTGCGTTGCTGGTAACATCGCTATTTGTTCCATTTGGATCTATGACAGGAGAAGAAGTCTGTTGAATATTACCAAAGTTCACATCGTTGTTGTTTGTTACTGAAATATTAGTAAGTACTGTTGCTGTTGCACTCACGTTGGTTTGTGCAAAAGCACTTCCACTGAGAGCCAATATGAAAGTTAAAACTGTGAGTAATGAGATTGTCCGTTTCATGATATTTAGTTGTTTTTTTGCGGGTAAAAAGCCGTTTTTTTCTTGTTTCAATTCGAACTTAATGAATGTTTTAGAGAGCAAAAATTAAGTTCCATTAATTAAGAATCTTCTAATTAGAATTAAACGCGCTTAATTTTTTTATGCCGTTTTATCCGTTTTTTGAAACCGGCCCAAGCTATTATTTTCAGTAGCTGCCTTCAAATTATAAACCTTTAATGTTTTTGCAGTATAGGTGCGGTCCACCTGCCCTGTGGGCTGCAATTAGGCCGGTTGGATAACCCATAGGTAGAGCGAAATAACATTTCGCTCTACCTATCACATAGCGGTGCTGCAAGCTATAAAGGCTTTATTCGATGAGTAGGCAAAGCTGAAGGCTCAATTATATAAAAAAGCAGTGTCATACTGAGCGGAGTCCGCCAGCTGGCGGACGTAGTCGAACGTATCTCCCTGAATAAGTTCGCGTAGAATCCAAAGGATTGATCCCTCAAAAACCTGCGAGCAATTTCCGGGAGATTCTTCAATTCCGCTTCGCTCTACTCAGAATGACATCATCGTTAGTTTTTATGAAAGGGTATTTTAACCTTACATAAAGCTGGTGTCACCCTGAGCGCGAGTCGAAGGGTCTCCAAGAATAGGTTTGCGTAGTATCTAAAGGATAGCCTCTCAATTACCTGCATAAAAAGCAGAGTCATACTGAGAGGAATACAACGGAGCGTTAGCGAAGGAGCATGAAGTCGAACGTATCTCCCCGACGAAGTTCGCGTAGGATCTAAAAGGCAACGCTCTCATACGCTTGCGAGCTGTTTCAGGGAGATGGATTCGACTACGTCCGCAAACCACGGACTCCGCTCACCATGACATCAACGTTGTTTGCGTAAAATCTAAACCGCTGCCATGCTAATTATATACTCGCATACAATTTTCGGGAGGTAGATCCGATTCCGTGTGAAACACCACGGATTCCACTCTCTATGATATCACTGTTGGTAAATATTGTAAGGAATTACTCCTTACGTGGTCTTACTACCTTATGGGAAAAACTTATTACGTTTACATGATGACCAATAAGTATAATACTGTTCTCTATACCGGTATGACAGGCTTTATTGCCGAGAGGGGATGGCAGCATAAGCAAAAAATTATTGAAGGATTTACGAAAAAATACAATGCTATTAAGATGGTGTACTTTGAGACGTTCAAGAATGTTTATGATGCCATCGATCGGGAAAAGCAGCTTAAGGGATGGACGAGGAAAAAGAAGGAAGGTCTTATCAATAAGGTTAATCCAGACTGGAAGGATATCTACAGGGAAGCCTTTCGTTGAAAATATTTTTAAAGTACCCTAAATAGAATTGATGTCATCTGAGCGGAACGTAGTGTATTCGAAGGATCTTGAAGGACGAGGTTCGCGTAGATTCTAAAGGACTGATCCCTCAAACACCTGCGAGCAATTTCCGGGAGATTCTTCGGCTGTCGCTCAGAATGACATCAACGTTGCTTTTATGTAGGGTTATTCTAACCCTACATAAAAATGGTGTCAGCCCGAGCACAACTACGCCAAAGCTATGATGGGTAGTCATTAGTGAAAGGGTCTCTTATATAAAAAAGCAGTGTCACACTGAGCGGAGTCCGCCAGCTGGCGGACGTAGTCGAACGTATCTCCCTGAATAAGTTCGCGTAGAATCCAAAGGATTGATCCATCAAACACATGCCAGCAATTTCCGGGAGATTCTTCGGCTGTCGCGCAGAATGACATCAACGTTGCTTTTATGTAGGGTTATTCTAACCCTACATAAAAATGGTGTCAGCCCGAGCACAACTACGCCAAAGCTATGATGGGTAGTCGTTAGTGAAAGGGTCTCTTATATAAAAAAGCAGTGTCATACTGAGCGGAGTCCGCCAGCTGGCGGACGTAGTCGAACGTATCTCCCTGAATAAGTCCGCGTAGAATCCAAAGGATTGATCCCTCAAACACCTGCGAGCAATTTCCGGGAGATTCTTCGGCTGTCGCGCAGAATGACATCAACGTTGTTGTGAGTTAACAAGCGGGCAAGATGCTCGCTTTACGTGGAAGCTTGGAGATCCATCCTCATCGCCAAAGATTTCTCAAATACTGGTTCAAGTTTGCAACTTGGACCAGTATCGTCCTGTTTGTTTTGCTGTCCTACATAAAAGTCCCTAGACCACCAACTCTATGCTATATAACTCTCTACTAAGTACTTCCTACTAATAACTCACAAATATTCCACATCCAACACGATATTATTCGAATAGATCCCATCCGGAACGTTGCCGATATTTACAGAACCATACATATAGATATAAATAGTGTTCCAGGGAGTAGGATCCGGATTGGGCTTTACTTTGATAATGCTGGAAGTTTGAGTAAGCCTGAATGAATTTTGGTAGTTTTGGGCTATATATCCATATCGAGAGAAGAGTTCCATGGGGATGGTATCTTTAATAGCTGCATTTTCGTTATGCAGTTTATCGGGTTTAAGCAGGGTAACCAGCAACACCTCATTTTCAAGAGCCGTGATACTGAAAATCCCCATTTTCGAGCTGCCAAAATTGATGGCCTTGCGACCACTGTTGGTTGTAAGGGTACCAAAGTCAAGGGGGCGCACAGTGCTGGCCGTCAGTTTGGAATTAATATTCAAATGAAGATCGATAAACTGGGCACGGATGGTTGCAGAGAAGCCCAAAACGAGCAGTAGTATGATGGAAATCTTCTTCAAAATGTGGCGTTGAAGATTAATCATAATTTATGGTTACCGTGATATCGCTTGAATAGGGGCCGGCATCTACATTGCCTACGTTAATAGATCCGAACAAATACAGATAGGCGGTTTCTTCTACTTTAGATTGATCGAAGGCATTGGTAGGCGGTGCCGGTGGTGGTCCCGGTGGACGGCCTTGCCGTTCCAATATCGGAAAACGCACCGTAAATGAATTTCCGGAAATGTTGTTGATGAATTTGGCTTGCCCGATATTTGGGGTTCCCTTGTTATTAGCATAAGCCGCTTTCAAATTAAAGGGAATCGACTTTTGGGAATTTCCCGCATTTGCAGGATTGCCGTTCAGGTACAGGTCATTAAACGTGACTTCAACAATAACATCCAAATACTGCACGCCGGTAATAGAGATCACTTTACCGCTATTTATATCGAGAGAATACTGTCCGCTGCCGCTGACTACCTGTCCAAAGTCCAGATTATTGCTATTTAATTCTCCGACAGAAAGGTTATAACTATGATATTGGCTAAAATTAATTTGCTGAGCATAGCCTGTCCATCCGCAAACAAAAAACAAAACAGCTGATATGAACAAGCTTTTATCAAACATGGTCAGATATATTCGACATCAACGGTAAATTCACCTTGATAATTACCCGGCGTTGCCGACGAAATGTCTACACTGCCGCCAATCCAAAGATAAAAATGTCCGTTACTGTTAAATTTAAAATCCCGGTTTTCCCGGTTTAACATCTCGGCGGTTGACTGGTCGTCTTTAGAGTTCCCTGCTACCCGGTAGTTAAATATTAATGTTTTTGCCCCTTTACTTTGCGTGAGCTCGCGTTGTCGCAAGAAACTAATTCTGATGTCGGCATTTGGTGTACCTGTAGCGATCATCTTGCCGGCATTGGAACTGGTTTGCGGATCAATGGTAATACGATCATTTCGCATGTTAGCCTTTGACAAACTCATCGATTGAATGGTAATCATTTCAATCGAGCTGATTACTTTGGTCGAAACATTAATCGAAACGTCATTCGTTTTACTTTGAGCTTTGGCAACAGAAGGGGCGGTAGCCGACAGCCCGTATATACAGAGTGCAATTGTTAATAGCTGCTTCATTAAAGCCGATTAGATGATATAAATTTTTAAATCCTTCCGCATACCAGATAACTGGTATAATTTTAGTCACTTCCTAAAAATAAAAAAAGCGGGGGAGATGTTCCCCCGCATTAGTAAATCTTAAACTATTTAAGTAAAATTTATATAACTATCATTTCCAATGAACAACCCTGGTATTTTCCATTGATACCAGCCGAGTATATTTATTTTGTTGAATGGCATTGGCAGCTGATTTTTTGGCGTACTGTTCCGCTGTGCAATCATATTGAAGGGTGAGATTACCGTTGAGATCCACTGCTATGTCCTTAGTGTAGTTATCCGTGTTTCCGATTAATACGGACCCGTTGATAGTTGGCGTCCCATTGCCGTCCAAGTTGTATGCATTTTGAAAAATAACAAGACCGTTGAATTTAAAATTACCCGCAATATCCAACGTGCCGGTACTTGTACTGTCGCCATAAGACATAGCGCCATCGCTACGTACAACCATGATCCCGTAACCTTCACTAATTCCACCAGTCAATTTGGTATTATGATCCAGAAAGAATACTCCCGGATTATCTTTGGATCCCAAAGATCCTTTATAACTACCTTCCGGTAGAAAATTTGCATCCGGCGAATTTTCGAGCCGGCTAATTAATTTGTCAGTTGGATGATAGGTTAAACCTTGGTCAACCTGAACTTTATTGGATCCTGAGGTTTCGATGTTGTTTAACTCGCTGACATAATTAGCACTGTCAAGTCCTGTTGACTTCGGCGGCGCGATCGTTACGGCCGGTTTATCAGTACATCCGCTTCCCGAGGGGGCCGCTCCCTTGATTGCCGCACTCCCTGATGCGCTAAAGGGGGAAACCTGGTTACTGGCTATGGTTAGAGCACTTTTGAAAGGAGGCACAAGATTCGCAAAAGGACTTACAAGGTATACACTCCTTACAACGGCCAGGTATGTTTTATCGATGCTGGCCCTGGAGACGAATTGCAGGGAATCATTATCCCAGAAGTTAGTTGCCTTATAGATGTAGTTGGTATATAGGGTATCCCGGGCGTTATCGATGTCGATTACCATTGGGTTGCTCGGACCATGAGATTGTGCCCATGTAGAATCTTCACTAAGTTTTTGCATGGCAATCTGGATGGCTGTATGGGCAGCATTTGTAGCTGCAACTTTTTGCGAGTAGACAACGGTTTTTTGTGTGAGCTCTTTCCCCTGATCAGCCGTACTTAATGCAACGATACCGAGAGAAATTATGACCCCCGCACAGATAATTAGCATTGCTCTTCCCATAATAATATCCCGTCTGTATTAAAGTTCAAGATTAGGTGGCGAAAATCGTTTTTCCCAAATTGTGGTCACATACCTGCTCGGTGAACTGTTATCTATTTTTTCGCCGTACTGTAGTTTAAAAGATACATAAATTTGTTTTATGCTAGCTAAATTTGATGCTGAGACAGGTGTACTCATACTGTCGCTGCGAGGCTTACCGTAATCGTTGTAATAGCTGAATTGAAATTTTATAACACCGCTTTTAATAGAGTCTTGAGATATAATGCTTCCCGTTGATGCATCTCTAATTGTTCGCAGCAGCAACCTGTCATTTGGGTTTGTAGTATTTGTTATTGCCGAGGATGTAAATTCCCAGGTAACTATTTCTACTGAATTATCAGTGCTATTGTCGATATTGCTACGGAATTCAATTTTATTATTATTTGCCGTAGTCAGAATCGGGCTTGTTTTAGACTTACGGTTATATCCCATTTTCAGCATATCGTTGGTCATCATATCAGAAATAGTTGTAGCTCTCTCTCGCGTAACTTGCGATAGAGTAATCTCATTAGAACTATGTGAAACAGACATGTTCATCGAGAGCATCGCCAATAGAATAATTCCAGCAATTAAATAACTTGTTACCAATCCTATATTCATAATGATGCCGTTTTATTCAATTATACTAATTTAGTCAGCGTAGTAGTTTCGGATGAATTCAAAATGATATTTTGCGGAGTCGCTGCTACTTTTATTCAGGTATTTGGATGAAACAAAAACCTGAATTTTCTTAAATGTTGTTCGACTGGACGACTTTGTGTATGTGCTGGTATTTACATAGAATACTTTAGCCCAAATCTTGAATTGTCCGTGCTCTGTAGTGATCGTATCCTCCCATCCATTATAATCGTCAAAGTCGTCGAATTCACTCCGCTGGTAAGTACCGTCTTTGTTTAAATCATCATCCGAATTCGGGTCATCAGGATCTGCGGCTTCGTCATCCGGGCCAAGCGATCCGGGCGCTGTAAAATCCCCGGGAATGTGGGCGGGAGGAGCTGCTCCTTTACTTAATTCATCAAATTCTTTCGTCCGTGATTCCTCAATAATATTCTGTGCGAGGGCAACTACTTCTTGTTCTACTTCACCCTGAACCTGCATGTTAGTATTTCTAATAATCATGCGATTGGCACTCAATAAGATCAAGGAGAAAATGACCATCGCCGCCATCGTTTCTATCACTTCAGCCGTCCCAACCATAATCGTACCTTTTAGTATGTAAGTTGATGATCAATATATTAAAAAATCTTAATACTCATAATCTGTGATGACCTTAACACAATATTACAATAAACGTAAAACTCGTCTAATTAGATTTAGTTAATGATTGCATCACTATGCAAAACGGTTAAAATTCAAAGTAGCTGATCCCCTGTTCTCTAAATGTTTTGTACATTTGATCGTTATAGAGAAAGAAACCCTCCACATTATTCACCGTTTCTAACAATCAAGAGAGAGATTATTTACAAATGTTACATATTTTTAATATTGATAAACTCTCTCTTACTTTCACAAATATGTCGTTTAGAAACATAATAAAGTTGTGGGAGACTTACAGTTAAGACTGTATAATCTAGATGAGAAAAAGATAATTAAGATTGGAACTACTTAATAAAGGTGATTTTTCGCGTAAATTGTTTGCCGCCTGCCCGCATCACCAGTATATAAACACCGCTTGCCAATTGAGAAGGGGTCCAGGTTGCTTCATGAAAATCGGCAGGCTGACGTTGGTCTATAATTGTTTTTACCTTTCTTCCAAGAATATCATAAACCAGGAGTTGTACGTTACCTTCAACCGGTGTTTCGTATTTAATAGTCGTATGATCGCTGAATGGATTGGGATAGTTTATGTCAAGCGAATACTTGTTGGGTAGGCCGGCAGCATCAGCACCCGGTTTGATATGTAACAGAAAGCGGGCATTATCGCTACCGGTCGATTTATTTTTTGATAAAGGTTCAACAAGATGGAAATTCTGCGGGGTATTTTTGATTGCTTGTTTTTGGCTGGATTGATTTACGTTGAAGCTGTAAAATGTATTCTTGCGTAAGTCAATTTTTTCGCCGGTCTTCTTGTCCTCGAGAATTAACGTCCAGGCTTGAGGTACATCCCCGAATTTGGGCCACGATATGGTGTACCCTCCATTGATGGGAGTTCCTTTTTTGAATCCGCCTATATGAATTGGAATAGATATTTCTTTGCCAAAAGATCGGGCCAGGTTATTTGTTACGACCTGTGCACCATTAGCCAGGGTGGAATAAAATTCTAAATAGGTCTGAGTGTCAAAAGGTAAAAGTCGATAAGCGTCCCTGGGATCTTTATTATTTTTCCCATCGGGAGATAAAGTAATAAACATCTGCTTTTCCAGGGAATCAGCCGTTAGTTTAAATCCGATCGAGGCCGGTTGTTTTTTTGATTTTCCGTAATAAGTGCCGCCCGTAGTTTTTGCGGATCTGTCGACGGATAATTGAGGATTTTGAGCATTGGCTTTTACCCAGAAGGCTTGAAAAGGTTTTATCAGACCGTCTCCCAGGGAACCATCTATCCCATTCCATGTCAGATAACTATTTGTTGTTGGGTCCCAAACATATACCACATTGTCCATATTGGTTTTTGTCCACCCGCTGTTATCCCAATCAAGGGTAGAAGCCCAGGGGTTGCCAACCAAATTCCAGCCGGTGTCGGCTGCCGCCGTGTAGGTTACCGATGAGAAATTAAAGGTTGAACTTTGGTTTTTATATTCCTGCCCGGTAACGCTGAGGGTTACGGGTAGGGAATCATTATAATCTGTGTCGCCCGAAACGTTTCCAAAAACATAAAAGAAAAAGCCTCGTCCGGTTGAGTCGGGATCCTGTATGGAATTACTGACATCCGAAGGTGTCCTCCATCGCTGATTATCGGTGCCGGGAATGGTCTCGTTATAATAGAGTATATTCGGTTGCTTGCTGGGATAATCAGAGCCCGTTGTACCTTGAGTAGTGAGTCCTGAGAAAAGATCGGAAAACGTACTATTGATAGGTGAACTCATCATGACCCATCCTTTACTCTGAATTGTACGCAGGATTTTCAAAGATCCGTTATTATAGATTTGATTTGGAGCGATCAGGCTCTTTCCCGATCCGATAATTAAGGGGCCGTTCTCGAGTGTCAGGGTGCCATTAACAATGATATCTCCATTTGTTTTTACTCCTTTATCGTTATTTATAACGGCATTTTTCATCTGGCTCAGATTTGCAATCTGCTGTTGCGACAGATTGTAGTTTGCGGGGTTTTCTCCCTGTCTTACACCAAAGATTACAGAAGCCTGACTGGCATCCAGACTGTTCAGATCGGTATTTCCCCTAAGAACCAGTGCATTGTCATTGAGTATTAACGACCCCTTGCCGGTAATGTCTTGAGCGATATCCAGGGTATCAGAGATACCGGAAGTAAGTTCAAAGGTGTTGCCTTTCGTTATGGTCAAAAGTGAGGTATCAATCAGGTTATTGCCGGAGATCGCCTGTACGTTGTTTTGTATATTTAAATTCTGCGCAAGAAAGCTGCCGGTTGAAATGGTTTGAGAACTACTACCATTTAAACTGATTTGAGTACCGGATGTGCGTGCTAAAAAGCTGTTGAGGGAGATGTTTCCCCCGATACTAATATCAGCTGATTGCCCGGCTGAAAAACTTCCTGCCCCCACTAAATTTCCGCCGATACTTATTTGTGTGTTAGCTTCAATATTCAAAGAGCCGTCAATTTGCGTATTCCCGGAAACAGTGATGGCATTTCCCCCATAAAGGGTCAGTGCGGCTCCGGATTGAATTTCAAAGCTTCCCATAGATATATTCAGATCCAGGATGGGCAAATCGCCGATATTAGGAATAATAACATAATCACTACTGGTCGGGACTCTCCCTTGCGACCAGTTATCCGGATTTGTCCAATCCGTGCGGTTACCGCTCGGTCCCCCCGCATTAGCCGTCCAGGTATTTGGAACTACAATATCAACAGTTGGCTGCTGGGGTATTGGGGTTCCGTTAAAGCTGGCAGTAATTTGAACCAGCTCGATAGTGGAAGTTGCTGTTAGAGTATCTCGATAAATTCCTCGTGACGCCTCGTAAGAGATACTGCCAAGGGATGCATCCGGAGATCCGGAGGATGGATTATTATTTAGTTCCAGCTGATCCAAATTGAAGGTGACAGTATTTTGGGTATAAACCCTGTTTTGATATTGGTCTTTTAAAATGACCGAAATAGCTGATTTTGATCCTGTATTGTTTTGAAGTACGGATGGGTTAGCTATAACTTGAGAGTTACCGGCATCAGGTGAGTTTGCGACGACTAAAAAAGAAGCACTTGTGCCGCTTACATTATAAAGATTATCGGCACTTACAGTTAAGGTAGTGGTTGAATCAGCTTTTGTTAACGTAATCGAATGGCTAGAAAGAATACCATTTGAGAATGTGCCGCTGCTCCCGGAAGATATTACAGAATTTGTGCTGAAGGTGACATTTCCATTAAAACCTGTTACAATATTCCCATGAGCATCAACGGCTTGCACATCAATATTAAAAGGAACACCGGCAGTCTGCATGGCAGGTGAGCCATTATTTTGTGGCAGATTGATAATAAATTTCGTTATCTCTCCGGGATTGAAATTTACGCGGGCACTATCGGCAATGCCGGTAGAATTAACGGTTCCGGTTATAGTTGCGATTTGTCCGGCCGTAGAAGAGGAAGTTAAAACCGCAGAGTAAGTTCCATCGCCATTATCATTGGCCGTAATTGTCGTATCTCCGCTACCGAATGTTCCTGCCGTAGTAAAAAGCTGAACATTTTCTCCTCCGCTAACCAGGTTGTTTCCATACTCGTCTTTGAGTTGTACGGTTATTGTTGATGTACTTGTACCATTGGCTGTTAAATCCGTAGGATTAGCTGTAATGGTGGAGGAGTCAGGTGAGATGATATTTGACGGTAATACGTTAAAACCGTTACTTTTTCCGGATACAGTTTGACCACTGTCAGCGTAGATATGGGTGATTCCGGATGATGTTATAGTTATCGTAGTATCGAAGACACCACTCTGGAAGTTACTTGCAGTAAAACTATCGACCGGACTGCTGTTAATCTGGAGATCTCCATCTGAGGTAACTGTGACGGATCCTGAAAAGTCCGTTTTTACGTTACCGGCCCCATTAATGGCAGAAATTTGAAAGCTGAAGGAAGTACCGGCTTGTTGATCTCCTATATTTCCCCCGCCGGCTGCTTCAATGTTATATTTAGCTAACTGGGTGGGACTGATAATCTCAAAAGGAGCACTATCAACCGGATTATTGATGCCGCTGAATTGAGCTGTCAGATGGAACTGACCGGTTGTTGCGTTATTATTTATTACTAAATTGTCAAAAGTAGCTATGCCATTGGCATCGGTCGCAGTACTCAGCGTACTGCTATTGTTGAAAAAGGATTCGCTGTTTAAAGTGACTGTTATTCCACTCTGATGTACTTCATTACCATAAGTATCGAGTAATCTTAGGGTGACCGGAGGGGTAATTGTGCCGTTTTGAGCCGTATTGGATGGTTGTTGAATATATTCTAAGTCTGCCGCAGAAGCCGGCAATATCACAATTTCATTAGATACAATGGATGAAAGGCCCGGACTTTCGAATTTAAGCGTTACCGTATCGGCGATTGTGGCATAAAGATCGGAAAAACTGATGGTGCCTGCGTTGGCTGTTTTTGTCAGAGTACCTGAGAGTGTGCCATTACCCGAATTAATGCTGACTGTGACCTGGGTGGTATCATCTGTCGTTACTTTATTACCAAACTGGTCCTTTAAGAAAATTATAGGCTGAGTTGGAAAAGCCGCACCGGCAGTCACAGTATCAGACGGTTGGGTGTTAATAGCCATTGATTGGGTAGATCTTGGTAGTACGGTGAGAGTACCCGAGGTGACCGAAGTTGCCCCGCTGTAAGCAGCTTGAATTTTTGTTGTACCGGTCGTTTGGGAAGAGAAAGTGGCACTTTTAAGACTTGCCGAGGGGGTAACAGCGGATTGAGGAATTGTTCCGCTTCCGCCGGTAAGAGACCAATCGCTGGAAGCAGCAAGGGCAATATTTTTTACAAAGTTGTTGCCAACATCTCTTGCTATCGCATACACTGTAATAGATTTTCCCGCAGTTAAATTTTGAGCGGGAACAATCTGACCACTCCCATCTGCTGCGGTTTCAACGCGCACTTTAGTAATAGAGCCGACTGCTGTGCTAAGATTCCCATAATTTTTATCCGGACCGGTTGTCCCGGTGTTACTAATTTGGCCCGTGCTTGGTACGTTCGTTGTCGTAGGGCGTAGTTGTAAACCCTGAATTTCTACCCGGCCCGGCCCCTGTCCATTTCCGTTCGCTATACTGGCATGATCTACATGAAATGTTGCACTGTTGGCTGTAATTGAAGAAAAACTAACCGCCAGCTTGGTATTGGCAGCACCGGTAGGGGCAATGGTGATCGTAATATCATTACCGGTTAAGTTATTATTCCAGGCATAACCGGTCGGCAAGGTTAAAACGATATTTTTCCCGGATGCAAGTTGACCTATGGCCGTTTCACGAATTGTAGGACCGTCTAAAGTGGTATATCCCTGGGTAGCTACCGAATCAACAGAAAGATTGGTACCACCGGAGGCTTTGATAACATCTGCCTGTCCAAATGCCAGGGAAGGCAGCAAGCTTATCAAAAGTACTCCCAATAAAACAGGGTAGAAGCTACCAAGATAAGTAGTAGATGTATAACCTGATCTTTTATTCAAGCCGTCTGATTGTAGGATTACGTAATACTATTGCTGCTAAGATAGCAAGTACAAATGCAAAGATTGAATTAAAATGCTTTAAAGATCAGAATAAAGGGGCTATATTTGACCGTAGAAGAAGTATTGAAATTATATTTTCTTAATACATATTGGAATTTCGGAGTATGAAAGGAATCATTCTGGCAGGAGGCACCGGCTCGCGGTTATATCCCCTTACAAAAGTTACGAACAAACATTTGCTTCCCATTGGAGATAAGCCTATGATTTATTATCCCATTGAGAAGTTGACGGAGGCGGGGATCGAGGAAATTTTAATTGTTACCGGTACCGAACACATGGGAGATGTGGTGAACCTGCTGGGGTCGGGCAAGGATTTCGGATGTCGTTTTACCTATAAAGTGCAGGATGAGGCAGGAGGTATTGCCCAGGCGCTGGGGTTAGCTGAAAATTTTGTCGGTGACGATAGCATGACCGTTATTTTGGGGGATAACATTTTTCAATCGTCCCTGCGAAAGGCGCTTGATTCTTTTTCCGGCAAAGGCGCTCAAATCCTGTTGAAAGAAGTCAAGGATCCCGAACGCTTTGGTGTAGCCGAAGTTGAAGGGAATAAAATTATTGGGATTGAAGAAAAGCCGGAACACCCCAAAAGTAAGTTGGCAGTCACGGGAATATATATGTATGACGCTCAGGTTTTTAATTTTATAAAGAATCTTGAACCTTCCGATCGCGGCGAGCTTGAAATTACGGATGTGAATAATGCCTATATCAACCGGGATGCCATGCGATTTTCTGTCATGGAGGGCTGGTGGACCGATGCCGGTACGCATACTTCATACAAACGGGCAAATAAATTGGTAAGCGGTGAAATATGAACATTGTTTTACTCGGGGCATCGGGACAATTAGGCAGGGAGTGGAAGTCGGTCGTAGATAAGGAATTTTCCAAAACCGATGATTTGATCTTGTTGCCTTATACGTCATCCCAACTTGATATCACAAATCATAAAGCAGTCAGGAAGGAGCTGCAAAAGCAACAGCCGGATATTGTGATAAACTGTGCGGCATTTACTGATGTAGATGGGGCAGAAGAGCAAAGAGATAAGGCTCACCTAGTGAATGTAGAAGCGGTTGAGAATCTGGCAGCGTTTAGTGCTGATTTGGGATTCAAGCTCATTCACTATTCTACCGATTATGTATTTCCCGGTAGACTTGAGGATAAAGAAACATTTCCGGACGGCTATGCCGAAGACCATCCTGCTGATCCTATAAATTATTACGGTCGGACGAAATGGGAGGGAGAACAGGCTATTCTGCGATCTACCCGGAACTATTTGATTGTCCGGGTTTCCTGGTTATGCGGTCAATTTGGCAACAATTTCGTTAAAACGATGCTAAGACTGGGATTCGAACGCGAACAACTTCAGGTGGTCGATGATCAGTTCGGGAGCCCAACTTTTGCAGAGGATGTGGTCCAAAATAGCCTGAAATTGATTCGTTCCGATGAAACTGGAACATTCCATTTAACAAGTCATGGACTTACAAGCTGGTTCGATTTGGCGAAAGAAATTTTTGAACAAAGGGGGATTGATGTAAAAGTTGAGCCGGTTAATTCAGATGCCTTTCCCACCAAAGCCAGACGTCCCCATTTTTCGAAATTGAGCACAAAAAAGTTGGAATCTGTGCCCGGCACTATACTAGTAAACTGGCGCGATGGTTTGGAGTCTTTGTTGAGTCAGGTATAAAACCGTTGAAACGGTTTTGGGGTTGTTCACCCCCTATCGGCTCCGTGATGAATCGCGGGGATAACTGGACTGGGAAGATATATCACCTACTTGGCATTTGTTTTGAAGAAAGTCAGGAATGTTTTTAACCTTGTAACAAAAGGGGATAGACCCGGCACGGATAGGTTGCGGGATTGACTTGATTTCACTAATGTGTCGGATGTAAATTTTGAAGAGAGTTTCTAAAGCAACCATTAATTAACTCCGCGATTTATCGCGGAGGAGAAGAAATCATAATCACAAGAAACCGTTTCAACGGTTTCCATCATCAAAAGGAGAGATGCTATGTCACAACACGCCTATTCCAAGTGCCTGATCCATATGGTTTGGGGTACTAAAAGAAGAAAAGCCATGCTTGCACGAGAAGCGCGTAAAAAGCTTTCAACTTATCTTTACCGATATGCTGAGGGTAAAGAAATCTATATGCACATCAACTATGTCAATGCAGATCACGTACATATCCTTATTGACTTGCCCCGGCACTTGACGCTTCAAAAAGTGGCCAAGTTATTCAAGGGCTCTTCTTCTTTTTGGATTAATAAAAATCGGTTGATTACATCAAAATTTCGATGGGCCAGGGGCTATGGTGCTTTTTCGGTATCCGCTTCTGCAATTAGGAAAGTGAAAACCTATATCCGTACACAAGAAGAGCATCATAGAAAGAAAACCTTTGAAGAAGAACTCGATGATTTTCTTTCGGTTTATGGGTTAGAAGTTCAAAACAGTTGAAACGGTTTTCTTGGGTAGGTACTTTCCAGAACCCCGCGATGAATCGCAGGGTTAGTGTCGAGCCGTTGAGCTAAAGTTGTAAAACGAAGTTGAGTTTTGAATCACCTTCGTTTGGGCACGGCCCATCCGTTCAACTGGCAAGGCGATATAACCAAAATCCGCGATAAAGGGTATATATTATTATAAAGAGGGATGAGCCACTAACTCCGCGATTTATCGCGGAGTAGAAAAGGAAACATTATATCCTCAAATCATTATATTTGTTTCTGAAATTTTAACTGCTATTTGATTACATGATCGAGATAACTGAGACCCGAATTCCCGATGTTTTACTGCTAAAGCCAAAAGTATTTCGAGACGATCGGGGGCTTTTTCTGGAGACCTATCGAGAGGAACATCTGGCTGCCAAGGATATAGATGTTCATTTTGTACAGGATAATTTATCGAAATCTCAGAAGGGGACTGTTCGCGGACTGCACTATCAGATCGAACATCCGCAGGATAAGCTCATTATGGTAATGCAGGGGGCAATACTGGATGTTGCAGTGGATCTCCGCCAAAGTTCTCCCGCTTTCGGGCAATTTACGGCCATGGAATTATCGGCCCGAAATAAATATCAACTGTTTATTCCCAAGGGATTTGCCCATGGTTTTTCGGTGCTGTCGGATGAAGCTCTTGTCTATTATAAATGCAGCGATTACTATCATCCCGAAGGCGAACGCGGGCTGTTATGGAATGATCCCTCATTGGGCATTGATTGGAAGGTAACGGATGCTGTTATTTCGGATAAGGATCAACATCAACCCAGGCTGAAAGAGATTCCCAAAAAAGATCTTTTTTGACACAGAACAGGAAGAAAGTAATCATTAACTCAATGGTTGAGATATGTAGTAAAGTACAGATCTAATCTGCTGTCATCCCGAGTGGGACAGAATCCTTTCAAAATAAAGATCTCTCCCTTGCGGTCGAGATGAGGCCATGAAGTATGATACATGTTTGTAAAAAACAGGCTCAAATCGTATTTCACAGGACAGGAAGAAGATAATCGTTAATATAAGTTTAATATTGAAATTATAATGAGAATTTTAGTTACGGGCGGTGCGGGATTTATCCCGTGAAATGATCGCAAAAAGAGATGAGCAAATTTTATTACGTATATATATATTGGAAAGCCAGAAAGATGGTAATTGGTATACGGGATATACCCAAGATTTGCGATCACGATTTGAGCGGCACCAAGCCGGGAAGGTACCTTCAACCAAGCATCGAAGGCCCCTCAAGCTAATCTACTTTGAAGGTTGTCGGTATCAAGAAGATGCGATCAAACGAGAGAAGTATTTAAAGACTCATTACGGTAAAATGTTTGTAAAAAACAGGCTCAAATCGTATTTCACAGGACAGGAAAAAGATAATCGTTAACATAAGTTTAATATTGAAATTATAATGAGAATTTTAGTTACGGGTGGTGCGGGATTTATCGGATCAAATTTATTGCTTTATTTACATGATAAATATCCGGATTATAAATTCCTGAATATCGACAAGCTGAGTTACGCTTCTGATTTGTCGTACTTGGATCCCATCAAAGATTCTAATCGTTACCGGTTTAAAAAACTGGATATTGTTGATCGTGAGGCCGTTCGGGACATTATTCGTAATTACCGGCCGGACGGTATTTTTCACTTGGCTGCCGAATCTCATGTCGATAACTCAATCAAAGGGCCGGAACCGTTTATTCAATCGAATATGGTGGGTACTTTTAATATGCTGGAAGAATGTCGGCAGTTATGGCAGGAAGATAAAGATTCCTGGTCGAACAATCGTTTTCTGCATGTTTCCACCGACGAGGTATATGGATCACTTGGGGATCAGGGAGCCTTTACCGAGAAGAGCCCGTATGCTCCAAATTCGCCATATTCAGCTTCCAAGGCCGGAAGTGATTTTATTGTTCGCTCGTATTTTCATACCTATGGGATGAATGTGGTGACGACTAACTGCTCAAATAATTTTGGACCGCATCAGCATGATGAAAAATTGATACCTACCGTCATACGAACTGCGCTCAAACATAATCAGATTCCCGTTTATGGAAAAGGGGAGAATGTCAGGGACTGGCTTTATGTTAAAGATCATTGTGCGGCGCTGGATCTTGTTTTTCAGAAGGGAAAATCAGGTGAAACTTATAATGTTGGCGGCGATAACGAGTGGAAAAATATCGATCTGGTTCGGAAAATTTGCGAGATCCTGAATAAAGAGGTCGGCGATGCACCGGAATCTGATTTTAAAAGTCTGATAACTTTTGTGACGGACCGACCCGGCCATGATTTTCGATATGCGATCGACGCATCCAAAATCAGACGAGAACTCGGGTGGAAAGCTACAGGCTCGTTCGAAGAGCGACTTAGCGAAACGGTTCGCTGGTATATCACTCGTTATAAATAACCGGCATCGTTTTAGGGATCACTTTTTCTCAATTTGTATGCTTGGTGAAGCATCCGCCTCCATTTTATAACGGGTTTTTGCTTGCTTCAAATTATTATTGGTAAAAGAAAGGTCTTCCGTGTCTTTGCCAATTTCGAAAAAGATGTTGGTACCGGGCAATGCATAGGTACTGTCAAATGAGGCATCGTAAACATCATCAATATCTACGGCAGGATAATTGCTTTTCGCTAAGGACGATCCTGCTGAGAGTTCATCGACATTAAGATTTTCCACATCTTCAAAAGAGAACCCGCTTTGCCAGGTTTTTTGGGGATCTTTCTTATTCCATTTGACGGTTACTCTATTGAGCGTCAAATTATGCACTTTGCTAAATTGAAAACCATCAGTGGTACGTTTATCGGGGCGTTTTTCAGGATTTACCTTCATAGTCACATTCTTCATTTGAACATTTTGAATATCCCTGTCATGGAAACCGATTATTCGGCTCGTCCCTTGAACTTGGGCAGTTATATTTCGAACGGTAACATCCCGAATTCGACCCACCCTTGAAAACCAATTCCGTTTGAGTATAGCAAAGGTTAACAGCTCCCCGTTTCCCCACCAGTGCACATCTTTGCGGTTGGTCTTGACTGATATGTTGGAAAAGATTATGTCCTGAGCGGTTCCCCCGTCACGTATAAAGATCCCCAGGCCACGGTTGGTAT
>DATFLI010000423.1:0-4548 GCA_035267805.1 Balneolaceae bacterium | reverse complement strand
CCAAGATAAGTGCCAGACCATAATGAAGATAGTGGAAAAGTTTCATCAGTCCCGATACGGCAAAATAGAGCGCCCGCAGGCCCAGGATGGCAAAAGCGTTGGAGCTGTACACGATAAATTCATCCCGGGTAATTGACAGGATGGCGGGGATTGAGTCCAGGGCAAAGACAACATCGGTAGTTTCTATAACTATTAGCACAACGACAAGGGGGGTGGCCATCACTTTTCCCATCTTCTTTACAAAGAATTTAGAGCCGTTGTAGCTTTTGGTAGTGGGAACAAATTTACGAAATAACTTAAGTACAGGATTGCGTTCGGGGTGGACTTCCTTGTCTTTATCCAGTGCCAGTTTGATGCCGGTGAAGATGAGAAATGCACCGAAGACATAGATAATCCAGTGGAATCGCTGCAACAGTGCCACACCTGTGGCGATAAAGAGAAAGCGCATGACCAGCGCTCCAAAAATCCCCCAAAAAAGTACTTTATGCTGGTATTCGGCCGGCACCTGGAAATACGAGAAAATAAGCAGGAATACGAAGATGTTATCAACGCTCAGCGATTTCTCGATTAGGTAGCCGGTATAGTAATCGAGCGCTGAGTGGGGGCCCATAAAATAGTAGATGCCGATGCCGAAAAGGACGGCCAGAGCGATCCAAAAGCCGGTCCACATGAGTGCTTCTTTGATGCCTTCTTCGTGACTCTTCCTGTGAAAGACCGTTAGGTCTATGATTAACATCACGATGATGAATACATTGAAAGCCGCCCAAAGTATCAGGGAATGATGATTCAAAACTCTTGTTCCATTTGGTGGTTCAGATAAACCTCAAAAGTATGGAACGTTTTACAGAAATACTAAGTATCATCAGATTCTAAAATCAGACTGCTATTCTACCAGGATCCCCTGATCTACTTTTTTGAGCTCGCTGGGGATAGCATCCAGAATCTCCTGTTTGAATGCTTCGATAACATTTTTCTTGAGATATTCTCTTCCGTAAACAACGCGCACTTTTCGTTTTGGAACGGGGGCATCAAAATATCGAAGATGTGCCTTTGCACACTGAGCATCGATTTGATTTTTGGCCAGGTAAGGGAGCAGGGTCATTCCAAAATTCTGTTCAACCAGTTGTTTTAATGTCTCGAGATTTCCGCTTTCAAATTCAATTTCAGGATCATCAAGTTTATTTTTTCTGAATTTCTTACACAATTTTACGGTTTGATCCCGGAAGCAATGTCCCTCATTCAACAGCCACAGGTTTGAAATTTCAAGGTCTTCTACCGTAAGGCGTTCTTTCTCTGTCAGCGGATGTCCTTTCGAGACGTAGCCCAGGAATGGCTCATAATAAAGGTCTTCTTCGAAAATATGTCCGCGTTCCACGGGAGTGGCGATAACACCAATATCCAGATGATCCTGATCGAGCAAATCCAATAATTTATCGGTGATTACTTCCTCAAAAACCAACCGGACTTTGGGATACTTCTCCCGAAAATTTCGTAAGAACAAAGGCAGTAAATAAGGGGCAATCGTGGGTATGATGCCAATCCTAAAAGTACCACGGAGCTCATTATCACTTAATGATGCCAAATCTTCGATATGCTTAGACTGTTTGAGCATTTTTTTGGCTTCTTCAATGATCTTTTCTCCGATTTCCGTGGGAATGACCGGAGATTTGGAACGGTCGAAAATGGTAATTCCAAGCTCATCTTCGAGCTTGTGAATTTGCATACTAAGAGTGGGTTGTGTGACATACGATTTGTCTGCGGCCGTTGCAAAATGGCGATATCGATCGACTGCCACTACATAAGAAAGTTGAGTTAAGGTCATGAGAAAACGACTCTTTAGCTAAATAGATTACCTTGTTTATGGAATTATACAAACTTTCTGGTTATAAATCGTTGAAAGTTAGAAATTTCCTCAGAGATTGCTACATTAGCCCCGTTAACGATGCGCGTATAAACTAACTTGTTGAGTGCAAATGAATTAATAAGGGAAGTTTTACTTTATGCAGCAAGCTCATGTTTTCATAGAAGGTCGAGTACAAGGTGTCGGATTTCGTCACTTTGCGAGTGTAAATGCGGGGGAAGTCGGAGTTTTCGGATGGGTTAAAAATTTGCCGGATGGGAGAGTTGAAGCTGTTTTTGCCGGCCCAATGGATCATATCCGGGAAATGGTAAATCGATGCGAACAGGGACCTGGAGCCAGTCGCGTTGATGATATAGACGTCACCATCGAGGAGGCTGATGAAGAATACGAAGATTTTGAGGTCCGGTATTATTGATGCGTCTTTTTATAGCCCTCCCACTGCCGGATTCTGTGAAAGAACATTTATCAGCCCTTAAACAGCCAAATGAGGGTATGCGATGGCAGGACGGGAAATATCATCTGACACTAAAATTTCTCGGAGATACAGAAGATGGAAAAGCCCGTGAAGTTCAGCAAACACTTGGAAAGATTAATGTCACCCCTTTTACGATGTCTCTTGACGGGTTTGGCTATTTCCCAAAGAGGGGACAGCCAAAAGTATTATGGGTTGGCGTTGAAGAGAATAAGCAATTATTTGAGCTGCAAAAGAAGATCGAAGATGCATGCAGTTTGATTGGCTTTGAGCCAGAAAGCCGACCTTTTAAACCGCATATTACTTTGGCAAGGATGAATGGCGTTGCAAAACGGGATGTGATGTCGTTTATTAATCAGCATAAACAATTTCAAATTCCGGAAATTCCGGTTAAAGAATTTGTGCTGTATGAAAGTAAATTGCACTCCGATGGGGCTATACACATCCGGGTGAGAACATTTCTGCTTAAAAAGTGTTAGCATAGAGTATAAACCTAGTGTCTATCGGTCCTGATTTACAGTGATATACCTCACGATCATACTGCTTATTTATTTATTTCAATCTCGGCTGGTTTTTAAACCAAAGAAAGGGCTGCATAAGACGCCTTCTTCTGTTGGACTCGCCTTCAAGCAATTTCAAGCCATCAGCAGCGAAGGAAATCGTATTCACGGTTGGCTGGTGCCTGCTGATTCGGCTGACGTGACCGTTCTATATTGTCATGGCAACGCCGGTAACATTTCGGATCGCCTGGAAACTATAGAGTTGTTCCATCGACTGGGAATAAATGTGGTTGTTTTTGATTACCAGGGATATGGACAGAGCGAGGGAAAACCCAGTGAGGAAGCTACATACGAGGATGCATCGGCAGCACGGCAATTCCTAATTGATGAATTGGGAGTAGATGAGAAAAAAATGATCATAATGGGACGTTCATTGGGAGGTCCGGTAGCCACCCGTTTAGCAGCTCTGTACAATCCTGCAGCCTTGATTTTAGAATCCACGTTTACTTCCGCTGTTGATTTGGGTTCGGATATGTATCCCTGGCTACCCATCGATTGGCTGTTGAAATTCGAATACGATACCCAAAGATATCTACGCCAGGTTGACGTGCCGGTTTTTATGGCGCACAGCGTTGATGATGATGTTGTTCCTTTTAAGCATTCTCAGGAATTATTTGAAATTGCCAAACAGCCGAAGATGTTTGTCAAAATGGTTGGATCTCATTCGATGGGATTTAAAGACACGGGATCAAAATATAGCAAAAGCCTGCAACGATTTTTGGAGAAGCATACTCCCTATCAGAAAAAAGGCATACAGGTAAATATGGATGGTTGAAGTGAATTTATAATCATTGAAACCTCATTGTTAACTTAAATCTGTCTCAGAATCTTTAGTATTCAAATTAAAACAGAGATACTATGGATATCATCAGCAAAGAAATCACAATTGACGCCGATGGGTTTTCGGATATCCAGAATATTACGGATGATGTATTGAGGTTGGCCAAAGAAAGCGGTTTCTCAGAGGGATTTATTCACGTCTTCCCGATCGGTTCTACTGCGTCGGTATCGACGATTGAATTTGAGCCAAACCTGGTGCAGGATATGAAGGATAAGCTCGAAGAATTTGCTCCGCATGATCAGCAAACGAGACATGGCGATACATGGGGGGATGATAATGGGTTTTCGCATTTGCGAGCCACGATGATGGGACCCGGGATCACGGTGCCGCTATATTCTGGAAAGCCGGTTTTGGGCACCTGGCAGCAGGTGGTGGTCATCAACCACGATAATCGACATCGAGAGCGCCGAGTTTTTCTGCAGGTTATTGGAAAGTAATGTAGCTCCTGCGGTTATTACAAAATAGTCGGAATCTCACCTTAATATTTTGGCGAAGGAATCGTATAATAGAACAAAAGTCAGATCTTAAGCTAAGCGCCTGAATGGATTTTACACACCTCCATAATCACACACAATTTAGTATGCTCGACGGTGCCGCGAGCATTAGTCAGTTAATTAAGAAGACGAAAAATAATGGCATGCCGGGCATTGCCATCACCGATCACGGGAATATGTTTGGCGTGCCCAAGTTTGTTAATGAGGCAAAAAAGCATGATGTAAAGCCGGTTGTGGGATGCGAGTTTTATGTAACGCCTTCGGGTATGGAAGACAAAAAAGATCGCACGCGGTACCACCAGGTGCTTTTGGCTAAAAAT
>DATFLI010000422.1:0-7006 GCA_035267805.1 Balneolaceae bacterium | reverse complement strand
TGCGGCACCTGTTGGAAGAGATCGCCAAAATCATCAACGATAAGTTCGGATCGACCGAATTCACGGCGTTCCGCCTTTTCAACGCTGCCGGGAATGGATTGGTGCGCTAAAATTTGCAGCCCGTAACAAACTCCGAGTACGGGCACATCCCAATCAAAAATATCTTCATTTAAACCGGGAGCCCCTTCATCATTTACGCTACTGGGGCTGCCGGAAAGAATGATACCCTCGGGAGGGGTATCTGAAAATTTTTCCAGATCGACATCGAACGGGTGAATTTCACAGTAAATGTTAAACTCCCGAACCCGACGTGCTATAAGCTGTGTGTACTGCGAACCGAAATCGAGTATAAGTATCCAGTCTTTAGGTCGGTGTTGCATGAGTTATGGATAGGTATAAAAGAAATGGCCCCCGTGAGACAGGTGCCATTGTTAATTAAGCTATAATTTCTTCGTATTCATCCGGCGACATTAAATCGTCGAACTGGGAAGCATCCTTTACTGATATCTTAACCATCCAGCCA
The DNA here is from genome assembly GCA_035267805.1 of Balneolaceae bacterium. Classification (GTDB taxonomy): domain Bacteria; phylum Bacteroidota; class Rhodothermia; order Balneolales; family Balneolaceae; genus Fodinibius. The sequence continues at coordinate 6,483 of DATFLI010000422.1, read as the reverse complement.
CTATCATACGGATCCTCATTAACCAATTCGGGTTCCATTTCCAATCGCTCATTGATTTCGACAATTTCACCGGCCACGGGAGCAAAGAGTTCGGATACGGTTTTAACCGCTTCAACCGTACCGAAGACTTCATCCTGATCAAATTCGAATCCTTCAGGTTCGATCTCCACAAATACGATATCACCTAATTCACCCTGTGCGAAATCGGTGATACCGACTGTGGCGGTACCGTCACCATTATCCCGGATCCACTCATGTTCTTTGGTATATTTTAAATCGCTAGGATAGCTCATAAATAGTTATGCTTTTTCGGGTTTATACTCAAATTCTTCGAGATAGTGCGTATTGAAATGACCTTCCCGGAAATTTTTGTCATCCATGAGTTGAATATGATAAGGAATGGTCGTTTTTATTCCTTCAATAACAAATTCTTCCAGAGAGCGACGCATCCTGCTGATAGCATCTTTTCGAGTGGGTGCGCTTACAATTAATTTGGCAATCATAGAATCGTAATGCGGCGGAATACGATAGCCCGCATAAGCATGGGTATCAACACGCACACTATGACCGCCCGGTGTGTGAAATACGCTAATAGTTCCTGCAGAAGGACGAAAGTTATGTTCGGGATCTTCTGCATTGATACGGCATTCAATCGCATGTCCGCGCATCTTCAGTTCACGTCCGTCGAGCTTCTGTCCATCGGCTACTTTAATTTGTTCAGCCACGAGATCATAATTAGTAATTTCTTCCGTAACCGGATGCTCAACCTGGATACGAGTATTCATTTCCATAAAGTAGAAATTAAGGTCATTATCTACCAGGAATTCTACTGTGCCGGCGCCTTCATAGTTTACGGATTTTGCAGCGGCCACAGCGGCATCTCCCATTTTCTTACGCAGCTCGGGAGTCATAAGGGGAGAGGGTGATTCTTCCAGCAGCTTTTGGTGACGTCGCTGGAGAGAGCAATCACGTTCCCCGAGGTGAATGGCGTTGCCATGCTGGTCGGCCAGGATCTGGATCTCGACGTGATGAGGATCCTCCACGAATTTCTCGATGTATACATCAGGATCATCGAAAGCGGTTTCTGCTTCCGACTTACACATGCTATACGACTGTTTTAGCTTTTCCTCCTCATAAACGACACGCATTCCACGTCCGCCGCCACCGGAAGAAGCCTTAATAATGACCGGATAGCCAATCTTTTTGCAAATTTTCTTGGCGTCCTCATAACTTTCGACTACTCCATCGCTGCCCGGCACTGTGGGCACGCCGCTGTCTTGCATGGTATCTTTAGCCTGGGCCTTATTGCCCATGGCATCAATACTTTCAGGGGCCGGACCGATAAATTTTAGATCATGCTCTTCACAGATACGGGAGAATTCTGCCTTTTCAGACAAAAATCCGTAGCCGGGATGGATAGCTTCGGCATTGGTGATTTCGGCAGCAGCCAGAATGCTGGGTATTTTCAAATAGCTTTCTTTGCTTGGAGCGGGGCCGATACAAACAGCCTCGTCGGCAAATTTAACATGAAGACTATCCCGATCGGCGGAAGAATAAATCGCCACGGTTTTAATCCCCATTTCTTTACAAGTACGAATAATACGAAGCGCTATTTCGCCACGATTGGCGACAAGAATTTTGTTAAACATGAATTTTTATCTGCTTTACCCGATGACAAATAGGGGTTGATCGTATTCAACTGGTTCGGAGTCGTCAACTAAAATCTTTTTGATTTCTCCCGAATATTCAGATTCAATTTCATTCATAATCTTCATAGCCTCGACAATACAAAGTGTCTGGCCTTTCTCAACATGGTCGCCCACCTGTACAAATGCATCATCGTCGGGAGAGGGCGATCGATAAAATGTTCCAACGATAGGTGATTTGACCACGTTTCCGGAAGGTTCGGAACGTTCTTCAGATTCAGAACCGCTCCCTGCTGCCGGTGCGGGTTGTCCTTGTGAAGCTTGTTGTGGCGCTGCTTGTGGCTGGGCAGCCGGCACCTGGTATTGAATGGGCATCTGAGGCTGCTCTACATCAGATTTCTTTTTTACCTTAATTTTAAAATCTCCCTCCTCAATTGATACTTCATTGACTTCACTTTCGGCAATGAGATCGAGGAGTTTTTTTATTTCTTTTAAATCCATGATAAAAAATTAGTTAGATGTTACACGTTCGATGTACTCGGAAGTACGAGTATCAACTTTAATTTTGTCGCCTACATCGATAAACAGGGGCACCTGAACGGTTGCGCCGGATTCAAGTGTGGCCGGTTTACTGCCGCCCTGGGCTGTATCTCCCTTGAGACCGGGACGAGTATCTGATACTGTTACCTCAATTTGGTCGGGGGGATAGGCATACAAAACTTGCTCATTGTCCACATCTACAACGAGGGTACAAACCTGACCTTCGGCAAAAAACTGGGGTTTATCAACCCGGGATTCCTCTACCGGAATTTGTTCATAGGTATCCTGATGCATGAAATAATACAGGTTGGCATCCTTATACAAAAATTGATAGGGTTGATGCTCTACCCGAACTTCTATTACATCTTCACCTGAGCGAAAGGTTTTTTCAATATTTTTTTCATTTACTACGCCCTTAAGTTTTGTGCGGATAAAAGCACCGCCCTTACCGGGTTTCACATGCTGGTAATCAACGATAGAATACAGTTCGTTATCGACCTCGATAACCATTCCGGTACGGAAATTAGATGTAGAAACCTTCGCCATATTATCTTAAGAGTTTTTCAAATTCGGTGGCACAAAAATAGCATGAGTGGGTTAGTATCACAAGCTAAAATTCTAATGGATTTGATTCATTGTCATCCGAACAAATTTTGCAGGTAAGAAATTACGCCAAGAGCATTTAAAAGGTTATACAAGATGGCCAACGGACAAATCACTTTGACAAAAAAGGGCCAAACTTTAGAAAAAATTGTTTGTTTGACGGATGAATACCCTGATTCCATCTCAGTAAGGGCGTTATCCGTTTTCCAGTAATAGCCCAGAAAAGTACAAATAAGAAATCCCCCCAGGGGTAGTCCCACATTGTTAAAAATGGTTACAAACAGGCCGATTAAAGAGATTTTGAACGAAATGATGATAGAGATTAACAATATTCCAAACCCGATCAGCTGTGCCGATTTTTTTCGCGGCATATTATATTCATCGATGGCATAGGAGACCGGTACCTCAAGCAATGATATGGTGGAAGTGAGTGCCGCTATACTAAGCAACATGAAGAAAGCCACACCGAAAATGAGTCCAAGTACGCCGCCCAGCCCGTGAAATAGTTTTGGCAGTACTTGAAAGATCAGGGCTGTACCGGCCAGCAGGTGTCCGGCCTTATCAAAGATGGCAACTCCCTGTTCCTGGGCCATATACATTGCGGGTAGTATGAGCAGACCCGCCAGGAAAGCAATAAGGGTATCCATTAAAGTGACATAAGCCGCCGCTTCCGGGATGTTCTCATTTTTGCTAAGATAGGATCCGTAGGTAATCAGAGCCCCCATCCCCAAAGACAAGGAGAAAAAAGCTTGTCCCATAGCAGAAAATATCAGCCCTGCATCTACTTTGGAAAAGTCGGGAAAGAGATAAGCTTCGAGTCCCACGCCGGAGCCCGGTTGCGAGAGAACATAACCAATCAAAACGAGTAAAATAACCAGTAACAACGGCATCATAAACTTTGTTGCCCGTTCTATACCATCACTTACTCCACCTACGATAATAGAGACTGTAGCTGACATAAAAAGGACAGAAAAGATCGCATTGATAATTCCATTATTGGTATCTGCCACATACGCGGCCCATCCATTCATACCCGCGAAATGGAAAAGCTCTTCAAAGACATAACTGATTGTCCATCCGGCAATAACATTGTAAAATGCAAGAATCATAACCCCGCAAAGTACTCCCCACATACCAATCAAAGAGTACATAAATTTATTACCCGACAACACATTAAAGGCACCCACGGGATTTTTACCGGTGCGGCGGCCGATCGTTATTTCGGCAACCATTACAGGAAATCCGATAGCGAAAGCACAAATCAGGTAGATGAACAGAAAGGCGGCTCCCCCGTTTGAGGCCACCTGCGTCGGGAATCCCCAAATATTACCGAGGCCAACGGCCGAACCGGCGGCTGCCAGGATAAATCCCAATTTAGAATTCCAGCTACCTCGTGAAGCAGTGTCTGTTTGAGCCAATACGTTTCTCCTAGTTTAGGTTATTTTAAATAAGGTTAACTCGTTGAATAAAATTAGCCATAAAATGTAATGCAAGATGATTACATCCAAATACAAATTCGGCAAAAAATGTTAAATAAAGTGGGACAAAGGGTTATAATAATCAACTAAAAAATGGATACGTATTCGTATTCCTTATGACCTGACTGTATTTAAGCTATTCAAACCCGAATATGAATTATGATTCGGTGTTAAGAAATCATACGGCCGGGTTCAGCATCAGTCTCCACAAATTTGAGCGATCCATCTTCTTCTTCGGCCATCAAAATCATCCCATTACTTTCGATACCCATTAATTTTTTAGGTGCTAAATTGGCAACGACGCAAACAAGCTGTCCAACCAGCTCGTCGGGGTCAAAGTCATTCGAAATGCCCGAGACAATAGTTCGGGTTTCGAATCCTAGGTCAACACTCAATTTTAAAAGCTTATTTGCATTTTCTATTGCTGAGGCCTCTATAATCTTACCGGCTCGAAGATCGATTTTCATGAAATCATCAAACTCAATTTCATCTTTGAGCGGCTCGTAATTCTGTTCGTCAGAGGTTTCCATTGCACGATCTTTTAGTTTCTGTAATTGCGCTTCGACCTGTTCATCTTCGATTTTTTCAAAAAGAATTGCACCTTTTTTGATTTCTGAACCGCTTTCAATGATGGAATCAGTAATTTCATCCCATTCCGGCTTTTTTGAAATATTTAACTCTTCACGCAACTCTGCCATCTTGTATGGCAGGATGGGATCAAAAAGAAGGCTGAGTGCTGCGGTAATCTGTAGACAAACATGCAGGGTATTACCGCAAGCCTCTCGATTTTCTTTGCGGGTTCGCCATGGTTCCATATCCGTAAAATATTTGTTGCCGACGCGGGCAAGATTCATGGTTTCGGCAATGGCTTCCCGCATCCGGAATTTCTCATAGGCTGCACTGATCTTTTCTCTTTGCGTCTTAATCTGTGCCAGCGCCTCTTTATCTTCTTCGGTGGGATTGGCTAGCTCCGGAACCACGCCATTAAAATATTTTTCAGTGAAGGAAGTAGTACGATAAACAAAGTTTCCGAGAATATCGGCTAGTTCACTGTTAACTTTGTTCTGAAAGTCTTCCCATGAAAAATCGGAATCCTTGGTTTCCGGCAGGATGGTTCCCAGTACATAGCGAAGCAGATCAGGTTCGAAATCTTCAAGATATTCATTAAGCCAAACTGCCCAGCCCCGGGAGGTTGACAGTTTTTTGCTTTCGAGATTTAAAAACTCGTTGGCAGGTACATTTTTGGGTAAGACATAATCGCCGTGCGCCATCAGCATTGCAGGAAACATGATACAATGAAAGACGATATTATCCTTACCGATAAAGTGAATAAGGTCGGTGTCTTTATCCTGCCAATAGGTTTTCCAAAGGTCGGGATTGCCCTGTTGTTCAGCCCATTGTTTGGTCGCGGAGATATAACCAATGGGGGCATCAAACCAGACATATAATACCTTACCTTTTGCATCGTCTAGCGGCACCGGCACCCCCCAGCTGAGATCCCGTGTTACCGCACGATCGGTAAGTCCATCGTTGAGCCAGCTCTTAACTTGTCCTTCTACATTGGGTTTCCAATTCTTCCGCGTATCCAACCACTTCTCAAGTTTCTCCTGAAAATCGCCCAGCGGCAAATACCAGTGCTCCGTTTTTCGTGTCTCGGGGATGTCTCCGGTAATCGCACTGACCGGATCAATCAGTTCGGTAGGAGAGAGGGATGTTCCGCAATTTTCACATTGATCACCATAGGCCTCTTCATAGCCACAGTTAGGACAGGTACCTTTGACATATCGATCAGGCAGAAACATCTCGGCTTTAGGATCATACAATTGTTCTTCTGTTTTTTTTACGAAAACGCCATCTTCGTACAGCTTAAGAAAAAATTCCTGGGAGGTTTTGTGATGAACCGGATCACTGGTGCGTCCGTAATAATCAAAAGATATTCCAAAATCTTCGAACGACTGCTCATTCTGCGTGTGGTAACGGTCTACAATATCCTGTGGACTGACTCCTTCTTTTTCCGCTGCAATAGTGATAGGTACTCCATGCTCATCGGAGCCGCATATGTGGATAATATCTTCGCCGGTCAGCCTTTTGTAGCGGACATACAAATCAGCAGGCAGGTAAGCACCGGCCAGGTGACCTAAGTGAATGGGCCCGTTAGCATAGGGCAAGGCAGACGTAACAAGTGTTCGTTTGGACATGAATTACTTTTTCGCTTT
>DATFLI010000421.1:0-9794 GCA_035267805.1 Balneolaceae bacterium | reverse complement strand
TAATAAAATGTTTTATTGTTTCGGACCATCCGCTTAATCAATGGGTTTGGCCGATATCGATCTTCACGATATTCCGTTTGCAGGGCTGTTAAACGATCCAATACATCGTGCAGCCCAATTTCATCTGCCCATTTAAGCAGCCCTGTTGGGTAATTGACACCTTTAGTCATGGCCAGGTCCACATCCTCAACTGTGGCTACATTCATAAATACAGCATCGGCCGCTTCGTTGATGAGCATAGCCACAATTCGATCTACGATCTTTTGTCCAAGTTCTTTGTCTTTCGTTGGTTGGGGGTTTTGGGCATCCTCCCTATAATCATAAAATCCTTTTCCTGATTTTTTACCGAGATATCCTGCTTCAACCATCCTTTTCTGGGTGAATGATGGTTTAAATCTGGGATCATAGAAAAATTCTTCAAATACCTTTACCGTTACTTTGTAATTGACGTCATGGCCGATAAAATCCATCAGCTCAAAGGGCCCCATACGAAATCCTCCGATCTCTTTCATGGCCCAATCGATAGTAGGCACGTCAGCAATACCTTCTTCGAGCTGGCGTATGGCCTCGCTATAAAAAGGCCGGGCTACACGATTAACAATAAAGCCTGGTGTATCTTTTGCTAAAACAGTAGTTTTTTTCCAGCCGTCGATTAGTTTTCGGGCTGCTTTGGTAGTTTCTTCAGTAGTTGAAATACCCGGTACTATTTCGACCAATGGCATGATTGGGGCGGGATTAAAGAAATGGATGCCGAGAAAACGTTGAGGTTTTTTTAATGCTGAGGAGAGGGAAGCAATAGAGATGGATGATGTGTTGGTGGCCAGGATGGAATCGCGAGGGACGATACCCTCGAGTCGTTGAAGCACATCCTGTTTGATCTCCAGGTCTTCGACCACAGCTTCAATAACCAGACCGCAATTTTTGTAATCGTTCAAATCATCAACAAAATGGATACGTTCCATAATGCCATCCACTTCGTCTTGCGTCATTCTTTCCTTTTCCACCTGGCGCTGCAGAATCTTTCGTAAATCATGTTTGGCTTTACCCAATTGATCGCTGTAAGCATCGTAAAGATACACTTGATGATTGTTGGTGGAAGCGATTTGGGCAATACCCTGACCCATGGTTCCTGCGCCTGCGACCCCAATAACTTTTTCACTCATATTGCAAACTTATTTCATTCCTTTTCCTGCCTCTGAAAATAAAGATTTAATTTCGAAAACCAATCTTTAATGGATGCTGAAAATCTGTTTTCGACACTTGGTCAAAAAATAAATTTAACCTTTATTTTATCACGACAATATTTGAGAGTTGGATGTCTAGTGACCTCTAAAATCAGGCTTTCGTTTCTCCAGAAACGCCTGTACTCCTTCTTTGTAATCGTTTGTTTTTCCAGCTTGGGTTTGAAGATCGGCCTCCACTTCGAGCTGTTCATCGAGATTATTGATAAATGCCTGATTTATTGCCCGTTTATAAAGTCCAAAGCCGTTGGTAGGCATAGAGGCTAGTTTTTGACAGATCTTATAGGCCTCTTCCATTAAGTCATCCGCTTCAACCGCTTTGTATATAAGTCCCATTTCGACTGCCTGATCCGGTGTGATTTTTTCATCCAATAAATACATTACGTTGGCCCGTTGTAGTCCTACAAGTCTCGGGAGCAAGAAAGTTCCTCCGCTATCCGGAATGAGACCAATTTTACTGAAGGATTGAACAAAGACTGCTTCTTTTGAAGCCAACACAATATCGCAAGCAAAAGCAATGTTGGCTCCGGCCCCGGCAGCCGTACCATTAACCGCACAAACTACCGGTTTTTCTAAGTGTCGAATCGCTTTAATTATTGGATTATAGCTTTCCCGCACGGTATCCCCAAGCTCGTAATCATCGCCTTTATTGACAACTTCAGGCAGATCTTGTCCCGCACAAAAAGCGTTACCTTTGGCACTTAACAATACGCAGCGAACGGAGCCTTTTTTACCGGCCTCTGACAGCGCATCTTGTAGTTGATGGGCCATTGGCTCAATAAAACTATTGAGCTTTTCAGGTCGATTTAATGTGAGAGTAAAAACTCCATTTTCCAGTTTTGATTCAACGAGTTCGTTGCCCATAAATCGAAAATTACTTTTTATTATTGAGATCCCTGTTAAGACCGGTTCCAGTCTCCGTAAAGAATTTTTTGAGACCCACTCAGTAGTTGTAAAGTTTTAAATGATAATTCTGATCGACGGTAATTCAGATGCATTTGAAATGTTCAAATGGCTCATTGCAGTCTTGACAATAGTATTGTGCTTTGCAAGCAGTAGATCCAAATTCGCTTTGTAACTTGGTGTTCTTAGACCCACAATAAGGGCATGGAACCTTTTTGGGATTTTCTTTCAGGCTACTTAGAAAATTATCTCCTTCTTCTGTTTTACCCGGTGGTGCAATACCATATTCCTGTAGCTTCTGCTTGGCTTCATCCGGCATCCAGTCGGTTGTCCATGTTTCTGAAAAATCCTTTTTCAGTTCATAATTTTGTATTCCATTAAGGCGCAGCTTTTTATGGATTTCTTTCTCGATGGCGTCCATCGCAGGACATCCGGAATAGGTAGGAGTAATTCTAATGACAAATTTGTCGTCCTCCTTTTCAACACTGCGAGCTATACCTAACTCTACAATAGTCAGAACAGGGATCTCCGGATCGGTAATTTCTGAGAGTAAATTCCAAATATCATCTTTGTTGTATTTGGTCAGCGCTTTAGGCATAAACTAAATCATTCGAATAATCAGTCAATATTTCTTATTCCCATTTCGCATCAGGATAAGACCGGCGCAGGTGTTGCATTTCCGCCAGTAGGTGTCCCAGGTACTCGGTGTGTAATCCTTTTCGACCGCCTTCCGCCATATATTGATCCCAATCGGGCACCTCAAGGGTGGCCTTTTCCAACACATCGGTTACCAGATTCTTCCATTCCGAGTGGAAACTATTTGTATCGGCAGCGAGCCCCTCATTTTGAAGTAACTCATCAGCCTCATCCGTATAGAAGAATTCGCCGATATAGGTCCATAATTCATCAAACGCAGTCTGGGTGCGTCGGTGACTCTCTTCTGTACCATCTCCCAAACGAAAGACCCACTCACGACTGTGACGGAGATGATATTTTACTTCTTTGAGATGTTTTCGGGCCATTCCGCTAAATTGATCGTCATGGCTTTCAGCTAGCTTCTCATAGAGAAAATAGCTGTAGGCTGAAAAAAGAAATTGACGAGCAATGGTGAATCCAAAATCACCTTTGGGTAATTCTACCATTTTTAGATTTTTGTACTCAACATCATTACGGAAATAAACCAGGTCATCGCGGTTTCTTCCCTCATCCTCAATTTCTACGGCATATTCATATAACGAAGCAGCATGACCTATATAATCGAGTGCAATATTTGCCAGTGCTATGTCTTCTTCCAGGATTGGCCCGTGACCGCACCATTCGGATAGGCGATGGCCCAGGATCAAGCGATCATCCGCCAGTCGAGTTAGATATTCGAACAGGGCCTCTTTTTTTGTTAAAGTCTGTGTTTGTGTACTCATGATCTTCGTTTTGCTGCTCTTGGTACGCTATAAAATTGGGGATGCCGATATGGCTTATCATTAGCCGGATCAAAAAACGGACCGCTATCTTCCGGACTGGAAGCCGTAATCTGATCGCTTGGAACTACCCATATACTGGTTGCTTCGTTGCGGCGCGAATAGACGTCACGTGCATTCTCGAGGGCCATTTCTGCATCCGGTGCATGAAGACTTCCGGCATGTTCATGAGGTTTGCCATCTTTTGGCTGGGTAAAAACCTCCCACAACGGCCATTGGGTGTCATTCGATTCTGTATCATTCTTTTCGCTCATATTCTCTGTTTAGTCTTGAGTTGTGAATATTGAGTCTTGAGCGTGAGTATGATTTCTCAGGACTCACCACTCACGAGTATTATGATGCTTTCTCTTTACTTAAACGTTTCTTACGTGCATATTCTTCTGCGGCCTCTCGGACCCATTTACCATTTTCGTGGGCTTCACGCCGTGCGTTCACCCGCTCACGATTCATAGGTCCATTACCTTTGACCACATTCCAAAATTCATCCCAATCAATTTCGCCAAATTCCCAATGCCCGGTTTCTTCGTTAAACTTGAGATCCGGATCGGGAAGCTCCAAACCTACGGTATGTGCTTCCTGTACATGGCGATCAACAAAACTTTGTCGGAGCTCATCATTCGTTTTTGACTTCACGCCCCATTTAATGAGTTCTGCGCTGTTGGGCGAATCAGCATCGTGAGGACCAAACATCATGAGTGTCGGCCACCACCAGCGATTCACAGCATCCTGAATCATATCCTGTTGTTCGGGGGTACCGTCGGCCATCGTTGCGACCATTTCGTATCCCTGTTTCTTGTGGAAACTTTCCTCTTTACAAATACGAACCATCGCGCGGGAATAGGGACCATAAGAACTTCGAGCCAACATAGTCTGGTTAATGATAGCAGCACCATCTACCAGCCAGCCGATGACGGCAACATCCGCCCAGGAGAGTGTAGGATAATTAAAAATACTTGAATATTTGGCGCGTTCATTCAAAAGATCATCAATAACTTTTTGCCGGCTGGTGCCCAGTGTTTCCGTGGCACTGTACAGATAAAGGCCATGGCCCGCTTCATCTTGAACTTTGGATAATAAAATCATCTTCCGTCGCAATGAAGGAGCCCGGGTAATCCAATTGCCTTCCGGCAGCATACCGACAATCTCTGAGTGTGCATGCTGTGACATCATCCTTGTAAGTTGTTTTCTGTAACGATCCGGCATCCAATCTTTCGGCTCTATTTTTTCGCCGTTATCGATACGTTTCTGAAATTTTTCTTGTTTGGCTTCTTCATTCATCGTGATGAAATTTTATGAAAACTTTTTTCGGCTCGAACTTATATATGAACGCGAAATTAAACAAATACATTCATGCAATAGAGACAGTTTTAAACGTTAAAACAACTCATGTAAGAATATAGTATCGAATCTAGTTGAGAGGTAAAATTCAGGATACTATATTAAGGTAATGAAAAAGTTAATGAAAAAATTTGCAAGGTGAGACTATGAAGATGGATGCCAATCAAGCTGCTACGTTGAAAAGACCTGTGGAAGAGGAATTTGATGATCATTTGGGACTGCAGGACGTTGATTACATTGAGCATTATGTCAGTAATGCCAAGCAGGCCAGCCATTTTTATCAGACGGTATTCGGCTTCCAATTGAAGGCTTTTAGCGGGTTGGAAACCGGAACCCGTGATCGTGTGTCATACCTGTTGGAACAGGGTAATATCCGTTTTTTGCTGACAGCCCCCCTGAATAGTAAATCTCCAATTGCAAAACATGTGGCTAAGCACGGAGATGGCGTTCGCGATATTGCTATGCATGTAAACAATGTGGATCGGGCATACAAGGAAACGGTGAAGCGCGGCGCCCGGGGCGTAGAGGAGCCGCATGATTTAGAAGATGAGTATGGTAAAATCCGCAAGGCAGCTATTTCTACGTATGGAGAAACTATCCATACACTGATCGACCGATCGGGATACAACGGAATTTTTATGCCGGGTTTCCAGGAGTTGGATTCTGCTCTGAAGAACGTGGAACCTGTAGGAGTGCAGTTTGTAGATCACTGTGTTGGAAATGTCGAAAAGGGTAAGATGAACGACTGGGTAGATTTTTACCGCGATGTGATGGGCTTCACACAGTATATCCATTTTGATAATAAAGATATTTCTACCGAGTATTCTGCGCTTATGTCTAAAGTGATGGCAGGCGGACGCGGTATGATTAAATTTCCAATCAATGAACCGGCCGAAGGCAAAAAGAAATCCCAAATCGAAGAATTTCTGGATTTTTATGAAGGCCCCGGAGTGCAGCATATTGCCCTGCTGACAGGTGATATTATCAAAACGGTCAATGAATTAAAGAGTAGAGGACTGGAATTCCTTCATGTGCCGACAACTTATTACGAAGAGCTGGAAAGCCGTGTGGGAAAAATTGAGGAGCCTGTTGACAAACTTGAGGACCTTGGAATACTGGTTGATCGTGATAACGAAGGTTATTTGTTACAGATATTTTCGAAGCCTGTTGTCGATCGGCCAACCTTGTTTTTTGAAATTATCCAGCGTAAAGGAGCTCGGGGATTTGGTAAAGGTAATTTCAAAGCCTTATTTGAAGCTATTGAACGCGAGCAAGACCGGCGCGGAAATCTTTGATATGGCTATCAGTCGTCAGTTTTCAGCTTTCAGCCGACTGATTACTGACCAATGACTGCTGAAAGTTTAAAATACTGCTTGATTGAAGAGCAATGGGTATTGGTTGATTTAATATCTGAAATTTAACTCTAAGAGGAGCCAGCCATGATTTATCATCAATTAGGAAAAATTCCACCTAAACGTCATACACAATTTCGCCGGCAGGATGGAGAACTTTATCAGGAGGAGCTGTTTGGTGCAGAAGGCTTCCATGGAAGTTCTTCACTTTTGTATCATCATGAGCCCCCTACAAAGACATTCAAGGTGGAGAAGGGGGAAGAGGTTAAAATTGAAAAGTGGGATGAAGGGATGCTGCGCCATCACCACTTGCGAACGGCAAACGTTGCCGAAGGGGGCGATCCCGTAATGGGGCGTAAGGTGCTTCTTTTCAATAATGATATTCAAATTGGAGTTGTGCGTCCCACCGAGCCGATGGACTATTACTACAAGAACGGGGAGCATGACGAGTTGCTGTTTATACACGAAGGCGAAGGATATATCCAAACGATGTTCGGTAAACTCGATTTTGAATATGGTGATTATATTTTTATTCCCCGTGGCACGATTTATCAGATGGTTTTTGAAACGGAAAAAAATCGCATGCTGACGGTGGATTCGACCGGTCCCATTGATGTGCCCAAAAGGTATCTTACACCCAAAGGGCAATTCCAGGAGCATAGTCCGTATTGCGAGCGAGATATCCACCGGCCCGAAGGACCCATTTTCGTAAATAAAGAAGGAGAATTCGAAGTCCGTATCAAAAAACAAGGACGTTATACTTCATATTGGTATAAGCATCATCCCTTTGATGTCGTTGGTTGGGATGGATATTTGTATCCCTGGATTTTCAATATCAAGGATTTTGAGCCTATCAATGGTCGAATTCATCAGCCGCCGCCCGTGCATCAAACTTTTGAAGGCACAAACTATGTGGTATGTTCATTCTGTCCGCGTAAGTTTAGTTATCATCCCCAATCGATACCGGCTCCATATGCCCATTCCAATGTTGATTCGGATGAAGTACTTTATTATGTGGAAGGGGAGTTTATGAGCCGTAAGGGAATTGATGAAGCCAGTATCACGCAACATCCCGGTGGTATTCCGCACGGACCGCATCCCGGCAAATATGAGGGAAGTATCGGTAAAGAACGTACCGATGAGTATGCGGTGATGATTGATACCTTCCACCCGTTGCACTTAACGAAAGAAGCTCAAAAGCTGGATGATCCGAGCTATCCGTACTCATGGAATGATGAAACGGAACAGGAAAAAGTTGAAGCTGAAGAGTAAGAGAAAAAAATATCCTGGGTTTTTGGGACTTAGCAGTCTTCTTAATACCGTAGAAGAGTTTAAAGAACCTGGTTTCCCTGGAATTAAGAGAAACCAGGTTCTTCATTTAAATACAAGTTTTTACTTGTTTTAACTTCCCTTATTAGGTAATATAAAAACGATTAAAAAAATGATTTGTAAATAATATTTATTTGCTTCCATTGCCTTTCGTTGGGAACAGTAGCAAATGGAATAATTGGTGAGGGATCAATATGAAAAAGCTTCGAATCGGTATAATAGAGCTTCTGGCCAACTCACCGGCAAACTCGATGTATGCACGAATTATGCGTGTCAATTCTGCGAGCATCATGCCGCAAGTTATTGCAGTTTGGCTTGAACAGGCCGGACATGAGGTTTTCCTGACCCATTATTCTGGATACAAAAATCTGTATGAGGATATCCCTGAAGATGTCGATTTGGTTATTTTTAGCGCCTTCACTACAAGTGCCATTGTTGCCTATGCATTAAGCAATTATTTTCGAACCAAGGGGATACCGACGGCACTTGGAGGTCCGCATGCCCGCTCGTATCCGGAGGATTCCAGTAAATATTTCGATTATGTGTTTGGATTTGCCAATCGTGATTTGGTCGAAGAAGTTGTCAAAGAGCACTGTCTGCACAAACCCGGTGAATTGGGAGACTACGTTAGCAGTGATCATCACCCCGAGGGTCTACCCGGCGTTCAAGAACGGTGGGAACATATTGAACGTATGTTACAGAAAGCACCGTATTTGAAAATTGTACCTATGATCGGAAGCCTGGGATGTGCCTATACCTGCAGCTTTTGCATAGATTCGGTTGTTCCGTATCAGCCGCTTTCTTACGAAAAGATCAAAGAAGATCTCCGCTTTTTAAGGACAAAATTTAGAAAACCTATTGTAGGATGGCATGACCCTAATTTTGCTATACGTTTCGATGATTATTTAAGTGCCATTGAAGAGGCAGTACCGCAAGGCAGTATCCGGTTTATAGCCGAGAGTTCACTTGCACTTTTGGGCGAAGAGAATGTAAAGCGACTTAAGAAGAATGGTTTTGTGGCAATGTTACCCGGCATTGAGTCTTGGTTTGACCTGGGAATTAAATCTCGTATGAGAAAGATTGTAGGGATGGAGAAAGTTGAGCGGGTGGCTGAAAAAATCAACATGATACAGGAGTATATTCCCTATGTTCAGGGTAATTTTGTGTTAGGGCTCGACAGCGATGAGGGGAGTGGTCCTTTTGAACTGACCAAAGAGTTTATTGATCGTTGCCCCGGTATTTTCCCTACTTATAATATGTTAACGGCCTACGGAAGAAGTGTACCGCTAAATCTTGAATATCAATCGGAGGGACGAATGGTACCATTTCCATTTTCGCTGCTTAATAATGATAGTGCGATGAATGTGCGGCCCAAAAATTATGAATGGGTGGATTTCTTTACTCATCTCAAGGATTTATTTGATTACACGTATTCAAACAGAGCTATCGCAAGAAGATTTTTAAATAATAGGGGCATAACCGTAAAAATGTTGAATTACTTTCGGGCAAATACCCAGGGAAAGAGACATGCTCGATATTACGGTAAAATAATTGAGATGTTGAAGACTGATCGCCAATTCAGGGCCTTTTTTGAGCAAGAAACGACCGAAGTCCCTCCCTTTTTTGCGGATTCTATCATGCAGACTCTCGGTCCCTTAGCCGAATGGTTGCCCGATGGAGGATTGCAGCACGATGCTTACGCTTACCTTAATGCTGTAAATTCAGGTATCGATAAACGCTACCAGGCCGCTAACGTTTCCTAGAAATACGGGAAACAAAATTGGAATTTAGTTTTTACTCATCTTGGCTGCCATTTGCAGAGCGTTATAAACATTTACCTCACCGTCCGAAACGGACAAATCAGCAAATGGTTCTTTTTTATTTCCATCCGAATTGTTTCCGCCCGGAACGATCACTTGCAGGTTCGGATATTTTTTGGTGCTTTTCAGAATGATATCCTTGACTTGCTGTGGTGTCAGGTTCGGGTAATAGGCCATAATCAAGGCTGCGGTACCTGAGACTACCGGAGATGCCATACTGGTGCCGTCTTCACGCTTGTATTTGTTATTAGGTACGGTGGAATAGATATCTACGCCTGGGGCAAAAAGATCTACGGTTTTATCCCCATAATTACTGAAATTCGCAATGAAATTTTC
>DATFLI010000420.1:0-13766 GCA_035267805.1 Balneolaceae bacterium | reverse complement strand
GTTACGGTCGATTGGGGTAACTATTATCTTGGCAGGATTAATTTGGCTCATACAACCGGACCAATTTTTTTATCTGCCTGTTCATCGTCCCATACTTTGGATGGTGATCATGGTTTTATACCCTGTTCTATCGGCCCTTCCGCAGGAATTTATCTACCGAACCTACTTCTTTCACCGGTTCGATCATCTTATGACGCTAAAATATGCTACGGTAATTACCAGTGCTATCGCATTTTCTTTTCTCCATATTGTTTTTCACAACTGGGTTGCCATAGGCCTTAGTTTTGGGGCCGGACTGTTATTTGGGATTACCTACATGAGAACCGAGTCGTTATTTTGGGTAACCGTGGAACACGCCATTTACGGATGCCTCGTTTTTACTATGGGCCTGGGAAACTTCTTTTACCGGGGTTTTTGATTATGATCTTCGGACTTATCCGTCGCTAATTTGTGTTAGCTCTGTTACCTTCTCCCGTAACTTCTCGAAATGAGAACCCTTCCAGTAGACCTGGCCGCAATCACGGCACCGGAAAAACCGAGATTGCCACTTCTTTACTTTCGGTGGTACCTGGTCTTCTATCCTGGAAAGCGGCACTTCATTCAACAACCCATTGCATTTCATGCACCGGCTGAAAGGAGCCAGGTACCCGGCTAACGAAAATCGTCGAAAAAGTTCTTTTATTTGTTCATCGGGATTCTGCGAGCGTACCCAATAACCGAACTGTGTGTTTCCATTTTTGAGCAGCTGAATGTCCCGGGTAAGAAGCATTCGGTGCTGCTCGTTTGAAATTCGAATTAGGTTATCATCTGTCCAGTCTTTATTAAAAACGGTATCCAATCCCAGTAAACGCATATTTTTCACTAATTTGCCTAAGTGTACATCAACGACGAACGAGCGCGGTTGAGAAAAGATCGAATCCAATTCGGAACGATCGCTCTCCTCGAAAGGGTAAATCGTAATGACATCATTTTCTCCAACATTATAATCGAGTGTTTGCCGGCTTCCATTCACCGTCAAACCGAATATGGCAGTATGCGGGATACCGCTGGCTTCGATCAAATCTTTGACAGCCGGGTGCAATTCAAAGACTAATGCTTGTGAAGTAGCTTCTTCTTTGGAATATCCCCAAAAATCCTGCAGTGATCCCCGTGCAATTAAAGTTGCTTTTGGTGTCATTGATTTCTTCATTTGTTCTAAGTCGCTTTTGTTAGTATCCTAAACATTGATCAAGGTTTTATTAAAAATAGTGATTGGGATTCTTGTAAATACAGTAATTTTAGTTACTTATTAAGTAATTCCCTGAAATGTATCGTTTTTGAGAATAAGGGAAATTTCATTACCTTTTTTAAATGTTTTTACAGGGTGTTATGGCGCTTAATCAGTACAGAATCATCTACTTATAACCAAAGCAATAGTTTTGCAATTTTATGGATTTATTTGACAAGCTTCAGGGCAGACCCAGCCCACTAGGTGAATTTACTTCTGAAGGATATGGATATTATACCTATCCCAAGCTTGAGGGACCGCTGGGCCCCGTGATGAAATTTAACGGAAAGGATGTTGTTGTCTGGAGTATCAACGATTACCTGGGTGTTGGGAGCAATGAGGAAGTGAAAAATTATGATGCCGAAATTGCCCAGGATTACAGCCTGAGTAGTCCAATGGGAGCCCGCTTGATGACCGGTAATACGTCTGAGCATGAAAAGCTGGAAGAAGAGCTGGCGGATTTTGTTCACAAACCCGATGCCCTGTTGCTAAACTATGGATACCAGGGGATTATGAGTATCATTCATGCCCTGGTTGACCGCAATGACTTTTTGATTTATGACGAACTCAGCCATGCCTGTATCGTAGATGGTAAGCAGCTTGCCATGGCCGAGAAGTATGTGTTTAAGCACAACGATATTGAAAGTTTTAAAAAGCAGTTAGAACGGGCACATCGTAATAAAAAGGACGATTCCGCCGTACTGGTGGTCACCGAGGGTGCTTTTGGGATGACCGGAGATCTCGGTATTCTCAGAGAGATGATCGCTCTTAAGGAAAAATATCCTTTTCGACTGCTGGTGGACGATGCGCACGGAGTCGGTACGATGGGCAAAGACGGATCGGGTACCGGAACGCATTTGGGTTGTCATGATGGCATTGATCTTTATTTCGGGACGTTTGCCAAAGCATTTGCCCTGATTGGCGCTTTTGTTGCTACCGAGCCGCGGGTTGTCGAGTTTTTAAAAGCCAACGTACGTAGTCAGATTTTTGCCAAGTCGGTACCAATGCCAATCGTTAAATCGGCGCGTAAGCGACTGAAAATGATTAAAGCTCATCCTGAATGGAGAGAAAAACTTTGGGAAAATACGAACATGCTTCGCGACGGTCTCCGGGATATCGGTTATAATGTTCTGCCGGCCGAATGTCCGGTTACACCTGTTTTGACGCAGGGTAGCACTGATCTTTGTACACTCATTATGAAGAAAATGCGCGAAGAGCACGGCATCTTTGTGAGTGGTGTGGCCTACCCGGTCGTGCCTAAGGGTACCGTATTAATACGCTTGATTCCCACCGCTGCTCATACGAAAGAACATATCAAAAAAACGCTGGAAGGTTTTGATGCGATTAAGGATGTTGTTTTTGCTGAGGCTGAGAAGCAGAAGCGAATGACCGCATAACAGAGATCATTTCAGGAATGATATTGAAAAGCCCCGATTTAGCGTCGGGGCTTTTTTTTATAAGATTTATCGTTGGCTAATCCGGTTATGAAAAAAGTTTTTTTATAAGACCGATAACCGTCGATTTTTCATCTTTTGGGGTATCGCCCTTTCGTCCGCCGCTAAGTTTGTCATAGCTGGGGCGCGGCAGATGCATTTCATCATCTTTTTTCTTCTTTTTACCCCGGCCGTTTTTGCTGCCTCTGCCACGACCTCGCTGTTTTTTGTTCCTGGATTTCTTTCCGGATTTCTTCTTTTTTTTACGCTCTTTCAATTGTTTCTTGATTGCATCGGGTAGTGGCAATTCTTTTGGTGCCTTACCAAGTGCGTTTTCAAGTTTGTTGATGTCACTGCGATCTTGTTTTGATACCAACGAAACCAGACGGGAAGCTTTTCCGTGTCCAACCAGGCTCGCGCGATAGCGGTATTCATCCGGATCATTGGGTACATCGTAATTAATTACTTGTGTTACCCGTTCAAGATCCAGTTCAGAAGCAGGGATATCCGCAACCAAAAGATACTGCACATCGCCGTTGGTAAAATTGGCAAATCGCTGGGCGCGCTTTTCGTCGGACAGCTTGCCATGAAGGCTGGTAGCTTTCAGGTTGTGTTTACGGAAAATACGATATAACCGGTCCGTTCCTCGCTTAGAGGCCGTAAAGATAACGCAAGTATCCGTAGGCGTATCATCAACATGTGCCATCAGCGTGGAAATCTTCATCCGGTTAGGGACATAAATATATCCGTGGGTAAGCTTGTTGTCCAGCTTTGGGGGTTCGGCAACAGCCTCACGTCCAATATTTTCAAATCCCAGTACTTCCGGCTCCTCCAGGTATTCTTTTGCAAGAGTCTTAACTTCATCCGTTAGTTTACCGGTATATATCAGGATTTGGGGATCGCTAATGACCCGTTTTTTAATATTTTCAATCTTAGTAACCAAACCCAGCGAAATCATTTCATCCGCCGAATCAATTACCAGCAAATCTATATTACGGAAAATGAAAAGCTCCTTTTGCATAATTTCCGACAGGGGGCCCGGATTGCCCACAATGACCTCCACGCCACTCTCCAGGGCTTCGGTTTGTTCCTTCGGCTCCCCGTCCAGATCGATGGAAGCACATTCGATTTGGGCATGATATCCCATTGCCCAGACAAGTTCGTCGAGCTCTTTGGCTTCCTTTGGATTGGGTGTGAGCACCAATACCGAAGTTCCTTCTTTATTTTCCTTTTGACTAATCTTTTCGAGTGCAGGCACAATAAATGAAGCATTTTTATCTCCACCAGGATTTGCCTTGATCAACGCATCCTTGCCGTTAAGTACGGCAGGAATCACTTCTTCTTGTAGTTCAGTAAGTTCAGAATAGTGCACATCTTGAAGCCCGCTCATGATCTCGGGGCTTAACGTCATTTCTTCAAACTTCAACGTTCTCTACCTTTCATTTAATTAGCATTATGTTTCAAAAATACATCGCTTCAACAACAAGCGATGTCATCAGGTGAGGGAATATACAAAACCTACAGTTTATGCTCATCTGATTTCACCTTTGGTTGATAATCCGTTTTAAAACGTTCCGCGATACCGAGTTGCCCCCGTGTGGCCATAATATAAACGCAAGAGAGTAGGATCATTATTGCAATCCCCATGATTCCCATCAGACCGGCTTCGGGACCAAATTTACCTCCCGTCCAAAGCTTAGTGCCGGCTTGGCTGATTCGTAGGATCGAGGTTTGGAATTTCATTCCGCTGACCGGAAAACCACAGATACCGCCCTGCATAAAATTCCAGCTGAAATGGAGACCAACAGAAAAAGCCAAACTGCCCGTTAACGCATATGGAATTGCCAGTGCAATGCCGGCCAGCACAATATTAAAAGTAGATACCGCCGAAGCGTTGGGATTAGCCAGGTGCAGACATCCGAAGAGTAAAGAAGTAGCTAAAATAGCAATAATGACCGGCCATCGGGATCCCAATTGGGGATAACGGAGGCCTTCTGTAATATTTAAAATCTGGTATCCGCGGGATAAAAGCTCTTCGTGAAATCCAACCATCAGCATTGCTACAAAAGCGGCTGCTAGCTTCCAGCCGAAATTCGTTGATTCTTGCCAGCCAAACCCACTGACAGTCAGCCATCCCGCCAACCATTCTACAAGAAATATGGCTCCCATAGCAAAAAGCCCGATTCCGGTACCGATTAAGAATTCTTTCTCCCACCGCCGATCGAATTCAAGTCCATAATCAACAAGTGATCGCCCATCAAAAAAGCGGGCCGCAATCCACACACTGGTTAAAATTCCAATAAACAGGGGGATGGTTTGTTCCAGGCTAAGTGAGCTCTTCCAAACCAGCATAATTCCCAATTGGAAAAATCCTGTGATTAAGAACATTAGGATGAACTGTACCAGCAACCGCCAGCCTGCTCTTAGACGCTGTTCTTGGTTATTGATGAAGATATTCATGACAAAGAAACATTAGACGTTCTCAAACGGTTACATTATTATAGGTGCTAAAAATAGCGCTGTAATCTACACGAAAAAGCGTAAAAGTCTAAAGAATTGCGATTATGAGTGATCGATTTGTATTGAAATCATCAAAAGTGGAAGTAGAACAATTGTTTGAAGTGTCCACGGAACGGGACGATTTTTTTGAATCAGAGTATAATATCACACCGGGTTCCCTGATTCCCGTAGTCTACGAAGAGGACGGAGTGCGAAATATTTATAATTTTAAATGGGGATTGATTCCATCCGAGGCCGACGATGAGACGGAAGGGATCGAAAATTTTGAATATCCCGTGGAATCTCTTGAGGAAAATGATTGGCTGGTCGAATGCTTGGCCCATCGCCGATGCCTGATTCCTGCTAATGGTTTCTACAAATGGAAGACAACAAAAAAGAAAAGCACTCCCTTTTACATTCGATTGCTGTCCAATGACTTAATGGCCTTTGCCGGAGTTTATTCGATTTGGAAATCGGCCTCCGGGCGGGATGTTTATTCCTGTGCAATGCTCACAGTCGAGGCCAATGCACTGGTACAGCCGGTGGACGATCGCATGCCGTTGATGCTGCGTCCGGAACATTATAAGGCCTGGCTTTCTGATAAGAAGATAGAAGTTTCAGATATCAAACAATTTCTGGGAAGCTTTTCCATGACCGAAATGGCTGTCAACCGGGTATCGGAGGATGTCAATAACCCGGATAACAACAGTGAGGAGCTTATTCAGCCCATTCCCAAATAATTTTTGCGGTCTAAAAGCCTTAAATCCGATTTTTTGCGAATTTGTAATGTCATTCGGTTCTCCGGCCATCAATTTCGAGCTCTGGCAGCACCTCGTGAATGGCCCGTTGCAGGAAGTCGCGATTATAGACGTCTTTATCCAAGATGCAGCTGTTGAAGACGACCAGATCCAGATCGATACATCGCGGTCCATACTTCTCTCTACTGCGATCGCGGCCCATGGTGTCTTCAATTTGCTTTAACCGGTCAATAATAGTTTCTTGATCCGCATCACTTTCGACGAGAGCTACTCCATTCAGGAAATTAGGTTGCTCCTGTATGCCTATAGGAGCCGTGTAAATGAAGTCCGATTTATCGCGCAATTGAAACGCTTTCGCAATGGCATGCAGCGCCTGTTCGATATGTTTTTCCGGTTCAATATTAGAACCTAGGGCAATAACGGCGCTATTCATCATAATCGGTTCGCCGTACGATAAGATTGTCACAGAAACGCAGAGCATGTGGTTTTTCGACGGTAATGTGCGTTTTCTTTACTCCATCCAGCTCGCTAATCATTTCGTAAAGTGTATCGGTGAGTGTTTCGATCAGGAAGTAATCTGAGGATTCGACGAAATCGAGGATCCGTTTCGTGATAGTTTTATAATTTACGGCCTCCCGGACCTCATCGTTTTTGATTGCAGCTGCTGCATCATATTTGAATCGAATGGAGATAACGATGTCCTGCTTTTTTTCACGTTCCCAGTCGTTGATGCCCAAAATCGCCCGCACCCGCATGTTTTTAATTTCAATCTCAGTCAGTTTTACGGCCATACTTATTTATTTTGTGATGATTAATTGCTGCAAACGCATATTGAAGGATAATCATTCTGAGTATTCGTATCAGGGTGGTTAAAGATGTTCACCACCATCCACGTATATAACTTGCCCTGTCAGAAATTCGTTTTGTACCAGAAATTCCAGCGCCTTTTCGAGTTGCTCAAGTGAGCCGGTGTGCTGCAATGGAATCTCGTGCGCTTTTTTCTTTAAATAATTATCAGATTTACCCTCCGGTGGCAATACCAGGCCGGGAGCGATACCGTTTATGCGAATATCAGGTCCCAATTGTGTGGCCGCTATATTTGTAAAGGACTCTAACGTCTTTTTGGTGAGCAGATAATCGAAATGCTGAGTGTAGTTTTTTGCGATCTTGGTATCCAGCAGATTGATAACGTGGCCATGCCCGCATTGCCTGGCAAACTCCTTTGTTAGAATATAAGGAGCCTTAAAATTAATTTGATGCATCAGATCGTATAATTCATGGCCCTCCGTTTTAATGGAAGATTCCATAAAATAGGACGCATTGTTGATCAATATCTCCAGTGATCCCTGCTTGGCGCAGTCAGCGATCAATCCCTGAATAGCTGAATCGTCACGGAAGTCAGCTTTTTTGAGATAACATTTTTGTCCCCTTTCGTTGATAAGCTGTTGGGTTTCACGGGCTTGCTTTTCCGATGAATTATAGTGTAAGAAAATGTTGTAACCCAAATCGGCTAATTTTAAAGCATACGCTTTGCCAATGCGTGCTGCCGCACCGGTAATAAGAGCAAAAGAATCCATAACAAAGGTTTAAAAAGTTTACAGTCAAATAACTTAAGCCTGTTTATCGGTAAAAAAGCATAATAATCTAATCTCCAAAATTCATCCCGATGAGTCCCTTAGCTGTCGTGAAAAAGAATCTAAAACTGTGACATATATTCAACAAGCTCATGAGCTTGATATCATTAAATACCTTTTCGCCCCAGGATGGCATCAAGTTGCAATAGAACGTAACAGAAATCTTTTACCGAAAGAAAAATAACCATAATGAAATTAGATTCATTCGTACAAATAGGAATTGCGATAACAACTCAAAGACCTATTAATACTTTATCTATAATCGGTGAACTTGTAATTGCGTGTTGCTGTTGATGATTCAGTATCTGAGATCAGGAATCCATAACTGTTCAAAAATTGCTTGACGTAAGAAAATGCAGCACACATTTGTACAAAGAAAAGGCGATTCAGGTCAGCAAGTTAGCAAAACCAAGTTCATTGAATTAAATGAGGTTGTAAAATCATTCAATGAGGGAGACCGTAAACGCGAAGTGATCAGGGGTATAAACATGACGGTCACCCGCGGAGAAATCATTGTGCTTCTCGGACGCAGCGGGTCGGGCAAGTCAACGATCCTTAATCTGCTTGGGGGTATGGATACGCCTGATAGCGGTAGTATTATCATTGATAATCATTCTATCCATGCCATGATGGAGAAACAGCGAACAATGTTTCGACGCAAGTATCTGGGGTTCGTCTTTCAGTTTTTTAACCTGATATCCACGCTCACGGTTGAGGAAAATCTGTTATTGCCGCTGGAACTCAACAACTCTCTTACAGATCAATCCGTCCCCCATATACAACGACTACTGGAACAGGTGGATATGGCGGATAGGATGAACAGCTACCCGGATAAGCTATCCGGGGGTGAACAGCAGCGGATCGCCATTGCTCGGGCACTTGTTCACGATCCGCCACTTATTCTTGCCGACGAACCTACCGGCAACCTGGATGCCCATCGAAGTGAAAAGGTACTCACATTATTGCACAATCTGACACGGAATTCTCATAAAACATTAATCATGGCTACCCACAGTCCGGAAGTGGCGGAGCTGGCCGATCGGGTATTTGATGTGCGTGAGGGCCATTTGCATTTGGAAAGCAAAGAGGGGACAGCATGATTCCCATTAAATGGCGTGCCAGCTTACGATATCTGCTGAGACATCCGTGGCAGTTTGGCCTATCGATTTTGGGGATAGCACTGGGCGTTGCCGTCATTATTTCTATTGATGTAGCCAATCACAGTGCACGACAAGCCTTTAGTTTGTCATCTAAGAGTGTGACGGGTCGGGCGACCGACCAAATTGTGGGTGGGAGTTTAGGTGTGCCCGATTCGGTTTATCGGGATGTAAAGCTCAAAACGGATATTTCCACTGTGGCTCCGGTAGTGGATACCTATGTTTCGCTTAGGAAACATCCGGGCCGTACCTTTCATTTATTGGGTGTGGATCCGTTTTCGGAGGCTCCGTTTCGGCCGTATCTGAGTAATATTAATAATAAAGGTACTTTTCAGTTATCCAATTTTATCACAGGTGGGAATACCATTTTGCTGGCAAAACATACAGCAAGTGAACTTGGGGTAGCAGTGGGTGATTCGCTAAAGATTAAAATGGGAGTAAAGGACTATTCGGTAAAGCTAATTGGCCTGCTTTCTCCTACCAGCGATTTTAACCGTGAAGTAATTCGAAATTTGATAATCACGGATATAAGTACGGCAAAAAAGCTTACCGGCCGTTTGCATACTTTATCGCATATTGATCTTATATTACCGAAAGGCAGAAAAGGTGATCAATTACGCAAATACCTGGCTTCATTATTGCCTTCGAATGTAACCGTGCAGCCGGCCAGCAAGAGCAAACAAACGATTGAAAAACTGACCCGTGCCTTCAACCTGAATTTATCGGCACTGAGTATGCTGGGTCTGGTCGTCGGGATGTTTCTGATTTACAATATTATGACTTTTTCGGTAGTACAGCGCCATGAACTCATCGGACGTCTGCGAACGCTGGGCATGACGCGGAGGCAAATATTCGGTTATATCGCGGGCGAAGCTTTATTAATTGGTGCGATCGGGACCGGGATCGGCATATTTCTTGGATTTATTTTAGCCGGTCAGCTTATCCACCTGGTAACTCAGACGATTAATGATCTTTATTATGTGTTATCTGTCCGCAGGTTGTATATATCCGCTTTCACAATTGGAAAAGCGGTTTTTTTAGGTATTTTTGCCACAATGGGAGCATCTTTATTTCCGGCGTATGAGGCCACTAAAACGACTCCCGGTTCGGTATTGCAACGCTCTTCTGCCGAGGAGAAGAGCCGTAAACGAATCCCTTCCTATACCATCACCAGTGTAATTATGTTGGTGGCGGGCGTAGGGATGTTATTGATACCGACGCAGAGTATCGGGCTAAGTTACTTTGCCATATTGGTTATTATCCTGGGCTTTGCATTCTTGATTCCCGGGATCATCGTTTGGGGGGCAAAAATCATTCGTCCAGTACTTAAAAAGTGGATGGGTACCCCCGGTAGTTTGGCCGCAAAAAATGTAAGCAGTCAACTCAGTCGAACGTCTGTCGCTATTGCTTCCCTGATGATTGCCGTTTCTGCCACAGTGGGACTTGGCATCATGGTAACAAGCTTTCGTCAAACCCTCGTTCAATGGCTCACCACGACCCTGCAAGCTGATGTTTATGTATCCCCGCCTTCTCTGGTTTCCAATCGTCCGGATGCGTTTATGGATTCGACGATGGTGCAGGATCTGGCCCAAATTTCCGGAGTAAAAGCATACGGGACGATTGGGAGATACAAAGTATCGTCTGGAGATGAACAACAATCACTACTTGTTGTTGATATGCCGTCTCAGGGACGTGCTTCCTATAGTTTCAAGTACGGAAATAAATCGCAAGTCTGGAAGACGTTTGAAAAAAGGGGACATATATTAATTTCTGAGCCCCTTTCGTATCGAAAAAAATTGAGGCCCGGAGATCATATTTCGATTAAAACGCCCAAAGGAGCCAGGCAATTTACAGTCGATGGCGTTTATTATGATTATGGATCTAGTTCAGGCACCTTGATGATGTCGCTGCGTAATTTTCGCCGATACTGGTCTCGCTATAATATTTCGGGAGCCTCGTATTACTTGGATAAAAATGTTGAAACACAGGCTATGATAAGGAAGATGCAAAAAAAGATTGGTGCGTCCCCGGGACAACAATTAAATATCAGATCCAACAAAACCTTGCGAACAAAGTCATTGAAAATTTTTGATCGTACCTTCAAGATAACCAATGTCTTGCAATTACTGGTGGCCGCCGTTGCTTTTGTAGGTATTTTTGGTGCATTGATGGCTCTGGAACTCGAGAAAAAACGGGAGCTGGGCGTGATGAGAGCAATCGGTTTCACACCTGTGCAGGTGGGGTTTGTAATAACAACTGAAACAGGTTTGATGGGTCTTATTGCGGGTATTGCGGCCATTCCAACGGGTATTGTACTCGCAGTAGTATTAATTTACGTTATTAATCAGCGTTCTTTCGGCTGGACCCTGCAATTTATAATCCCCATGTCAACATTGTGGTATGCTATTTTGCTGTCGGTACTGGCAGCATTGCTGGCCGGGATATACCCATCCGTTAGAATGGCAAAAATTTCTCCTTCTGTATCTTTACGCGAAGAATAACGAGGAAGATATTATGAAAGCCAAGATTACGGGAACCATCATTGTTCTGACGCTTATTCTTTTTGGAGGATGGGCGTATTACGAGTGGAACCAATCTCAGCCTGCCGCTGATTACAGCAGTTCATCCGGGGTTTCGAAGGCTCTTGGTGCAGCTGATACTGCGGGCTTCAAACGAGCGATTCATGGACGTACTTTTCATTTTCCTGAGGACCACGGGCCTCATCCGGCATTTAAAAACGAGTGGTGGTACTACACGGGAAATCTCACGACCCGGAGTGGCCGACATTTCGGTTACCAGTTTACGATTTTTCGAATCGGTTTGAAGCCGGGCAAAGTGCAGTCCGAAGATAATTGGGCGACCCATCAATTTTATATGGCACATTTGGCATTAACAGATGTTTATAACCACAAGTTCTATGCATTTCAGCGATTCAGTCGTTCAGCATTGAATTTGGCCGGTGCGGAGGCCTCCCCTTTTCATGTTTGGCTGGACGATTGGCAGGTCAGGGGCAGCGGTGTTCAAAAGCGTACGCCGCCCATGCATATCACGGCTCACAAAGAACCGATTGGTTTAGACTTACATCTCATAAGTCAAAAGCCACCGGTATTGGAAGGAGATCACGGTCTTAGCCAAAAGGGTACGTCCCCCGGGAATGCTTCGTATTACTATTCGCTAACGCGCCTTAAAACGACGGGTACAGTCAGGCTGAAGGGCCAGGCGTTTAAAGTTCGCGGTTCCAGTTGGATGGATCGTGAGTGGGGAACTACCATGCTGGAAAAAAATCAGAGCGGATGGGATTGGTTTTCACTTCAGCTAAGCAACGGCTGGGAGCTGATGTATTACCAGTTGCGGAAGAGAAACGGCCGGGCCGAAAGTACAAGCGCCGGTAAGTTGATAAGGCCTGACGGATCATCGGTAACGTTGCCCTACGGGAGTGTGAAAATTAATATATCAGATTACTGGAAAAGCAGTACCACGGGTACGAATTATCCGTCCGGATGGCAGCTGACAGTACCTTCAAGAAGCATCAGGCTGAATATTGACCCGATAATTAAAAACCAGGAGCTGCGACTGAGTGTAGCTTACTGGGAGGGTGCGGTAAAAATCGATGGTAAAATGGACAACGAAAAAGTTACCGGTAACGGCTATGTAGAATTAACCGGATATGGCGACGATAGTGCCAAGCCGGGCTATTGACGATCCCGGTAGATGCGCATGGTGGGATAGGCCAGCTCGATGTCTTCTTGCTCGTTAATAGTTTCGAGAATATCCTCCCAAAGTTCCTGCGCAATGGTGCGTCGTTTTCGGGGATCGGAAAGGTGCCGGATCGTCAGATTTACGCCACTGTCTTTCACATCGGTATAGACTATGGGGGTAAGATAGCGGTAGTGGATAAGATAAGATTTTTTAGCTTGGCGGACTTGCTGTTCGGCGCGTTCAACAAAATCCTTAAGGTGTTTGTCAGCAATATCCTGAAGCAGTCTTTTAGCTTTTTTCCAATCGCTCTCGAAAGTGATGAGGACTTGCAGTTCATTCCAGATAAATTCAAAATCGCTGGTATAGTTGGCCAATTCATCGGAAAAAACTTTGTGATTTGGAACATGAACTACCCTCCCTGTACTTTGGTCGGCGTGAATCCAGTTTCCTATTTCGAGCACGGTAAATTTAAAAAGCCGCATATCGATAACATCACCCTTGACATCCCCAACCTGAATGCGATCCCCCACGTCGAAAGGTTTACGCCAAAGAATAAAAATCCATCCTGCAAAGTCAGTCACGGGATCTTTCAGGGCAATTGCCAATCCGGCAGAAAGTAATCCGAGAAATGTGGCCACCGACTGCAGACCTTCGAACCAGATGCGCCCCACAATCAAAAATCCCAGGAATACTGAGACGTACGTTAAATTTTTTCGCCATTTGTACTGAATTTTGGTATCAGGCAGCCTTTTGTTGATGATGCGGATGGCGATAAATCGGATCAGCCAAAGCACAAATATGACAATCACGGAAAGGATAACCTGGTGTGTCATCCCGGGGGAGTTACGTATATATTTTTCTACTTCACTGGTTAGGCTGTTCAAGATCAAGCTTTTTTTAACGTTATAAAATAAAACGATACGTCATTGGTTATATAATAACAAATTAGTAGCCTATATAAACACGATAACAAGCATTGGAAAACAACGGAATTTTAGATAACTTAAATGATCTGAAATATACAGGATCAAAGAAGGAATTATGCTTTATACAATCATACTATCAATAATCGTAATCGTTTGTGTTTTACTAACGATCGTCGTACTTCTGCAGCCGGGCGAAGGTCAAGGTCTTGCCGGCGGCTTGGCGGGAGGAATGGCCGGCGGCAACAGTTTGGGGGCACGCCGGACCGCTGATTTACTCTCAAAGTCAACCTCTGTTTTAGGCGGAGCTTTATTGGTGCTTTGCGTGATAGCAAATTTTACTATCGAAAATGGTCAGCCAACCGAAAGTGCTGTTCAGCAACAAGCCCAGAGTGG
>DATFLI010000419.1:0-15328 GCA_035267805.1 Balneolaceae bacterium | reverse complement strand
CTCGGACCAGGAACTGAATAAGCGGACGCGAGAAAAATTCCGCGAGAAACTGCAAAAAGGAGAATTGGAAGACCGTGAAATCGAAATCGAGGTCAAATCCAACAGATCACCTATGATGCAGATCTTTGGCCCGCAGGGCGGCATGGAAGAGATGGGTATCAACCTGCAGGATATGCTTGGCAACATGGGTCAGCAACAGAAAACCAAGCGAAAGCTGCCCATCAAAGAAGCACGCAAGATTTTGCTGGATCAAGAATCAGAAAAACTGATTGACCACGATTCGGCTGTCCAGGAAGCACTAGAACGTGTTCAAAAACAGGGAATCGTCTTTATCGATGAAATTGATAAAGTAGCCGAATCATCAAAGGATGGCAAAGGCGGTGGCGGTCCCGACGTGAGCCGGCAGGGTGTTCAACGCGACCTGCTACCCATTGTAGAAGGAAGCAATGTATCCACAAAACATGGGATGGTTAAAACGGATCACATTCTATTTATCGGTTCCGGGGCATTTCACGTTTCGAAACCTTCCGACCTCATCCCGGAATTACAGGGACGGTTTCCAATTCGCGTGGAACTCAACTCTTTATCAGAAGAGGACTTTTTTGATATCCTCACACAGCCACAGAACGCCCTTACCAAGCAATACCAGGCAATGTTAAAAGCTGAAGGTGTGGATGTCACCTTTACTGATGACGCCCTCAAAGAGGTTGCTTCAATTGCAGCCGAAGTTAACCAGCGAGTTGAAAATATCGGCGCCCGACGCCTGCATACCATTTTATCATCTTTGCTCGACGAACTTTTGTTTGCAATTCCCGATGATATAAGCAAAGGAGACATCACCATTGATCGAGATTATGTGAACAAACAATTAGATGACCTTGTTAAAGACAAAGATTTAAGTCACTATATCCTTTAATTACAAAGTAGTTGACTTCCACTAAATTATTGAGCTATTTATTAGCAATATAGCTTACGGCTCAATATAATTTATCCCGGAATCAAAACGTTTGTAGAAAGAAAATACCAATAACTTAGCATTATGAGCGTAAAAAAGTTTTTAGCCCCTAATCTCGCAATCCTCATTGTCTTATCCTTCTTTTGGTTTGCAGGTGTAGATAATGTAGTTCAGCATAGTGATCCACATCAGACAAATCTCAAGAAATATATTCAGGCGCAACGGCGAATACTGGACAATTATGTTGATCCGGTAAATGCTACAAGCCTCTATGAAAGTAGTATTCGCGGCTTAGTCTCCGGGCTTTCGGACAGTACAATTAAGGTGAAGGGAACGCCGATTGACACTTCTTTTGGGAATTTGAAAATCGATAACCTTTCGAAGTCAGTCAAAAAGTTTGAAGAAGCTTATCTATATGTTTCAAACAATTATCCTAAAGAAAATATGGATAAGCTTACTGAAGATGCTTTGCGCGGCATGTTTAATCATTTGGACCCCCACTCCATTTACATTCCGGCGAAAGAGGGTGAACAGATCGATGAAGAGTTTGCAGGAAAATTCCAGGGCATCGGGGTTCAGTTTAATGTAATCCGGGATACCATTACGGTTGTTACTCCCATTTCGGGCGGCCCAAGCGATAAATTGGGTATTCGATCCGGTGATCGTATTGTTAAAATAAATGGGAAAAGTGCTATCGGATTTACCAACCAGCAGGTTCGGAATAACTTGCGAGGGCCAAAGGGTACAAAAGTTGACGTAACAATCATGCGACCCACTCCCAACAAAGAGAAAGACGAGCCTATCCATTTTACCATTACCCGCGATGATATTCCCTTATATACCATTGATACGTCGTATATGCTGGATAATAAAACCGGCTATGTTAAAATCAATCGCTTTGCTGCCACCACACACCAAGAGTTTATGGATGCTATGCATAAACTGAAGAAAAAAGGAATGCAGCGCCTGATCCTCGACCTGCGCGGCAATCCCGGAGGTTACTTAAATCAGGCGGTAGCCATAGCCGAAGAATTTTATCCACAGGGAACGAAAATCGTTTCTACAAAAAGTAGGCACACCCGTTTTAACAGTGCTTATTACTCGCGTCGTGATGGATCATTTAAAGACGAACCATTGATTATCCTTGTCAATGACGGTTCGGCCTCAGCCAGCGAAATTGTAAGCGGGGCCATACAGGATCATGACCGCGGACTTATTGTAGGGCAACGTACCTTCGGCAAGGGGCTTGTTCAACAACAATATCAACTGGCAGACTCCAGTAAAATTCGAGTCACAATTGCCAAGTATTACACTCCTTCGGGTCGACTTATCCAGAAACCGTATTCCAACAAAACCGGTGAACAATACGCTTACGAAATATATAACCGCAGCAACGACGCCAAAGGGGATGCAATGCAGTTTATCTCTCACGTGCCGGATTCTTTAAAATATTATACTGATGCCGGACGTACTGTTTACGGCGGAGGCGGTATTGTACCTGATCACATTGTGCAGGAAGATACCACACATTCGGCCGCAGTGGTGAATTACATGCGCCGCAAACAGATAGGTTTTTATTTCGTACGCAACTACCTGGATGAACATGGTAAAGAATTTAGAGCAAAGTGGGGTGATGACTACGAAAACTTCCGTAAAAACTTTACCTGGAGCGAACAAGATATGGATAAGGTTTTCGACAAACTTAAAGAAAATAATATGGTTGTCAGCAATAGCGATACGCTTAAAAGCCCTGACTTCAAATCGGATACCCTCTATATTCCCAAAGGACATTTCCAAAAAATCGAATGGATGCCGCGCGGCATCTTGAAAGCCGAACTTGCTAACCAGGTTTGGGGATTAAAGAAATACTATCCTATCATCAATGATGTATTCGATACCACGCTCAAAAAGGCAATGAATATGTGGGACGAAGTCCATCAGCTGAAAGAATATGCCGCTAATCATTCCGCACCACCTCAAAAAGACAAAAAGTAGAAAACTTATATAGTTTCATATAAAGCCCGGCTAATCAGTCGGGCTTTGTTATTTCCGGTATCTGAAAACCGGTTTTACAAAGCTCTAACTCATCTCACTCCTTTTATGAAAGAAATTGGCTCAGAAAAGCAGCAGCTGCCGTTTCGGCCCTAAGTCGATATGATCCTAATGAAATGAGTTTGCCTCCCCTATCCTTGACCATTTCAATTTCATCGGGTGCAAAGCCCCCCTCAGGTCCCACCAAAAGGAGCATCTTATCACTCTTCACATCAACATTCATATGTTCTTGGTCCGCATCGACCTTTTCATGGGCCGCCAAATACGAAACGCCGGGAAAGCCGCGAAGCAACTCTTCAAAGGAATTGAACAACGAAATTTCGGGCAGCCACGCACGCAGGCTCTGTTTCATTGCGGACAGAGCGATAGACTCAAGCCGGTCCATACGTACATTTTCTTTGATTGTATGGGCACTTCGAAACAGGCAGATTTGGCTAGCCCCAAGCTCAACGGCCTTTTCCACCGCAAATTCAAGACGATCTCTTTTTTTGATGATTCCCATCCCCAAAATTAACGACGGTTCCGGTGACGGTACCATTTGTTCTTCTTCGATTTCTACCTGAACCGCTTTTTTGGTAATTCTGCGAACGGGCCCCTCATAGCATCTTCCTTCGCCATCAACAATAACCAACCGGTCGCCTTCTCGCACCCGCATCACTTTCGAAGCATGGATAGCCTCCTGACCGGTAAGTTCTGCAAACCCGTTGTTAATTTGAGATGGAGGGGCATAAAAAATATTCATCAACCCGTCGTTCGTTTTCTTCGGTAGGGTTCACCGGGTGTAAATTCAGTCTGACCGGTCTCAAGTATCACTTCCACATAGGGAGCGCATAATCCGCAACTATTGCTGCAATAATCCAAATCCTGAAGCTCCCCCACTGATGAAATATCATTTGCGTCAGCATAATCTTTCACTTCCTCAAAGGTTCGGTCGTGGCAAATACACTTTGTAACCTTGTTAAATGACATTGCACTATTGCTTAAAATGTTTACCCAGTTTTAATTCCTGTCCCTGGTAATTACTCTTGATATCATCGCCGTATATAAATTCAGGAACTTCGGTGTTAGGTTCAAATTTCATACTGCAGAAGGTCTGCCCGTCTTCAATTAGGAACGGCACATCGTGGGAACGCACTTCAAGCACAGCCCTGGCGCCTTTATCTTGAACACGGCCTCCAAAGCCGCTGTCGAAAAAGCCGGCGTAGTGCGTTCGCAGCTCTCCGGAACCTGTATCATAGGCAATCATCTCTGCAGCCAAATGTTTGGGGATACGGCATCGCTCTTTGGAAGCAAAAATATAAAACGCTTCGGGTTCCAGGATCAGATGTTTGTCGTGCTGGTAATAGATCGGTTCCCAAAATTCTGAGACATCGTAATAATTGATGTTATCCAGATCAATATAATCGCGGTGTTTTTTTGCCTTATAGCCCACAATTTCCCCATCTCTGCCGTGCAAATTCACACTGAGAAACAGCCCGCTATTCACTTTCAAATCGTCTACCGGCACCACCTCTCCATCTTCCCGGAAAAGCAGCGGATCCGCTCCATGCGTACGCAGAATATCCTGATCCGAAAGCACCGTATATCCGTGACGAATGCGCAGCTGGTTTAAGCGATGTCCGGTCTTAACTCTGATGGGGAACGATTTGGGCACCACTTCCAGGTAAAGACGTCCTTTATAGCCCGAGCGAATTTCTTCGAAGCGATGGGAATAATCCGTAATTACACGGGTAAAAATATCAAGCCGGCCCGTAGTACTCTTAGGGTTTGCTTTGGCCGAGAGATCTTCACCCGAAATAATCTGATAATTAACTTCATTCCCATTACCATTAAAAAGTGTCTTCTGAGGTGAAACGTGGGACGGTAAATTCAACTCTTCCAGCAGAGGAATGATGTACACGCAGTTTGGCTCCAGAATTGCCCCGTCAGTGATAGAGAACTCATACTGACTCAACTTATCCAGTTTCTCCTCCACCGACTCATTTTCCGGCAAAAAGCTACAGCGAACCCGATAGGCTTTCTCTCCCAGCCGAAGATCGATAGAATTAGGCTGGAACTGATCCTCTTCCAATGGATGCCCGGTCGAATTTCCCACGATTCCCGCTTCTGCTAAAAGACGCAGTTTTTGGACCGGCAAAATGCCTTTGGTTCTAAGTTGTACTTTGTTAATCGTCTTATCCATTCAAAATGGTTTCAGTGTTCTTTGTTTATTGTCCTATTTAGATTTTAAGTCATCCCTATGAGCCAAAAAAGGCCGGTTAAAGAGGGATCTCAAATGTCGATATGGTGACAGGATCATTGCCTTCACTCTAAGTTACAACACCTTGGCACCGGCCATCTCGTGAATTTTCTTCCATTCCTGCTCGGTGACCGGAGTTATAGACAATCGAAAACGCTTAAGAAGCACCATGTCCTGCAAAGCCGGTTCTTCTTTGATAGCATCGCGAACCACAGGATTATCAAATTTTTGAACAAATTTCACATCTACCAGTTTCCAGGTGGGATCCTTTTCGCTGCTTTTCTCATCAAAATATTTTGAATCGGGGTCAAATTGAGTCGGATCGGAATATGGTTCGCTGGCCACTTCCATTGTACCTACAATAACCGGCGGGCGTACATTCGAATGATAAAATAACACACCATCCCCGATTTCCATTTCATCTCTCATATAATTCCGAGCCTCATAATTCCGGATACCATCCCAAGGTTCGGTACCCACTCTTTCCAGATCATCAATACTAAATGCATCCGGCTCGGACTTCATCAACCAATAGTTGCGTTTACTCATGCTGGAGGAAATTTTATATTTAACATTGTAATAATTTGCGTTTAAATATAGGAATTCAGAAGTCAGAATTCAGAATCTCACAAAATTAATTCTGACTCTCCTGCTCTGTATCCCAAAACCATAGATTATGGACATTCTTTTTTGGAGCGGCGGCAAGGATGCGTACCTGGCACTGCAATTTTACCGTCAAGAACATCCCGAAGCCGTCATAAAACTTTTAACCACCTATGATGAGACCGATGAGATCGTACCGCATCAGCGCATCAAGCTTGAAGATATCAGGAAACAAGCGGCAAGCCTGGGACTGGAACTCATTTTGGTGCCGTTGCCGCCGGACTGTCCGAATGATATTTATTTAGAGCGCGTAAAAAAAGCTTTAAAAAATATCCGAGAAACGATCGATCATCTTATTTTTGGGGATTGGTACCTTCAGGATATCCGCGAGTGGCGCGAGAATGTTTTTGGGGATATGGGATACTCGTGCGTGTTCCCGATCTGGAAAAAGAACATCCATGAATTATTGCCGGTATTACTTTTTAAGCCGATTACCGTCGAAATCAGTGCCGTCAAAGAGGAGTTTCAACCGTTGATTCGGGTTGGAGAAACCTTTGATCAGGCGTTTGTTTCGCAGTTATTACACCTGCCTGAAGATATTGATCCGATGGGCGAAAAAGGGGAGTTTCATACCAAGGTGGTGTTTAAGGATTTGGATAAGTCGGTGAGGTAGTTAGAAGCGAGAAGTTAGAAGTTAGAAGCGAGAAGGAGAATTTTTTTAGAGTCAAATTCTCTAACTGCATGAGATTTACTGACCCATTTCGCTGCAAATTCATTATTTGGATGGGTTTATAAACTTCTCGCTTTTCACTTCTGCCATTGCCTCAAAATCATACATCAATACCAGCGAGTAGACAATACCTTATCCCCTACCTCAATGCGGTCGACCACTTTCATGCCCTGAATTACTTCTCCAAACCGGGTATAATGACTGTTCAGGTGCGGTTTCCACTGGTTCATAATGAAATATTGACTTCCCTCGGTATCCGTGCCGGCGCTGGCAATACCTGCCGCTCCGCGTACGAATCCCTGCTCATTAGCTTCGGTGGGAATCACAAAATCAGGGCCGCCGAAACCGTCTTTTCGTTCGATATCTCCGCCCTGAATTACAAAATTGGGAACCACCCGGTGAAAGGGAATCCCATCATAGGCCCCTGCCCTGCTCAAACTGTCGATAACAGAGACCGTGGCAGGAGCTACCAAAGTATTTAATTTAATATCAATATTGCCTTTTGCTGTTTTTAATCTCCAAACCGGATGCCGGCCCAGTTGCCACAGGCGTTTCCAATTGGGCATGCGAAAATCAGGATGCGCTTCTTCGGGCACCTTTACATCCCAGCCGGCATCAGCCAGCGAGCGATTGAGCGGTGCATAATCTTGCGCGGCCAATGAGTCAACAAAGGATTTGGCCTGATCTTCAAATCGATCTTTAAATAATGAGCCAAAAGCCTGGTAGACTTCGATGTCGCCCGGAAGTGAGAATGCTGAAAGTGCGTTGTTTATCCGGGTAAAATCATCCTTGTTAAACAACATCTTGTCCTTGAACAACGGGGTTGTCATGTAGGCCACACCACGATCCCGCAACCCCAAAGCATTGAACACCATTGGGCGTATAGTCTTAATGCGCTCACCAGTTTTTTGCTCGTCCGGAAGAGACTGCCAGAAATCCTGCAGGCTCTGCAAAGCAAACATGGTAGCAAGCGTATCTTTTCTGCCGATAACACTTTTAACCCGGTTCAGATAATCATCAGCAGATTTTAACTCCTCATAAACTGAAAATACCCGAGGCCACAGATAAGGATTCTTCTTCGGAATATTATCGATCCGGCGCCAATGTCCATTTGTAATATCACTATCAACTTTACCGGCTGTTTGCAGCGCCTGTAACCAGACCGCATTATCCAGCGTGGAATCGGCAATCATCGTCCCGCTGATATAATGATAAAGTTCATCCTGCTTGTTAAGCTTGCCTTCAAGACTTTGCAGTACCTGTGTTTGCACGTGGGGATTGGGACTCGTCAACAAAATTTTAGCTGCCAGTGAGTTATCCTCATCTAATGGAATTTTACCGATAGATTTAGCCAATTCTAATGAAAGCTGCACCGTATTGTCCAATTGCTGACGGCCATTATAATAGATAACCATCTCACCGGTAGTACGCTCGGGCATCAGTTTATTAACGTATTGATCTACATCGGTATTAGTCCCTACACCAAAAATACGCCAATAATTCGTAAGTGTATCCTGTGCCGCAGCAGTAAGCTTGCTCTTGGCTCCACGATACCAGCCGTATAAATAAGCTCGCGTATATTGTTCATTATCCCCGCCAAAAGCACGCTGTAAAATTCTTATCTGCTGACCCTGACCGGCCGGAACCCGCATAAGTAATCGTCCGATGGCCAAAGCAAACTGCTCTTCGTTTCCATGCCTTTCGTTATTAAGCTGACTGACCAAAAAGTCCAGGCTTTGGTCGTCGCCCTGCAGACCGAGCACCCGGTCGATGCCGGTGCGGAAATCCGGATGCTGATTCCAGATCTCTTCCAAAGTTCGCAATTGATCCCCGGTAAACTTGTGCTGGCTGACAGCAAACCAGGCAACATCACTATTTTGCTGCTGTGCCAAATCAATAAAAGTAGAAAGCGAATCCACGGGCGTATTGGCAAACGCTCTCCAAGCCTGTCTGCGGACCACCGCGCTCTTACTGGAAAAGAAGGGTTTAAGAGCCTGGGCATCTCGTTTTGAAATAGCCTGATACAAGTCTGGATACGTAGCTGTCACCAGGGAGTCGGTAACGGGAAATTCACTCTTGTAGGGCCCCCTCTTTGTGGCGTAATTCAGGATAAGAATCACACACAATACCACCGACAGAAAAATAATCCAAACGCGCAGCCTGGTATATCGCATAAATTAAAAATTAATTAACGCCGCTAAATTAGAGAGAGGGTTTGTGGTCTTCGGCTTCTTCCACTAAGTCCACATCTTTTTTTCGGTGGATCGTCTTAAGTTTTCCGTTAGCATCTTTGCGAGCCTCGTGCAGCTGGGAATCTTTGATCCACGCTCGTCCCCCATCATGCTGAAAACGTTTTGAGTTTTTGAACATAAAAGCCTGTTCGTGTAAATCCGGTAATTTCTTATGCATTGTCTACTGTGTTTTTTAGGATGCAATTCACTGCCAATTATACAATTTTAAGGACTATAATTCACAGAATTTTTGGCTTTGCTTTAAGTGGTTAAAAGCTTATATTTGGCATTCTGTAGCCAAAAGCATTTATAACACAAATTACATAAAAATTAGATGTACGCAGTAGTTGAAATTGGTGGGCATCAGTATCGTGTTTCGGAAGGCGATGTCCTGTTTGTTGATAAGCAAAGTGATGAAACCGATCAAAAGTTGACCTTCGATCGAGTATTGTTAACTAAAGACGGCGATGGCAAGGTCACTGTTGGTCAACCGGTTGTCGACGGCGTTACCGTTGAAGCCACTTTGCTCGACAATGTGAAGTCGGACAAAGTTATTGTATTCAAAAAGAAACGACGCAAAGGATATCGTGTCAAGCGCGGTCATCGTCAACCGATGTCACAAATTGAGATTAACAAAATCTCCACTTCGGGAGGCAGCACCAAGAAAGCGAGTAAAACGAAATCTGCCGCTCCCAAAGAAAAAGATACCAAGAAAGAAGAACCCAAAGCTTCAACTCAAGTATCTACTGATATGACTGCCAAAGAAGCCATTAGTCATATTAAGAATACCCCCTTGGAAGAGCTCAAAGGATTTGTGCCCGAAGATGAAGATCGGGTAACAGTTCAGCGGGCATGGGACGACAAGCAAGAAGGATAATCCAAAGAATTTAAGTTGTTATGGCACATAAGAAAGGTCAAGGATCTACTAAGAACGGTCGCGATTCGATATCGAAACGACTGGGTGTTAAAAAATATGGCGGAGAAGTTGTTCGCGCCGGTAACATTATCGTTCGTCAGCGGGGCACGAAATTTCACCCCGGTGAGAATGTTGGCCGCGGTAAAGACGATACGCTCTTTGCCAAAGCAGACGGGCAGGTCATGTTCCGCAAACGTGCGGGCGGACGCAAGTATGTAAGCGTTGAGCCTGTCAATTAAGATCTTTTACAAAGATTTTGAAGCCTTGGTTTCTCCTGAGACCAAGGCTTTTTTTATATTTGGATGGCTTAGGAAAGATAAAATCCATATAAAACCCCTCCGACGATGCGGAGCTGTGCCCTTCGTTAAAGGTATGGGGCATCAGTGATGCCCTCAGAGGGTAGATTTCCAATTTTTCTTTTTATTAACCAAATTTGATTATGAGTAGAAAAACCATTCCCGGATTACCTGATCTCAATATTTGTACCATCTACTGTATCGGTCGCAACTATGTGGAACATGCCCACGAGCTAAACAGTGAGGTCCCGGATCAGCCAATGGTTTTTCTCAAGCCGGCCAGCAGTGTTATTTTTGATGGAGATACCATTCATCTCCCCGCTCAAAGCAACAATGTACATCATGAAGTAGAGCTCATTACAGTTATTGCAAAAGGCGGCAAGAATATCCCTGAAGAAACTGCCCTGGAACATGCAGCGGGATACGGTGTTGGCATAGATGTTACGGCTCGGGATATCCAACAACAGGCAAAACAAAAAAGGCATCCCTGGGCAGTAGCCAAAGGATTTGACACCTTTGCCCCGATAAGCAAATTCGTTGCGGCAACTGAAATCCGGGATCCCCAGAATATTGAGCTGAGTATCAGCGTTAACGGCGAAGAACGTCAGCATGATAATACCAATTTGATGATTTTTCCGGTGGCGAAACTCATCAGTTATTTGTCGGGGATATTTACATTGCATCCCGGAGATATGATTTTTACCGGTACTCCGAAGGGCGTTTCTCCTATTCAATCCGGGGACAAGATTGAAGCCACACTCGATAAAACATTGGCCAAGCTTAGAGTAAATGTTCAATAAATGATGAAAAAAAGAATTCTCTCTTTTCTTCTGCTGGTTTTTGCCCTGTCAAGTGCCGGTTATGCCCAGTCACAAAAGGCATTCAATCCTAAACTGGCGCATTATCTGTGGCCGACCGACGCCACGCATTATCTGACCTCTACTTTTGGAGAAACACGGGCCGGTCATTTTCATGCTGCCCTGGATATCAAGACCTGGGGACGA
This sequence comes from Balneolaceae bacterium, assembly GCA_035267805.1. Lineage (GTDB taxonomy): Bacteria > Bacteroidota > Rhodothermia > Balneolales > Balneolaceae > Fodinibius. The sequence goes on along the minus strand of DATFLI010000419.1, from coordinate 4,302 downwards.
CGCGGATATAAAGTGTTCGCCACTCGTGATGGCATTATCTATCGCATTGCAATTGGCCCGCGCGGTTACGGCAAGGTCATTTATCTGAAACATCCGGATGGCTCTTTTTCGGTCTACGCTCATTTGTTGGCTTTCAGAGACAGTCTCCAACAGTTTGCAGACTCCATTCGTTTTGCGCAAAACTATAAATTCCAGATTGATACGGTAATCGCAAATAAAAAATGGCATGTAAAACAGGGGGAAGTCATCGGGCACAGCGGCGCTTCGGGAATTGGACCACCCCACCTGCATTTTGAGTTGCGAACACCCAGCGATCGCCCGTTCAATCCCCTGCTGACGAATTTAAAGGTTAAGGATACGATTCCACCGCGAATTCTAGGGATATCGGTCGAGCCCAAATCCCCGAACACTTCTATTGAAGGGAAAAATGCTATCTATACCAAACGGGCTTGGAAAAAGAATCATCACTATGAGCTCGGAACCATCAATGCTTCGGGCCCTATCGGATTAGGTATTGATGTCTATGATCAATCCAATCGCGTGCACAATGTTTATGCAGTGTACCGGCTAAAAATGTCGGTCGATGGCAGGGAGCTTTTTAAAGCAAGGGTAGACAGCTTTTCTTACAATGATACCGGGCAGATGTTTATTGATCGGGTGTACCCCATCCTGGAAAAGAAACATGACGGTTACCAACGTTTATATATTGCGGATGGAAATACCCTCTCCTTCTATAAAGATCGTGATCGGGATGCCGTGTTGGATTTACCTCCCGGTAACCATAAGGTAAACATTCGTGCCGAAGACTATTTTGGAAATGCCAGTACCGCCTCTCTAACACTTCATATTAAGAAAGAACAAGTTGAACATCCTAAAATCGCAGGCTTCACCCACAAGGCTGACGCCAAACTTAATCCTTATTCCTGGCATTGGTTCCACAACTGGGTGACGATGGATTCTAAAGATTTTGATCAGCTGACAATCGCATCGACAGACTCTGCCGGCTTTGTTCGTCACCATAATGGCGTTGCTATTAACTTAAAACGGCTCGATGACCTTTTTATGAATATCCCGGGGATCGGGCCGGTGACCTTTCAACGGAAAAAGCCCAAAACAGTTGGAATTATAACTTCTGCCGGTCAACATAATTACGCCGTCTTCCCAAAGAATACCTTTTACGACAGCGTTTCGGTGGGGATGTCGGTAAAAAGATTTAAGGCAGACTCCATCCGTGTGGATATCCTTCCGGAGGCCTACCCCCTTCAAAAGGATTATAAATTTTATATCCATAAAGATTCTTCACTCACTGACACGGCTAAACTCTCTTTTTATCAATGGGATCGCAAACATGAGAAGTGGGAGGTAATCCCCACCCATTTTACCGATGATCAAATGATAGGAGAAGCGGAATCCCTGGGGAAATTTATTTCTCTTCGTGATACGACAGCGCCCCTCTTAAGCAATCCTCGTCTTTCCAAACGTCCGGACGGACAATGGTTGGTCATGGTAGATGTTACTGATGATTTCTCCGGTATTAACTATCACAAAACCAAGATGTGGGTAAATGGCAAGCAAGGCATTGCCGAATATGAACCGGAAGATGACCGGTTTGTATATTATTTACCGGGATGGCAGCCTTCATCATCCATGGATATTTCGGTAATCGCTTATGATAAAATGGGAAATAAACGGGAAAAACATTTCCACCTCGGAAACAGGTCTGACAAAGCCAAGAAATAGATCCCAGAACATGCGAATTCTGGCTGACAATCTGTTTCTACGTCAGCAGCATTGAGATTAAATCGAGAAGAATTAATATTTGAGGCTGCGTTTCGTGGTACCAATCCACTTGACCAAGCACAGTACTTATTATAAGGCAAGTTATAAAAATTGACCGTTTTGATTACAGCTTCTTTATTATTTAGGAGTTCATCTCGAACGCCGGGGAGAGATCATTGTAATTAATCTGAGTTCGTTAAAGAAATGGCCTGCATCAGTCTCCCCTTTAAGGGGAGTACTCTCGTGGTTTTCCGAGAGGGAGGGTGTTCAGCGTGCCGGAAAAACACCTCCCGACCCAATTTGGTCCAAAAACGGGCCCAATTGGCCCACACTCCTCGAGGAGGGACTTTGGGGCGGCGGCGATCAAGAGTATATCATCTTATCTCGAACTGACGTTAATTAGGATTCGTCCCTTTCAACAAAGACCTCTCATTACGCAGGCTCCATTCGAGATGACAGAGGAGTAGATTGATCTTCTATCTTTATATCTAACTCACATTATTTTATGATCTGCCTTAAATAAAAATAGCCCGGCCATTTTTGACCGGGCTAAATATCATCCGAAAGCCATCAGCAGATGACCTAAGAATGTACACCTAAGCATAGAACATTCTTTTTTAAACACTAAATATAGGCCGTGCAGCCAATTTCTACCTTGCAATTTTTAGGCAATGTTTTAACAGCGACGGTTTCCCGTGCCGGTGGATTTTCACCGAAGTAACTGCCATAAATCTCGTTCACCGTACCAAAATTGTTCATATCATTAAGGTAGATACCACATTTTATCACTTTATCAAAACCGGATCCGGCTTCTTGCAACACGGCTTCTAAATTCTTCATCACCTGTTCGGCCTGGGAGGCTACATCCTCTCCGACAAACTCCATACTTTCAGGATCCAAGCCAATCTGACCCGAACAGTAAACAATATCATTATGTATCACTGCCTGACTGTAAGGACCTATAGCCTCGGGGGCATTAGAAGTGTGAACAATTTTCTTCATAATCTGTGGATGTTATGCGTTTATTTCGCAATTCAATTAAAAATTCATTCAAAAACAATGCAAATGTCTGGGGATGCTCCATCATGGGAGCGTGTCCGCACTTATCAATCCATCGAAGCTGTACATGAGGTAATTTCTGATGTAGCGTGTGAGCAACCGAAGGAGGAGTTACTTTATCGTTTTTCCCCCAAATAAGCAATACCTCATGTTCTATCTGGGATAAATATTGCTCCATGTTATATTCATGGGTATCACGAGCAATCGTCAACATTTTTCCGAGCTTAACAGGATTCCGTATCACGCCCATGATCTCATCCAGAATCGTATCATTTACCAGATCCCCATAAAAAATTTCTTCAGCCTGTTTTCTGATATATTCCCGATCATTTCTTCGGGGACAGCTTGACCCAAAATCTTTTTCCTGCAATCCCGAACTACCGGTCAACACCAGCGCTTTCACATGATCCGAATACTGCAGCGCATATTCCAAAGCCATGTGCCCTCCCATTGAATTTCCCACTAAGACTGGATTTGGAATCTCCAACATTTCACAAAAATTATGTACCCATTGTGTAAGATTTCGAATACTCAAATCAGAACGATCAAAATCATAAATAGGGATAGACGGAACATAAATGTTAAATCCATCTATATGTTGTATGAGTTCATCGTAATTGCTCAATCCGCCAAACATACCGTGCAGAAAAATTAAATCATCGGCACCACTTTTATTCTCTGAAATTTTTATATAATCAAACCCGTTTTTATGATATACCGTAAATTTACTCGAGCCAAACATTAATAATCTTGGGTTATTATAGAATAGTTTTGAAGTAACTGGTTAATATAATAATTTTTAAGCGATTATATTGCGGAAAGGGCTTTATATAGTTACTTTCATCCTCACGAAATGGATAGTCTAACATTGAATTCTACAAGAATCTAAAATCATGTTAAAGAAAAATTTACCTTATTTCTTAATCACCCTGTTACTCGGCCTGTTGATAGGATGCAGCAGTACCAATCCATTGGCCGACAAGGCAAAATCTAATATTGAAAAGAAAGATTATCAGGCTGCTTTAGACGCTGCTAAAAACTCCATCGAGAAATATCCTAATGATCCTTTAGGCTATTATTACAAAGCCGTTGCTTTGGGAGATATGGCTAACAATCTGGATGATCCATCCAAGAGCAATGATCTCTATAAGCAAATGAATGAAGCTTTTGATATGGCCAATTCTCTGGCTGATTCAGTGGAAAAGAAACCTGACGAGTTGAATCGAATAGATGCTGTTAAGAATGCACTTTGGCGATCGGAACATAATCGTGCCGTAAACCTGGTTACTGATGACAGCCTCAAAAATGCGGTTAAGGATCCCGTTAAAAAATCGGTTCTACACCTTGAAAATGCCACCATTATCGAACCGGATAGTTCACTTTCATGGAATGTACTTGCCCAGGTTGCTTCGATGGATCAGGATTTCCAAAAAGCGGCCGATGCTAAAAGTCATTATATAAGTA
>DATFLI010000418.1:0-3205 GCA_035267805.1 Balneolaceae bacterium | reverse complement strand
GATTTAACATATAATCCAGCAGGATGGTTGCATCGGGCAGGATGATCCGCTCTACAGAAGAATGCGAGATATCGCGTTCGTGCCATAACGGAATATCCTCAAAGGCCGGCACCATGTAGCCCCGCAGCACCCTGGAACATCCCGAAATATTTTCGGAGCTCACCGGATTTCGTTTATGCGGCATGGAAGATGATCCTTTCTGCCCTTCCCTGAAAAACTCTTCGGCCTCGCGAACCTCACTACGCTGCAGGTGACGGATTTCGACTGCAATTTTTTCCATCGTAGAACCTATGAGCGCGAGTGTTGAAATGTAATCAGCATGCCGGTCTCGCTGCAAAGTTTGGGTAGAAATAGGCGCAGGAGTCAGCCCCAGCTCTTCGCAAACCGATTCTTCAACTTCAGGGGGAATATTGGCAAAAGTCCCGACCGAGCCACTCATTTTACCGAATTCAACCCCATCGGCTGCCCGCTCGAACCGTTCCAGGTTTCGCTTCATTTCGGCATACCAGAGCGCACATTTCAAGCCGAACGTAGTGGGCTCGGCGTGTACTCCATGCGTACGTCCCATCATCACCGTGAACTTGTGCTTTTTCGCTTTCTCCGCCAGCACGTCAATAATATGATTAAGGTCCCTGCGCAGAATATCATTGGCTTGCTTCAACCGGTAACCGTTGGCCGTATCTACCACATCCGTTGAGGTAAGTCCGTAATGCACCCATTTTTTTTCATCGCCAAGTGACTCCGACACCGATCGCGTAAAGGCCACTACATCGTGACGGGTCTGTTTTTCAATCTCCTTTATGCGTTCGACATCAAATGTAGCCTTTTCATACAGCTTATTTACGTCATCTTTCGGGATCTTCCCCAGCTTGCTCCACGCGTTACAGGCGGCGAGCTCTACTTTTAACCAGGCTTGAAATTGATTTTCCAGCGACCATATATCGGCCATTTCTTTACGCGAATATCGCTCAATCATGAAATTAAAAATCCACTAAATTTTGGGGTTTAAATGCTGCCCCTAAGATATTGTATTTATTCATAAAAGACAGACGGCAGATGTGAAAAGTTGGATGGCGGAAGTGGAAGATAATTTCTCGTTATTTTTTTGGGATCTTTATCCAACTGCCTTTTTGTATAGTCTCATCCAATTTCACCTGGTTGAGGATAGCAATCTCTTTTTGGGTTATATCCATCGGCAACTTCTCGGGCAAAAATGAAGAAAATGGGGCCGATTTATCTACTTTAATCGTATGGAGCCGTACCGGTTTAATATCCAGAATACTTTGATCAGTTAGTGCTTTGAACGAATTGCTTGTCTCCACAAAAAGCGGTTTGTAGGCGGCAAATTTATCCACTACACAGTAAGAGATAAATCGATAAATATTTTTGTTATAAGAAACTGAATAAACATAGAATTGATACTCTGTCCCATTATCCGCAGTGGCACTCGCAATGGCTTCATAACCGTTAAGCCCATTATTTTTGACTTCGCCCTGCGATTGAACCGTATAGCCATCCTGACTCACGTACTCAATTACAGATGCTTGTGGACTTGATGACTTGCTGTCAAGCTGCATAATTGAAACCGCGTCCTGATCTTTATTTACAACGGCAACTAAATTGGGTTGATTGACAACCTGCCAACCATCCGGATAGCTGAACTGAAATTTCAGATCGGGATGATAGAATTTGCCATCGCGGGCAAAACCTTCGCGTGGATTATCTCCATATATAATGCCATCGATCGTCCGCATATACTTATCCGCATCCTCAATATTTTGCTCATATCCTTTTTCCTTCCATTGCTGGGCCAGCTCGGGAATTGTTTTTGCTCGTTCAGAAGGATCCGGGTGGGTGGATTGCCAGTCCGGGATGCTTTGGCCCGACTGTTCAGTCAATCGTTTCAGAGCCTCAAAAAAGCCTGCTGCATCTTTAGCCTGATAATGCTCCATTGCGGCATATTCTACACCCAGGCGATCTGCCTCGCGCTCATCATCACGACTATAACTCAAAAATAAGTATTTTGCGGCCTGACTGCCCAAATTCAAAATACTTTGGCCCGGCACCCCTAAAAGCTCCTGACCGGCAACGGCCCCTCCGATGAGCGCAATTTGCCCCACCTGTTGCTCTAATGCCTGCTGCGAAGCATGCCGAGCTGCAACGTGTCCTGTCTCATGTCCCAGCACTACGGCCAGCTGGGCCTCATTTTCCAGGTATCCCAACAGACCACGGGTGATGTAAACATATCCGCCCGGCAGCGCAAAAGCGTTGGCAACCGGGCTGTTCAATACCTGGTAATGAAATTCGGTATCCTTGAATTTTTGTGGTGTGTCCTGGCGCCGAAGATGACTCACAGAAAGTATTTTCTGGCCAACATTTTTAACATAGTTAGAAACCTCCTGATTATCGTAAACACCATATTGTTGCTGAATCTGCTGGTCTGCTTGTTTTCCAATTTCTTTTTCTTTCTCCCAGCTATATCCATATGCACGTTTGTTTCCGGTAATGAGGCTCTTTTGAACTACACAATAAGTTGTAACAAACCCTACCAAAATGATCAGTATCCCATTTCGGATGTATGATGTCTTCATAGAGAATAGTTTCTTTTTAAAATTCATTTAGCATATATAAAGATAATTAAACCTCGAATGTTCCCTAACAATCTTATACCTACGCTAATATTTTTTGTTGCCAATGCTGATAGATCATCAGCATCGCCAAAGTATCCAATTCACAATATTTGAGCAATGCTTTTTGATAAGCATCAAGCTTTTCTTTGCTTATATTCTGCGAAATCAGTTTTCCATAAACAACCATAGCTTCCGTTCCCCGGTGGATTGGAGAATCTCCTGATTCAACAAGAATATTGTAGGGATTTCTAGCGCCTCCTCTACCATCCGGCTGCCACCATTGTATGCCATCAAAGTTCTCACTGGAATATGGTTGCGAATAGGTTTGTTTTAAAACTTTACTCAAACTCATGATTGACTTGAGGACATCCTTAATGCTCAGTGAATCTTCCATCTCGCGGTTGTAATAAAAATTTCGAACCTGTCGGCTTAAATCCACCATAAAGGGTGCTTCTTCACTTGTAGAATCTCTACGATTAATTATAGTCTCGATCCAGGAAATAAGTTCTTTTGAGTCGGATATCTCACTGTCTTCGTGCATTAATTCCCGGCGGATATTTTTCAATGCATTACGC
>DATFLI010000417.1:0-4362 GCA_035267805.1 Balneolaceae bacterium | reverse complement strand
AATCGCGAATACCACCTTTCCGGTAAAATCCCACTCGACAGCGAAGAAGTGCCCACCGACCTGGTTGCCTCTTTTTCAAGCTCCAATGGCCCCATCACATTAGATCGTTATATCTCCTCCAATGCTGCGGCTTTTGGGATTCTCCGTCTCCCCCCGCGCCTTGCTCCGCCAACGACTCTGCCCGATACGACCGCACTTGATTCGGTACTTATGAATGACGACACCCGGTACCCGGACATTGCCCAAACACTGGATAAAGAATTTTCAGTAGTGATGTATGCCCAATCCGGATTTTTATCCAGCGGAGAGCACCTGTTTCTGCGGAAAGTGAAAAATACTTCGGATTTTCGACACCAGCTGGCAAAATTGGCTGATGATAACCTTATCGAACGAAAAGGAAATTCTTATTTTTTCCGCAGTCGAGCCGCGGCCCAGATGATCGGGAGCTCATTATGTGGATTCAAGGACTTCTATCTGAATATAAACGGGGACGTAGCAATCATTTCAAAACGCAAGGGACTCGTTGAAATGGTATCATCCGACCACAACCGGCGACGTACCATCTATTATGAACAACAATTCCGTGATATCAAGGATCAACTCAAAAAGCAGGTCAGCGGATTGTTCATCACTAACAAAGATTTTTATTCCTTTATCAAGCCCTTTTTAGGGCCGGACAACTACCTGAATGCCATCACTTCCAAATTTGATATACTTGCAGCTTCCGCATCCGTTGATAATAATGGAAACGATAAAAGTCTGGACTTTCAATTGAATACCTTCCAGACTCAGCAGCGAACTGCTCCCTATGAAGAAAAATGGCTGTTCCCCACCAAAGCCGATTTGACGGGGAAACCGGTACTCACCGATATAGGCGGCAGTTCACAGAAAGAAGTTATTTTCTCTACCACATCGGGCCATCTTTATGCCCTGGCCTCCGATGGCACATTGGTCATGCAGGCTAGCACCGGTGACGATAAACCGGTTGGATCGCCGGTTGTCTGCGACTGGTATTCCACTAATCAGAATGTAATATTGCAGGCCGCCGGTAACAAAATTTACGGCTGGGATGAAAATGGGGAAGCGTTGCCCAAATTTCCCTTTACCCTTAACGAGCAGATTACCTCGCCGCTGGTTGTTAACGATGTGGATCGGAATGGGTTGCCCAATGCACTGGTAGCTACAGCGAATCGAAAACTGCATATTCTCGACGGCCGGGGCCAGGATATTGACGGCTGGCCGGAATCCACAAATGCCGGAATCCGTACCGAGCCGGCAATACAAAATTATAACGGGGCCATATCGGTGATCGCTTTTTCCGAAAACGCCGTCCATGCCTGGTATGCCAATGGAACGCCCCGTAAAGGATTCCCCAAGTTTTTGAATGCCTCATTAAATGGCTCACCCATCGTGTATAAAGGAGACATTCTGGGCAACGCGGCCGATGGCTATTTGTATTCCATAGGCTCACAAAAAGTTTTTGCCGACTCCCTGAATGTGTTAAAGACGACCTCCGACTCCTCCGACATCGAGGCCGTTTACGCCTCAAACAGCGGGCTGATCGGCACGCCTTCGGTAAAAGATTTAACGATCCAGGATAACGGGAAAACATACCGGGAGCCTATGATCATAACCATGAGTTCCAATGGTTCTGTTTTTGTGATGAGTACCGAGGGGGCGTTACGCTTTACCAAAAATATGGGGCAGCCCGCCGCCTCTTCGTTCTCTCCTTTCATCACCGATATCGATAAGGATAACCAGGATGACCTGGTTGCTCTGGCCAACTTCGGCCGACTTTATGCGTGGCAGGTTAGCGACGGTACGCGCCTGTACACCGTTCCTACTTCCGGGATGCAATATCCCATTATAACCGACATCGACAGTGACGGATATAACGAGCTCATCTCCAAAACCCAGGAAGGGTTGCGCTGCTGGACGATTTACGGGCGGACGGGGGAATAGGAGGACGGGAGAACGGGTATACGGAAGGACAGGAGAACAGGTGTACAGGAGAACGGGACAACGGGACAACGGGAAAAACAGGAAAATGGGGCTAAAATTAAAAATCTAGGAAAAAGATTCGGACCTGGTTTTAATCAGGTTATGAGTCATTGATGATATTTTACGGGTTTTATCAATCAGCAAATCACTTTCATTTTTTTCTATCAAACCTAATTTTTTACATAGATAAAGCTGTGTTCTAAGCTCAGCTGAAGATGCTTTTGCGATATAAAGAAAACGAATAAAATCTTTATTCGTTTTACGTTCAAAACCTTCTGCAATATTGGAAGGGACCGAAACCGCCGCCCTTTGCATCTGATCACGCAAACCGAAGTCCCTGCAGTCTTTAAGTTCGTTATAAAGCCTGACTACAAGACCCATACTCTCCTTCCAGATATTCAAATCCTCAAATTTTTCAACTTTTTGTGACATGCTCTTCTCCCTCAAAGATAGTTTATTAAGTAAGACCTTCCTAAACAGAAATCCTTACAAATAAATCATCCGTTCTCCTGTACACCTGTTCTCCCGTTCTCCTGTTCTCCCGTTCTCCTGTTTTTCAAACAATCTCTCCGAGCGCCTCTTTAAGATATTCAAACTGGAATTCGAATCCGTGCTGCTGTAATTTTTTGGGCTGCATACGCAAACTCGAGATAACAGGTGTTGCCGCCTCTCCGAGTACGAGTGTTACCAGAGATTCGGGTACCCTGAAAAAGGAAGGTCGATGAAGTTGTTCGCCGAGCGTATGTGCAAATTCGTCCATAGTAACCGGGTTCGGGGCGTTCAAATTATAAACTCCCTCAAAGTCCTTATTCTCGATGGGATACAACAACCCACGGCATAAATCCGACATATGGATCCACGGAAAATATTGATTCCCGCTGCCTATCGAGCCGCCCACAAATAATTTAAACGGCAGCAGCATTTGCCGGAGGGCGCCCCCATCCCTTTCAAGCACAACACCGATGCGGGGAATAGCGAGTCGTACCCCCAGTGCCGTCACGGGCCGGGCCGCTTTTTCCCAGTCCATGCAAACCGTAGCCAGAAAGTCATTGCCCGTTTTCGCCGTTTCATCCAGCACCTTGTCCCCGCCATCATGATAATAGTTTGCTGCCGAGGCGGAAATCATCACCTCGGGACGGTCATTCGCTTGTTCTATAGCGGATACAATCTGACTGGTCGTTTTTATTCGACTGGAATAGATTTTTTTCTTCACCTCGTCGGTCCATCGCGTTCCAAAAATCGAAGCCCCTGCCAAATTGATAACAACATCGGCCCGCTCCATCTCGTCCGCAAGATTATCATCCCAAGACACAAAACGCTGATTTTTAGCCGCCTCCCCGGCATATTGCTTAGGATCACGCGTTACGAGGGTCAGCAAATGTCCCTTTCGAAGCAGCATCGTTCTCAGATAGGAGCCGATAAATCCCGTGCCCCCGGTAATAAAAATATTCATAGAAAATCTGTTTCCGTATTTAATTTTTAATCCATTACATTAAAAAGCCGCATAACATTCCAGATTAAACAGAACCTAAAATAATGAATGCCAACTACAGACGCATTGCCTTACTTATCATCCGTATCATATTGGGACTCCTTTTCCTGGTCTCCGGGGTCGGGAAACTGATAAATAACTCCGATGCCCAATATTTAGTAGAACTGTTGGCCACAAAATTCTTCTGGTTGATCGAGTATAAGTATATGATTGTAATATCAGTGACAATCATTGAACTTATTCTCAGCGTTTTATTACTATGGGGACGTTACCTTAAAACGGCACTAACGGGTTCCTTTCTATTGCTTTTAAGCTTTACAGCAGTCTTATCCTATTTCTACTTCACCGGCATGACCGTCGAAGAATGCGGCTGTTTCGGGGCTTTTGGCGGAGGCGGCGGCACAGTGGTCACACTGCTCCGGGATGTCGTGCTTATCCTGCTGGTGATTGCAGGTTTTGTGCTCGCGAATAAGAAAGATCCTTTAACCGAGGAACCGGCAGCATAAACAGCCGAATCCCAACCCTTTTTAACCGGCATATTACGTCAACCTATTATGTTACATGGTGTTACATAATATCCGGCAATAATATCGGTCTTGATGTTGATAAATTAATTCTGCAAACTAAAAACCCGTAACATAACATATTACGCCTTCGGGGTATTGTTATATTTATAGGTTAGGTACACCAGTTAATAAAACCATCAAGAATTTTTATGACAAAGAAAAAGACATATAATCTACCAGGTAGTGGCACATTGAATTGCAATGTTTTAGACACCACTTGGGAATTATATGAATTTTTCGATTCGTATGGTCATGGTCAGAGACTCATAAATACTAATCAACTGGGACATTTAATTGATAGAT
>DATFLI010000416.1:0-2188 GCA_035267805.1 Balneolaceae bacterium | reverse complement strand
TGCCGCCAGAAACACGCTCTACGGAATCAATCGATTTTTTCAATGCGTTCTCGGCGGCTGCTTTTACCTTTTCAGAAACCATAGCTATTTTTCTATATGAGATTCAAGTTCGTCCAAAAGATGCTCGCAGCTGCGTTTCACGATTTGGAACACATTTTCAAAGCCTTGAGGGCCGCCGTAATAGGGATCCGGCACCTGACCGTCGCCCGGTTTGGGATCAAAATCACGCATTAGCCCAATCTTGGCTTCATGGTTGTCGGAAGCCATCCTCTTAACATTATTCAGGTTCTCCCGGTCCATTGCCAGAATCAAATCATAATAATTCAGATCATCAGGCTGGAATTGCCGCGCCCGGGAACTGAGTTTTATCCCATGACTATTAGCCGTGCGTTGACTCTTGCTGTTGGCGGATTCTCCGATATGATAGGCCGAGGTGCCGGCCGAATCGATCTCAAAATAATTTTCCAATCCACGTTCTTTCACCAAATGGTGGAAAATTCCTTCGGCGGTAGGGCTGCGGCAAATATTTCCCAAACAAACAAAACAAATTTTGTAGTGGTTTTCCCTCGTTATTGAGTGGGTTATGTTGATATTCATCATGCTGGTTTCTCCGAAAATGTGTAAATATGTACTTTCTAAACTTGGGCTAAGGATAAAATAATGAGTCGCAACAATAAAGTTGGCTTTGTGTATCAATTCTAATTTGCAACTTGTTGCGGCAATCCTTTTAATAGCTCGCAATCAATGTTAAAATCAACATAATATGTGAATTGGTGAGCTAATACTTGTATCTTTGGTGGCTCACACAAAAATATGTACGAATATTTGGCTACTGTAAGATCGTGAAAAATCATATATTAGTAGCTTTCTAAAAAGCCAATGAGAAGGTATAACGGCCTTTATGAGTAAACAGTTTGACGAAGTAAGACAATTAAATTTTTCGAAGTTAGAAGTCGAAACCCTTAAGTGGTGGAAAGAGCATAAGATATTTGAAAAAAGCATTTCTACCCGCGAAGAGGGTATTCCCTTTACATTTTACGAAGGACCTCCGACTGCTAACGGTAAGCCCGGGATCCATCATGTGATGGCCCGTACAGTTAAAGATATGTTCTGCCGATACAAGACGCTGAAAGGCTTTCGGGTAGAACGCAAGGCCGGGTGGGATACGCACGGATTGCCCGTAGAGATTGAGGTCGAGAAAGAGCTGGGGCTCGAAGGCCGACACCAGGTCGAAGATTATGGTGTGGCAGAGTATAACAAGCATTGCCGCGAGAGTGTTCTTAAGTATAAAGATCTCTGGGATAAGCTGACAAACCGCATGGCGTATTGGGTAGATCTTAATGACCCCTATGTGACCTTTGAAAATGATTATATCGAGTCGGTTTGGTGGGCATTCAAAATGCTATATGAAAAGGGACTTGTTTACAAAGGATATAAGATCCAGTGGTATTCCCCGGGCAGCAGCACGGTTCTTTCATCTCATGAAGTAAGCTTGGGATACGAAGAGGTTCAGGATCCTTCCATCTACGTCAAATTTAAGGTGGAGATGGCCGAAGATGTCTATTTCCTTGCCTGGACGACAACACCATGGACTATTGTCTCCAATATGGCGTTGGCAGTGAATCCTAAGCTGGATTATGCCAAAATCGAGCTTTCCGAAGGAGATCGTACCGAATATTATATCATGGCCAGGGATTGCATTGACGAAGTCATTGATCATGAATACAAGATTGTTGAAGAATATAAGGGTAAAGATCTAATCGGGTGGACCTACGATCCCGTCTTCGATTACGCCTTGGAAGAATTTGATAAAGAAGATGCATGGCGGGTGATTCCGGCTGATTATGTAACCACCGATGAAGGTACGGGAGTTGTCCACACAGCGCCTGCTTTTGGGGCGGATGACTATGAAACCTGTCAGAAGGCCGGTATCCCGATGTTTAATCCAATCGACTTGGATGGAAAATTCACGGATAAGGTGCCTGATTTTAAAGGACAATGGTTTAAGGATGCCGACAAGGATATCGCTCGTGCGATCAAGGATAAGTACCTGATGTATAAGCATGAGACTTATGTTCACAATTATCCGTTCGACTGGCGCAAAGGCACCCCGCTCATGTCATATCCGGTGGAGTCGTGGTTTATTCGCACGACTGATGTGAAGGACAAGATGGTGAGCTTTAATAAA
>DATFLI010000415.1:0-2526 GCA_035267805.1 Balneolaceae bacterium | reverse complement strand
AACACTAAAAAGCACTATAGCCACACTTGGTTTCATTCTCTCCTGGCCAGTTTTGTTCAAACGCCTAGTCAGTTGATCTGCGAGTTGGCGTATATAATTTAAACCACACTGTTCAACCTTAGCCTCTCTTTATCTATTTATATTAACATATTTTTAGATGATTCAATGTAGGGGAAATCAGAATAGAGACTGTACGGAAGCGGCTACAAACTTATAATAGCCAGGGAGACAAAGCTGGTATGAGTATTGCCTGCGTTATGCTGTATTATCATACCACTACATTCAAAAGAGGAGGTATATTTGTCCAACGGTGAATCAAGAATGTTGCATTTATGGTTTTTTATTCCCATTTCAATTTGAGCTATGCAACAGACGGAGACCATTCAGCACAACAAGCAGCGTGCTGCCTTCGTGACCAACAACACCAAGTGGGAGGGGAAGCTGGAAAAGAAAAACAGAAAGTACCAGAACACCGATTACGGAAAGACTAAAAATAATATTCTGCCATACAACCTTTCGAGCTTTCCGGGCAAGGGTTATGACATACGGCAATTTTGTCAAGTCGTCGGCCATTAACACTACATCAGCGGTCTCAAGGGCTACATCGGTACCAACAGCTCCCATGGCTATGCCCAAATGGCTGCTGGCCAGTGCAGGAGCGTCGTTTACCCCATCACCTACCATGGCAACAGGCTCATTTTTGGCAATTTCTCGAATAATGTTGACCTTTTCTCCGGGAAGAAGACCGGCATAATACCTATCAATTTTCAAGGTATTTGCCACCGCACGCGCTACCCCTTCGTTATCACCGGTAAGCATCACAAACTTTTGGATGCCTATGTTTCGGAGTGTATCTAAGGCTTCGGGAGCTCGTTCCCGGATTTGATCAGCCATAGCGAGAACGCCTGCCAGGTTCCCATTTTTACTCAAATAAATAACCGTTTTGCCCTCTGATTTCAGCCGTTCAATACGCTCCTTTTCTTTTCCATCCAGACGATCAAGCATTCCATTAAAAAGCTTGTCATTCCCAACGCTAATAAGGTTTCCACCCACTTTTGCCGTCACTCCCTTTCCAATTTCAGCCTGCACATTTTCCGCTTTTGAAAAGGAAAGTCCTCTTTCATGGGCCGCAGCTACAACAGCAGCAGCAAGATGATGCTCCGAATGTTCTTCTGCAGAAGCCGCCATAGAAAGGACCTCCTCTTCAGTCAATGCCTGCTGTCCGTTATTGCTATGCTGCAGGATGATAATATCAGTGACCGTTGATTTTCCGGATGTTAGGGTACCCGTTTTGTCAAAGGCAAATGTACTTATGGATGCGGCCTGCTCCAGATACGCTCCTCCTTTAAAGAGGATGCCATTGCGAGCGGCATTAGCTATGGCCGAAAGAATACTGGCAGGGGTGCTTATAATGAGAGCACAGGGAGAGGCAACCACGAGTACAGTCATGGCGCGATAAAAGACCGGATTAAAGGGCTGATTAAACATAAGATACGGGACCAAAATAAGACCGAGAGTAAACAGGATAACGCCGAGCGCATATCTTGATTCGAAGGAGTCGAGAAATTGTTGGGTTTCGGCCTTCTGGTTTTGTGCTTCCTCAACTAAACGAACGATTTGAGCCAGCGTGGTATCTTCTTCCAGTCGTGTTACTTCGATATCTAATACCCCATTCTCATTCATGGTGGCTGCGAAAACATCACTGCCTTTTTCTTTTACTACTGGAGCACTCTCCCCGGTTATAGTGGCTTGGTTGACGGAACTCATCCCCGATTGAACAACACCGTCAATCGGAATGCGCTCACCAGGCTTAACAATAATTAAGTCTCCCAATGAAAGTTCTTCTATCGGCCGATATTCTTCGGTTCCATCCGGAAGACGAACCAGCGCTTTATCGGGCCGCAATTGCATAAGGGACTGTATGGCTCTTCGACTGCGTCCAATCGCATAATCCTGAAGCGTATTGCTAAGTGAGAATAGAAAGAGTAATATTGCCCCCTCCAGCCAATCCCCGATAATGGCTGCGCCTATGGCCGCTAAAATCATTAGCACATCAACATTAAAATGTAATTTGGCCAGTGCTTTTGCACCTTGAATGGTACCTGTATAGCCACCACTGAGATATGCAACTATATAAAAAATGCGTGCTGTATCTTTTGGGATCAGATCTAACAGAGAGCCCAAAAAACCAGAAGCCACACTGATGGTACAGATCCCGGTTAAAATAGCCTGGAATCTAGCATTATTGAGCCATCTGTAACTGGTTGAATCTTCTTTAGGCATCATATTTCTTTTCCGCCTGATCCCAATCCTGTTGCGCATGGCCTTCGCGGCGGCCGCCCTGCTCATAAAGCTCATAGGCGCGTTTTTCAATGGTAGGTTTCATATCATCAGAAACTCTGCCTAATAATGGTTTTTCATCTGGATTTAATATCCGGTATGCGAGCAGTTTAAGGCGGTCATTTATCAGGAACCAAAGCAATGCATACCCCCAGACGAAACCGGCCCACCCCCATCCCAGGGGCG
>DATFLI010000414.1:0-4935 GCA_035267805.1 Balneolaceae bacterium | reverse complement strand
TATTTTGTCTTAAATATAGTAAAAATGAGAACAGCATTTTAAAAATTTTTCTTATGATTTTTTTCTTTCGGATTTGGAGGGGCAAACAAGAAAAGATACGGTTATGCTTCTTCTTTTTTGAAACGATCAGTAATCAGCCGTACGTCGCGTTTGAAGGTGACATATTGCCACATCCATTCTATGAAAACACGGAAACGGTTGTGAAAACCGATCAGAAAAAAGATGTGCACAATCGACCAAAGCGCCCAGGCAAAGAAACCGCTGAATTTAAAGCCGCGAATATCAGCCACGGCCTTAGCGCGACCAATAGTTGCCATGGTCCCCTTATCTACATAATGAAAAGCCTTTCTTTCCTTTCCCTCGAGTTCATCCTTGATAAGATTACCAATATATTTTCCTTGTTGGATGGCGACAGGTGCCAGGGCAGGCAAAAGGTTCCCGTGCTTATCCGTTTTATGAGCAGCATCCCCGAGTACAAAAATATTAGGATTGCCCGGGATGGACAGGTCGTTATTTACAAAGACGCGAGCCGTTTTATTTTGTTTGGTATCTAAAGAATTTAATAACGGGGATGCGGCAACTCCGGCTGCCCAAATAATATTCGGCGTTTCGATGGTGCCTTCCGAAAAGGTAACATTATTTTGAGCGATATTTGTAACGGCGGTATTTAGCAGGACGCTGACTCCCATATCTTCGAGCGTTGATCGGGCTCGTTCGGAGAGACTTTCGGGGTAGCCATTAAGGAGGCGGGGCCCAGCCTCGACCAAAAATATGCGGGTTTCATTTTTGCTAAATGTACTGTAGTCGCGCATCATATTACGTTTGGCGATTTCGGCGATCGCTCCGGCCATCTCAACGCCTGTTGGCCCGCCGCCTATAATTACATAGGTGAGATATGGTTCTCGGAGTTTGGGATCGTCAAGTTGCTCCGCTTTTTCCAGCGAAAGAAGAATACGCTCACGAATTTGAAGTGCATCGCCAACCGACTTAAGCCCAGGCGCGTAATGTTCCCAATCATTGTGGCCGAAATAATTATAATGCGCACCCGGAGCCAGTACCAGGTAATCGAAAGGAATTTTTCGCCCCCCTTCCAATTCCACAAACAGTTCCGTTTTGTTAACATCAACCACCTTATCCAAAAGCACCTTCATACCTTTCCGCTGCCCCAGTAGGGCTCGAATGGGCACGGCAATATCACCCGGAGAAAGCGCGGCTGTAGCTACTTGGTAAAGCAGAGGCTGGAAAAGATGATGATTCGTTTTGTCAATGATAGTGATATCAACATCCGCCTTTTTAAGCTTTTTGGCAGCATTGATACCGCCAAACCCCCCACCTACGATCACAACATGTTTGCGATCTCTCATGAAATTATTCGTTACTGGTTATCAGTATAACTGTATTGATATTATTATGAACTATTTAAATAACCAATAAAAATTAACTACTGACTGCGTCAGTTAATTCATCTTGGCTTTGGTCTGCATTAAAAGTTCTTCAATCTCTTCCTGTGATACATTATAATGCTCGTTGCAGAAATGACAAACAAGTTCTTGTCCTTCATCGCTGATCTCTTTTAAATCCTCATAGCCCAGCATAGCCAGCGCCTTTACAAAACGTTTACGCGTACATCGGCAAAAGAAATCCACGGGTTGGCGATCCAGTTCTTTTACTTCCAGCGGCTCCATAGCCATTTTCATGATGTCGTCGATATAATAATCGTTGGCCAACAGCCAGCTAATCGGCTCAAATTGAAGCATTTTCTCTTGCAGCTCCTCGATTTGTCCTTCAGGGGCATCCGGCATCCGTTGGATCAGCAGGCCGCCTGCTTCAGTTACCTCACCTTCGTCATTGATACCTACATCCAGCAGCAGGGCAGAAGGAATCTGCTCTGACTGTACCATGTAATAAGCGAGATCATCGGTTATATTACCTTTTACCAGCTCAATACTGCTGGTCCTCGGTTCGGCTTTATTGTAGAGTGTCTTGCTGACAGTCAACACGCCGAGCCCCAAGCCATCACTCAGGTTTATCTCGTTTTGGGAATAATCGAGTTCTACCCCGGGATTTTGAACATAGCCCCGGATTTCGCCCACGCGATTCGCTTCAGCCACAAGCAGGCCTACCGGTCCCCGGCCTTCAATTCGCAATTTGATCCGCTCTTCGCCTTTCAGCTCCGAAGCCAACAACATCGTGCCGGTAAGCGCACGACCGAGCAGCACGGTATTGAGCAGCGAAAGGTTATGTTTTTTCCGGGCGGTTTTTACCACATCTGTAGTTTTAACGACCGAAATTTTAAGATGCCCGTCTGTACTGATGCCTTTTATCAGCCGGTCTTTCTGGATAAAATCTTTTTTCGAAATCATAGGTGTTAACAGATAATCCTTTTAGATAATATTTTACCGAAGTATAACAAAAAAGGCGACTCAAAAATTTTGAGTCGCCCGAAATTTATTTTGGATGACCAGTCAAGTTAGACTATTCACAAAAGTAGATAATGAAACCATCTTCTTACAATTTATGCTTGTACATTTCGCCGATATGGCCGGAAAATTTACTATCCGAAGTATAAATCTGGTGAATATTACCCACGTCCTGCATCCGTTGTTCAGCCAGAACATTGGAAGCTACAAAAGTAGGAGTATTGTTTTCTTCGGAGTAGCTGAGGATATCCAAAATGGTATCATAAATTTTGGCAGCTCGGCTGTGAGCTCGATCTTCGTTATATCCCTCCAGTTCGCTGGCTACGTTAATCAAACCACCGGCGTTGATCACATAATCCGGTGCGTATAAAATATCACGATCCAGTAACATCTGTCCGTGCTTGTCTTCTTCATCCAGCACATTGTTGGCCGCCCCGGCAATGATATCACATTTCAAATGGTCCATTGTATCGTCGTTTACAACTCCTCCCAGTGCGCAGGGGCTAAAAATATCCACATCCAAACCATAGATGCTGTCGGGATCAACAACCTCGGCCCCTACCTTTTCGGCCAGGGCGTTGACTTTATCCTCATAAATATCGCAGACAAAAAGCTCGGCACCTTCCTTATTGAGATGATGTGCCAGATGAGAGCTCACATGTCCCGCACCCTGAATAGCAATGCGTTTACCTTCCAGGGAATCCGATCCGTAGGCTTTTTTTGCGCAGGCCTTCATCCCTTTATACACGCCGAAAGCCGTTACCGGCGAAGGATCGCCGCTGCCCCCGATCGACTTGGGCAAGCCGGTAACATATTTCGTTTCCATGCTAACCCATTCCATATTCTGTACATCCATGCCGACATCTTCAGCCGTGATATAACGACCGCCGAGACTATCTACATACCGACCGAAGGCCCGGAAGAGAGCTTCCGTTTTTTCTTTGCGGGGATCGCCGATGATTACTGCTTTTCCGCCGCCCAGGTTCAGGCCCGAGATGGCCGCCTTATAGCTCATCCCGCGAGACAGACGAAGCACATCGCGAATTGCTTCCTGTTCATTATTATAGGGCCACATCCGGCATCCGCCCAAAGCGGGTCCGAGCCGGGTATCATGAATAGCGATGATCGCTTTAAGACCGACACTGGGTTCCGAGCAAACCACAATTTGTTCATGTTCGTAATTTTGTAGTTGCCCAAATAGAGGAAAGTTTTCACTGATATCGGTATCGGTCTGTTTTGATATAGTAGTAGATTGCATGATTAGTTAGGTTATTCGTTAAAGCGTTTGTTCAAATTTTTTTCATCTGAATTCTTGAATGCATTCGCCGTCTCTGGAAATTATGCTGCCATGTTTTCAATATTGAGAAATGAGTTTGCAATATTTTTCTTATGATGAAATTTTTTTTAATCGAAGTATTCGAATGTACAAAAAATCGGTCAAAATTAGTAGTGTTTCCGGCCTAAAAAAACAATCAACTGCTGTGATTCGGGCCAAAAAGATTATGGGGCGGGATGATGAATTTTGTTCGGGATATTGTATTTTAAAAGGAGCAAGTTACGCCACCGTGCGTATAATCACACTGGCTTAACAGTGTGCGTGGCTTTCGGTTTGATCGCCGGCTGTCTATTTATGATAAAAAAGAAAAAAACAGATCACTATGTCTTTTCGCTGGGTATATGCACAACCAGAACAAGAGGAGACTATACCTGTACTTCAAGAGCAGCTGGGTGTATCTCAGAAAGTTGCCCGACTGCTGACGTTGCGGGGTATAGACTCTTATGAAAAAGCTAAATTATTCTTCCGTCCCAATCTGAGCCAGCTGCACGATCCTTTTTTGATGAGGGATATGGACAAAGCCACGGAACGGCTGGCCGAAGCGATTCGGGGCAGCCAGAAAATCCTTGTTTATGGGGATTATGATGTCGATGGCACCACATCAACCGCTATCCTCTATCTTTTCCTAAAAGAATTCGGGGTGGATGTCGATTTTTACATCCCGCACCGTTTTAAAGAGGGATACGGCATCAATCCCGAAGGAATACAGTATGCTATCGATAACCAGGCAGACCTGATTGTTTCGGTGGATTGCGGTATTACGGCCATCGAGGAAACCGAGAAGGCTAAAGAAAATGGCATCGATACGATCATCTGCGATCACCACAATGTAGGCGATACCATTCCCAATGCCGTGGCCGTGTTGGATCCCAAACGTCCCGATTGTGATTATCCTTTTGAGGGGCTTTCCGGGGCCGGCGTCGGGTTTAAGCTGGTACAGGGAACCATAAAAAAACTGGGTCTCGGCGACCGACTGGCGTTTAAGCTGTTAGACCTGGTTGCGATTTCCATCGCCTCGGATATCGTGCCGATCGAGGATGAAAACCGGGTATTGATGCGCGAGGGACTCAAACAAATTAATGCCGAGCCGCGGGCCGGTATCAAAGCCCTGCTGGATCTGATTAACCTGGACATCGGCTCTATCACTACTTCGAATATCGTTTTCTCAATCGGACCGCG
>DATFLI010000413.1:0-3861 GCA_035267805.1 Balneolaceae bacterium | reverse complement strand
ATGGCCTCAATTTCTTCCTTTACATCATCGGCCGCATCCACCGAGTTCGCGTAGGTGATTGCAACATCAGCGCCGTATTCTGCCAACGTTAAGGCAATAGATCGTCCGATGCCTCGACTTCCGCCGGTGACTAGCGCTGTTTTACCTTCCAGTGATAGACTCATAGAAATAATTTTTATTGATAACCTTCGATTTGAACATCATTAAGTGTGCGTTTAACCAAGCCTTGCAACACCTTACCGGGCCCAACTTCTATGAAGCTGTCAGCTCCGTTTGCATACATATTCTGGAGCGTCTGCGTCCAACGTACAGGATTCAACAATTGATTTAGCACATTCGATCGAATTTCTTCGGGATCAGTTGTCGGTTCTGCGGTGTAGTTACTGTAAATGGGACAATCAGGTTTGGCAACATCCAACGCTTCCAGACTTTCTTTCAATCCATCGTAAGCCGGCTGCATCAGGGATGAATGAAATGCCCCGCTTACAGGCAACAACCTGGCTAAACGACAACCACGCTCCTTGAGCATTTCCACAGCTTTTTTAACGGCAGCTACATCGCCGGAAATAACCAGCTGACCCGGGCAGTTATAATTGGCGGCAATCACTTCTTTGCCAACTGCATCCGTCGCTTCGTCACAGACTTCTTCTACTACGTCATCATCCATACCGATAACAGCAGCCATTGTACCCGGATTCTCATCACCGGCCTGTTGCATCAATTCACCACGGCGGCGTACAAATTTGAGTGCGTCTTCAAAAGCAACCGCCCCACAGGCTACCAAGGCAGTAAATTCGCCAAGGCTATGCCCTGCAACCATATCAGGGGCCTTATCCATCGAATTGAATAATGCTATGGAATGTAAAAAGATAGCCGGTTGAGTAAATTCGGTTTGTTTTAATTTTTCTTCCGGACCTTCGAACATAATCTGCTTCAGATCAAAGCCGAGTACTTCGTTAGCCTGATCAACGTACGAAGCAAACTCATCGTTTTCTTCGTAGTGGGATTGTCCCATTCCTACAGATTGAGACCCCTGGCCGGGAAAAAGGTATGCTGTACTCATCAGTTCATCCCCCATTTTAAATAGATTGATCCCCAGGTATAACCGCCTCCGAAGGAAGCGAGGATCAGATTATCACCGTTTTCAAGTTCATCTTTCCAATCATATAAACAAAGCGGAATCGTGGCAGCCGTTGTATTGCCATATTTGTCGATGTTGACCATCACTTTATCGTTATCCAGCCCCATGCGATTCGCCGTTGCATCAATGATTCTCAAGTTAGCCTGATGCGGTACCAACCAGGCTACGTCATCCGCAGTAAGATTATTCCGTTCCATGATCTCAGCTGATACATCAGCCATACCTACGGTAGCTTTTTTAAAAACCGTTCGTCCATCCTGTTTCACAAAATGCAATCGATCCGAAACGGTATCATTACTGGAAGGATTCAAACTCCCGCCTGCAGGCTGATACAATGCAAGATCGGTATCTCCTTCCGTTTTATGAATATAATCGATAATACCCGTTTCATCATCCGAAGCCTCGAGCAATACCGCACCCGCTCCATCCCCGAATAAGATACAAGTGGATCGATCGGTATAATCGATGATGGAACTCATTTTGTCAGCACCAATTACCAACACTTTTCGCGCCCGACCGCTTTCTATCATATTAGCACCCGTCGTCAAGGCATAAAGAAAACCTGAACATGCTGCTGAAAGATCGAACCCGTAAGCATTTTCTGCGCCCAGATTTTTTTGGATCAGACAGGCAGTTGCCGGAAAAAGATAATCCGGTGTCACGGTTGCCAGGATAATTAAATCAATTTCTTCAGCCGAGATATCACGCTGTTCCAGAATTTCTTTTGCCGCCTGGGTACCCATAAACGCCGTAGCTTTATCTTCATCTTTGAGAATACGGCGTTCCTTGATACCGGTTCGGGTACGAATCCATTCATCATTCGTATCCACCATTTTCTCAAGATCATCGTTCGTTAAGCGATTTTCCGGCAAATAATGTCCTACTGCCGTTATTACTGCACGTTTCATTTCCGCCATGTAAAGGGATATTTAATTGAGAGATGCTACAATTTTTTCATTGATATTGTGCTCCACACATTTCACTGCGTTCAATATCATATTTTTCATCGCCAACGGGGAGCTGCTTCCGTGACCGACAACACTCACGCCATCGACACCTAAAAACGGAACACCGCCTATGCGGTCGGGATTAAATTCTTGAAGTGAGGCTTTCAGAACCTTGCCGACCAATTGTGCTTCTTGCTGACCAAGTTGCAACTTTTGAATTCCTTTTTTTATGAAAAGCTCCAGTGCATCAGGAATTGATTCCCCGAATTTGAGCACAATATTTCCGACCAATCCATTACAAAGAAAGATATCTGCTTTGGCAGGAAAAATATCTCGTCCTTCGATGTTACCTATAAAGTTGGAAAGAGATTGTAACTCCTTAAAAGCTTCTTTCAGTTCATCGGTTCCTTTTTCTTTCTCCTCACCTACATTAAGGAGACCTACTTTGGGGTCTTTGATCCCCATAATTTCACTGGCAAATATCGAACCCATTTGTGCGAATTGGGCGTACATTTCAGGCCGCGCTTCCAGGTTGGCTCCAACATCCATCATTAAACGAACACCTTGCGTAGTAGGATATACCGCTGCAATTGTCGGGCG
The DNA here is from genome assembly GCA_035267805.1 of Balneolaceae bacterium. Classification (GTDB taxonomy): domain Bacteria; phylum Bacteroidota; class Rhodothermia; order Balneolales; family Balneolaceae; genus Fodinibius. Next base: position 1,173 of record DATFLI010000413.1, on the reverse strand, counting down.
ACTTACACCTTTTAACTTACCCAATAAAAAAGTGGAAGCCGCTAACAAGGCTCCCGTATTGCCGGCACTTACAAAAGCATCGCACTTGCCGGCTTTATGGATGCCTACTCCCTTCACGATCGACGAATTTTGCTTCGTCTTCACTGCCTGCGCCGGTGACTCGTCCATATCAATAACTTCCGGAGCATGATGAACCACTATACGCTTTGCATTAAATTCATGCTTGGAAAGTTCTTTGTTGATAACATCTTCAGGGCCCACCAAAATAATTGTCAACTCATCATTTTCTTTGAGAGCCTCAATGGAACCTTTAACCGGATTTTCGGGAAAGTAGTCGCCCCCGGCAGCATCTACAGCAATGATCATGAAATAGAGATTAAGCTAATGTTATTTATTGACGTTCAACACCTGCCGACCGCGATAATATCCGCACTCGGTGCAAATATGGTGATAGCGATGCAAAGCACCGCAATTCTGACATTCAGCCAAAGTTGGCTCACCGATCTTGTGATGTGAACGCCGCTTGTTTTTACGGGATGAGGAATGTCTGCGTTTTGGATGTGCCATTTATCTGTTGGTAATAATTGTTTCTGTTAATTCTTAAGTTCTTTCAATTTTTCCCACCGGGGGTCAATCCGCTCGGTTTCGTCTTCTTCAGGAATATCGCCGAAAGATTTTGTTTCAAAATTCTTCTCGTATCCGTCATCATCGATAAACTTCGGATGCAACTTCTTAATTGGGATATTCAACAAAATTGTATCACGGACTTCGTCTTCGATGCTCAACGTGTTCGACGAGAAGTTGAACCGACGAACCGCACCATTTTCATCTTCGGTTTCTTCCTTCACATCAACCTTGAAAACAACTTCATAATCAGATTCGATCGGCTGAATGTACGGTTCCAGTGACCGATCACATGTCAACTCAACATCAGAGCTCACATGAAAGTTTACCCGAATAAAATGGAGCGTACGATAAAACAACAAATCGATGTCCGCACCTTTAAAAGCATAGGGAGACAAATCCAAATCCTCCTCAGACAGATCCACCGTTCGACGGCTTTCTCCCTCGGGTATTTCTACTATGTTAAATTCAAGTTTTGACATATCCGCAATAGCTTGCAAAAATATGAATAATTGGTTTTACCTGCAATCAATTAAACAACCCAAATAA
>DATFLI010000412.1:0-9157 GCA_035267805.1 Balneolaceae bacterium | reverse complement strand
TCCTTCATACGTACCGTGAACGGAGTCACGCTTAAAGAGGTAAGCCAGTGTTTCTGCATCCGTCAATTCGTTGATTCCAACGATATTAATTTCATCTTTGTGATAAGCCATGATAGAACGAGCCACCAGTCGGCCGATCCTACCAAAGCCATTAATACCTACATTAATTTTAGCCATAATTATGTTCTTTTAATTTGCCGCTATTAAAATTTGAGCGTTTGTTAAAATACTTTTTCAAAATGCTTCTGAAGCGTTGAAAATAAGGGTTTGAGACATTTTATGTAAATAATAAATGGAGAATTAATCATCCTCAAAATCAACATCATCAGGTAGTTCATCCTCATCCAACAGATCATCAAAATTAGCGTCATTCATCAGATCTTCATCCTCTTCATCATCGTCATCCCCGATGACTTCTGCATTCTTTTTGGTGGGGGCTTGGGCGCCCGCTCTGCGAAGTTGACTCACAATTTCCATGTGATCATTATCCAAGGCCATAGACAGAGCAGTTTCCCCATTTTTATCTCGAGCTTTAACCCTGGAACCATTGGCAAGCAAGAACTTAACGATCATGGAATGCCCTTCACGTGCTGCAAGCATCAAAGGCGTTTGTCCCCAACGTTGTTGGGCATTAACATCGGCGCCTTTCTCTACCAATAATTTAACGGCCTTCAAATTGCCTTCGCGGGCAGCCGCGATAATAGCCAAATCACCGATATGGGCGCCATGTTCAAGTAAATTCTCCATCATTCCGAGATTGCCATTTTCAACGGCCCGATTCAGTGCCGTCCCCCCCATGCTGGTCGTTTTGTTAGGATCGGCACCTTGCTCCAGCAAAAAGTTAACAACCTCTTCGTGATCATTCTGTGCCGCTATAATGAGCGAAGACATCCCGCTCTTCGCCGTTTCATCTATATTATTCCCGCTTTGCAACAACTTTTTAACCTGCTGCAATTCTCCATTTTTGGCAGCCTCAAGTAACGGTGATAGTTCCATATCTAAAGCATATAGGATTCAAATTAGGATAAACGTATTGGTGCTTATATTACAATTATCTATAACTTTTTCAACAGATAATATTCATATTGTATGTTTAATGTAATACTCCAATTCCGCTATATCCATTCATAAATTCTTTACCATGCATCCGGCGTTTCCCCTCTAATTGCACTTCATTAAGGATCACAGTTCCCGGTTCACATCCAACCAATAAATAATCCCCATCCATTTTTAGTTCCCCGGGTGCAAGATTTCTGTCGGGACCGAGTTCTGAACGGTACATATTAAATTTGAGATCATCGAGCGTAGCCCAAGCCGTAGGGAAAGGACTCAATCCCCGAATTTTATTATGGACATCAGAAGCAGGCTGATAAAAATTAATCTTACAATCATCCGTAAATAATTTCGGTGCGAGCGTTGCCTTGGAGTGGTCTTGGGGATAAGTTTTATAATTACTTTGACCGATTTCTTCAACCGCTTCCACAAGGATCTCGCTTCCCAGTCTTTTCAAGCGCTTATAAAGATCTCCCGTTGTTTCGTTAGGGCCAATATCCGTTTCTTTCTGTTTGATAATTTTGCCCGTATCTACATCCTGATCAAGAAAAAAGATGGTGCATCCCGTCTTTTTTTCCCCGCTCATGATAGCCCAATGGATGGGAGCCGCCCCCCGGTATTTGGGCAACAGCGAAGCATGTAAATTGATAGAACCTTTCTTTGGAACAGCTAAGACTTCAGACGGTAAGATTCGAAATGCCACGACCACAAACAGATCGGCATCCAAACCCTTAAGTTCTTTGAGAAAATCGGGATCATGCAAATCCTCGACTTCTATCACAGGAAGATCCAACTCAAGTGCTCTTTTTTTAACGGCCGTAGGCGTTGGTTTTGCTCTACGTCCCCGCCGCTTATCCACATTACTGACAACCGCAGCAATATCATGGTCTGATTGATATAGTTTTACCAAACTCGGAATAGCAAAATCCGGGGACCCCATAAAAACGATACGCATATAAATCCTTTAGTTCGTTTTTACTTTTTTAGGTACAACAGGATAATCTATTTCCTTTCGGCCTTCTGCAATTTCTTTGAGCTTAGAGCCCAGCATCTTGCGTTTAAAAATAGAGAGATGATCTAAAAACAGGATACCATCCAGATGGTCGCGTTCATGCTGAATCACGCGAGCCAGCCACCCGTCAACTTCAAGTTCTTGTTTTTTGAAATCACGGTTAAGATAGGAAACGACAATTTTTTCGGGACGAGTTACCGGGGCATTGACACCGGGAATACTCAGACAACCTTCATCTAACGAGACCGTATTATCACTCTTAAATGTTATTTCAGGATTGATCATGACTATAGGTCCATACTTGGACTCTTCATCTTCCTTATCGGCCATACCATCGGCATCAGCCACAAACACCCTGCGAAGCTTACCAATTTGAGGAGCAGCCAACCCTACCCCATCAGAATTGTACATAGTATCGAACATGTCATCAATTAGCTGCTGGAGTTCACTGGAGTTCTCCTTAATCTGCTTCGTCTTCTTGCGAAGCACTTCGTCATCATACGTAACGATCGGTAATACGGACATTGCTGGTTTTGTCTAGTTCAATATATTTTTGAAGGATGATAGCAGCGGCAGCCTGGTTAATACGGTCTGTCTGTCGACGTTTCATTTTAGGTACTCCCGCCTCATACATAGCCCGCATAGCTTCTTTTGTCGTATAGCGTTCATCAATTTTGGCAACAGCGATATCCGGGAAATGTTTCTTCAGTTCCGTTAGAAATCGCTTGACCATTTTGATGGCTTCACCTTCGTTGCCTCCGGGCGTGAGTGGCCATCCGACCACAATTTTCTCCACCTGTTCCTTCTCGATAAGCTCCCCGATTTTATCAAAGACCTCATCCGGACTGTAAGTTCCAATGGGATTGGCAACTGTTCTGAGCAAGTCGGTACGAGCTAAGCCAATCCACTTTGTTCCTACGTCTATACCGACTATTCTACCATATTCAGCCACTGTTAGTCTTCCATTTCTTCTAGTTCCTCTTCTTCAAGAGGTTGTTTCAAAAATTGTTTTAAAAGTTTGCTTGGTTTAAAATGCGTTTTCCTGTGCGCGGGCACATAGATTTCTTCATTTGTTTTAGGATTACGAGCCCGTGGCTTTGCTTTTGTTTTTTTCACTTCAAAAACACCGAAATCACGTAATTCAATCCGGCATGTGGGGTCCGCATCCATCATCGTCTCGCGCAATGCTACAAGAACTGCATCAACCCATGGCTCGGCTTGAACCATTGGCTCATCCAGCTGCTCTGCAACTCGTCTGACGATGTCTCTTTTAGTATAAGTAATCATAGTCTGTTCCTGATATTTATTAATGATTCTAAGTTGATGATATTATTGTCCTTCACTACTGATCATGAAAGCCAAATACAAGCTCTTTTTAACGTGGTAGATGATATTACTTTTAATCGGGATTTAAAAATAAATACGCACGCAAATCGTAAAAAAATCATAAACTTACTCGTAGCGAAATACGCTTTTCACTCCTTCCACTTTTTGTAATTTCCCAATAATTCGACCTAAATGATCAATATCATCAACATAAACGGTAAGCATACCCTCAAACATTCCACTGTCACTGTTTACATTAATGCTTTTCATGTTGGTCTCAAGTGATTTTGAAAGTACATCGGTAATATCATTGATCATACCCACACGATCTTCGCCAATTACCTTGACAGCGCCCAAAAACTTTGAATCGATATTTTTAGCCCACGATACATCCACAATTCTTTCGCCATCTGTCTGAATAAGATGACGAATATTTTTACAATTCGAACGGTGAATTTTCACATCTCCTGTGCGACTAATGAATCCAATAACATCGTCACCGGGTATGGGATTACAGCAATTGGCGTACGTATATTTAACATTTGTGAGTTCTCCATTAATAATAAGAGCTTTCTCATCACTAACTGAACGCGCAGCATTGATATATGTTTCCTGCATTTTTTCTTCGGAAACAGGCGTTGGACTTTCTTCTTCCGGCTCATCAATACGTCCCTTACTGGTAAATTGTTTTACAACATTGAATAATTTGTTGACATCATAAGACCCTTTACCTATCTCATAGAAAAGATCTTGGGTGGAATCGAACTTGAGCTTGTGCGCGATGCGCATCATATCCTGTTCAGAAATTTCAACATTGCCGCGTTTGGCTCTTTTTTCCCAGATTTCGCGCCCTTCGTCGGCTGTCTGCCGCTCTTTCTGCTTTATATACTGTCGGATTCGCGACTTGGCCTTGTGCGTGACCACATCGTTAATCCAATCGGGATTTAAATTAATTTTGTTGCCGGTAATAATTTCCACCTGATCCCCGATATCCAGCTTCTGACGTAAAGGAGCCATCTTTCCGTTTATTTTCGCCGCAATAGCCCGCTCACCGATCTCACTGTGGATATCAAAAGCAAAGTCAATCGGCGTGGCATCTTTGGGCAATGTTCGAAGTTCACCATCCGGTGTAAACACATAAATCTCATCCTGGTACAGATTCAGCTGAAAATCTTTGACAAATTCAGTAGCAGCATCGGGACGAGGATTATCCAATACATCGCGTACCCAGTGTACAAATTTGTCCAGAGTTTCCGATCCTTCTTTCCCTTCTTTGTACTTCCAGTGAGCGGCAACCCCCTTTTCAGCAATATCATCCATATGTCGCGTGCGTATTTGCACTTCTACCTTTCGTCCCTTCCTCGTAATCACGGTGGTGTGCAACGATTGGTAACCGTTGGCCTTGGGAACAGATATGAAATCTCTAAAGCGTTTAGGAATAGGCGTATACCAATCGGTAATGATTGAATAAACCCTCCAGCAGTCTTCTTTGGTATGCGGATTTTCCAAAATGATACGTATCGCAAAGAGGTCGTATATTTCTTCAAATGGCTTTTGCTGCCGCTGCATTTTTCGGAAAATCGAATATATATGCTTGGGACGTCCTTTCATCTCGAAGGTAAAGCCCTGCTCTTGCAGTTCATCGCGAATGGGCTTCATAAATTCTTCAATGAATGATTCCCTGGATTCCTTTTTTTCACGAAGCTTACGGGCGATAAACTTATAGGAGTTAGGATCAATGACTTTGAAACAAAGGTCCTCCAGTTCACTTTTGATGTTAAACAGACCGAATCGATGGGCCAGCGGAGCATACAGCTCCATCGTTTCCGTGGCTTTTTGCATCTGTTTTTCACGCGGCAGGTGCTGGATAGTGCGCATATTATGCAGGCGATCAGCAAATTTGATCAATACCACCCGTATATCTTCTGCCATGGAAAGCAGAAGCTTCATGAAAGTTTCGGCCTGCTTGGTATTTCGACTTTTGAAGACCCCAGATATTTTTGTTACTCCGTCGATAAGATGAGCAACAATATCCCCAAACTTATCTTCGATATCTTTAAGCGTTACTTCGGTATCCTCAACCGTATCATGCAATAAAGCGGCTACTACCGAAACATCGTCTATATTGATTTCAGATGCCACAATCTTAGCCACGGCCACAGGGTGGAAATAATACGGCTCCCCGGAAGCCCTTTCTATACCTTTGTGGGATACATAGCAAAGCTTAAATGCCCGGGAAACCAAATCATCGTCAACTTCATCCAGATTTTCACGACATACCTTTAGCAGCTGATCCAAATCCTGCTGCTGCGGCGGATCCAGGGTATATTGATCCAGATCAATGTTATAATATGTCGTTTTCGTGTCTGCCATGCTTTGTTAAGTGATACGAAAAGTCATGTCCCAAGTAAAGAAACAACGCAAAAGCCGTTTACATTCAAGTAAAAGAACTGTTCGCTTATTTACCAGTGTTTTCAGATAGATAAAAAAAGGCGGACGTTAAATATAACGTCCGCCACCAGATAACTTATATAATCTTTAGAAAGCAAGCGACACACCGAAAATTAGCCGCCCGTCACTCGTATTTACACTGTTATTTAAGTCTTTAAATTTCTTAGTGGAAGAAATGCGATATTCAACAAATGGTTTTATGACGGGAATAGGACTTACTTTTGCACCTACAAATCCATTCCAGTATAAGTTATTGTCGCTTCCTTCTCCAGGCAGACTTGCATTTTTAACATTAAAGTCCGCGTTTTCGGATCCTAATCCCAAACCAACATAAGGCGATATTAATCCTACCGAAACGCCGCCGACTGCAGCTAAACCATAATCATAATTCTTTATTTCGGTATCATAAGTTGCTCCATTGGTATCAAGTTTATTATTCTCGCTGAAATAGCTGAAATGGGCACGCAAACCAAGATTAATAATGGGTAGCTTTTGCAAAATATCGCGTTCCAAACGTACACCAAAGCCATTTTTGGGCTTTTCGTTGCGGATTTCATAAGATCCCCCGATACTCCACTGTGCCAGCATCTTTTGGGGGGTAGCGCAAACTAATAATACAATAAAAAATATTGGAAATGTTATTTTCTTAAACTTCATAATGACTCCACTAGGATTAATGAATTATGTTTTTAAGATCACTTTTCTATAGAGTAAGGGAGTAATTAAATTTATGCAAATGTAAAGTTTCTGAGGTAAGAAGGGCGGAATTAACATAAAGTCCGCTTTAAAAATCCCTCACATGATTACTTTTTATCTTTCCATTTGAGGGGCTCGATAGTCCTTTCATCAAAATAATGTTTCGGATAATGAACGTCAGTTTGGGAAAGGCTATAAACAAATAGTAATTTGCTTATTCATGGTCTCCCTGTTCTTTTATATCAGAAATGGCCCAGCTATCCCCGGAATTTTGGCCATCCTGTATCTGAAGTCCTTTCCGGTAGGTCAAAATGGCACTTATTTCATCTCCCTTCTTAAAAACACTTTTATATTGCGTATTCGCTTTTACAAACCCTAAAACATTTATAGATAACTTTGAATCGGGCGGAATCGGGGGCGTTGAGGGTCCGTAACCCCGCACTTTTGTTATTTGTAATGAAATACTGCCGGGCCAATCCTCTGAATATTCAACGGATAGTACCCGGGCATTTACCCAAGCCGTACCGGGAGCCAGTTTTTTGCTTTCCTGCGGCGGTGTCGGGGTGGTATCTTGTCTGGCCGTGATCGTAGGTCTACTGGTTGAAACAGCAGCGTCTGCGCGGGGAGCAGATTTAGCAGCAGGCATGGTCTTATCCGTTTGGGAACGATGCCAAAAATAATAAACTCCAATCGCCAGTACGAATATAAATAGTAAGAGTTTGCTGTTTCCCAAACCGACTTTGATTACTTAATATTTTAATGGCTGTTCAGCCAATTATGGTATTAACAACGAGAACAAATAAACAGAATTATGTACAATTCTTAAAATAGCAGCACATATCCAGAATTGAATGCAATTTACTGAGAAACTCATTTTTTCAATTTTAAATAGATTTTCCCCTGCTTTAGTCTTAAATTATAGTGTTATTTTTAATTCCTGCCTATAGTGTGTAATCATTTTGAGAAGACGCATCTATACAACTTCATCTCAACTGATCACTTCTATAGTGCACAAACAACTAGTATAATACATGTCAAAACAAGGTAAAGTTAAATGGTTCGACGTTGAAAAAGGATACGGTTTCATCGAACCTGAGGACGGAAGCAAAGATGTATTCGTCCATCGCAATAACGTAGAAAATCTGGATTATAACCAAGGTCTCGAAGACGGAGAGAATGTTGAGTTCGACGTTGAAGAAACGCCAAAAGGTTTAAGCGCTGTTGATGTACGCAGCCTCGATTATAAATAATTTATAGTCCTTATTAATATCAAAAGCCCGTTTCATTACGAGACGGGCTTTTTTTAAACCTGTGAATAGTACTTCCGCCGGTAATCATTTATTGATGGTTAGCTTTTTTATGATAACGCCGGACTGTAATACCGTGATCCTCACCACCATAAATATCTTCCTGGTGATGGCTATGAAAAACGTTCGCAATAAAGAGCGTAGCCAGCGTCCCAATAAATGCATATAACAAAGCACTGCTTACACCTACCAACAAGGCCACAAGCCCAACTGATAGTGAACCAAAAACACCCCACAAAGCATTGCTGTATTTCGACATCCCTTCCTTTCCCATCAAATATCCGGTAAGCCATCCGGTAATACTGCCCAAAGCAATTAACCAAAAAATAGTAGTGGCACTCAATGTTTCCATCACAGCCTCCAAATTTTAAATATAATTTTACAATAGAATAAAAATTATCTCTGTATTCGTATGTAAGGGAAAGCCTCTTTCACAAAGCATACTTAAACCCATGCTTAACTTTGAATAACCGAATTAGGGGTTTTATTTCGGATATGAGCACGGACCAAAGGGATATCACCCGTCCTGCCAAAATATTAAGTCCGGCCTCTAAATTCTCGGGCTGCCAGGTGACAGAGAATATGATCTATCTGAATTATGAAGATGGGTATCCAAAAGCCGGCTTTTTTGTTTGGGGATATTAGACCGAGCCGGTGCTGACCGGTTAGATCTTCATAACCGTTTAAAACGGCCTTTGAATATCCTGAAAATTACTCTACAAAGACTTTCGGTAAGTGCGCCGACGTTTATGAAGCCGGTTATCATATTTTTTCCATAAGGCTTGAACCGCCTTATTATCTTCCAGCTCGGGATTGGTTTCTACTTCGGTTATCCCTCTCCTGTTAAACATCTCGTTCATTTCTTTAAAAATGATGGCTGTCAACCCTTTATTTTGATACTCGGGTTTAATGCCTATTAAGTAAAAAGCTGCTTTATCGTGGAAATAACGATCCTTTAATAGGTGCATCCATCCCAATGGGAAAAGCTTGCCGCGAGCCCGTTGCAAGCCTTTGGTGAATGATGGCATGGTAATGGCAAATGCCACCAAATTGCCATCCTTATCCGCAACACAATTAATAAAATCGGGATGCAGATAACGGAAATATTTCTCTTTATAGTAATCAACTTGCTCCGACTGAATAGGCACATAGGTACTAAGACCGCTATACGTTTGATTGATGAGACCAAACATTTCGTCGGCATAGCTTATAATTTGATCCTTATCGGTAAAACGGACGATCTTCAAATCATTGCGTTCAAGAATTAGTTCGGAAAAACGTCGTACCTTTTCTGACGGCCCCTCTTCAGGAA
>DATFLI010000411.1:0-10811 GCA_035267805.1 Balneolaceae bacterium | reverse complement strand
TAAACGGATAGATGCAACGTTTTCTGTAACGAAATTTAATTTAGAAGAACTCTAACGCATTGATGCAGCCGCTTCGTTCACAAGTTCGAAAATATTCAAATAAAAAAAGGGTAGCCCAACCGGACTACCCTTTTGTAATTTTAGACTCGCTTCTTTAAACCTGTCAGTGGCTTTTTAGAAGTGGTATTTGAGTGATACGTTCCAGGTTCTTCCAAAGCCGAACCACACAAAGTTACGTGTATCAACACCATTCCATGTCTGCGAATTCGAAGTTGCATGAATATTAGTGTTGGACTGCGAAATATATGTGGTATTAAAGAGGTTGTTCACATTTACCCTCAGCGAAGCTGTGTTACCAAAAAGATCAAAACGATAGGTAGAGCCCAAATTAACCAGCCCGTAATTAGGCAGCTTTAAGGCCCCTTCGTTATTTGGCTGTTTAAACTCACTGTCTGTGGGACTGTAATCAGCATACAGGTTACCTACAAATCGATAACCGCCATCGACACTCAAGTCGCCAAACCGGTAATCAGCTCCTAAATAAGCAGTAACCTGGGGAGCGTTGCCAACCTTTACATCTTTCATATAGAGTGTGGCAGTACCAACTTTATTTTGCTGATCATCAAACAGGGAAGCATTGAAATTGCTGGTATATCTCCAATTACCCACCGACAACATTCCGTTCAGCTTAAGTTTAGGCAGAGGACGAACAGTTGTTTCAAGCTCAACACCGTCGTGAGTTTCATTTACGTTATCAAACTGGGCTGTTCCTGAGCTTCCTTGACCAATTGGGAAACTTGCTGTGATGAAACGGTTACCCCAGATGGTATGATAAAGGTTCAGACTCACATCAATTGCATATGAGGTGTAATTATATCCCAATTCGAGAGATGTAATCTGCTCATTTTGCAACTTCGGATTAATGATATTTGCAAAGTTTGGAAATACGGCGTCAAAAAGTGGCTGTCGTGAGATAAAGCCCGCATTAGCAAAAACATTATGATGTTCATTAATGTTATAGTTTGCACCACCTTTAATATAACCGCCAAGGATATTCTTCTTCTTGGAAAGAGTATTGCCCGGCTGGTCGAAAAAATCTTCTCGCTGATATGACTCATTAGACAAACCACCCTGAATAACAGCTGAAAATTGATCTCCGCCGTCATACTCGACCATACCGTTGAGACCCTGCCAGTTAACATAACCGATATCGTAGTAATCGATCTTCGGACCATTCAGGCCGGTGTCACGGAAAGGAGAAGCCGCAATGGTATTTCCGCTTACGAGGATATCACCAAGCGAGTTTTGATCACCACCAACAAAATAACCGTCTAATCCGAGCAGGTCATTAAGCTTACGGTAGTGATAACCGGTGTATTTTCGCAGGTCAATACCCAGCGTGAAAGTAAAATTATCTACATCCGCTTCCAATTTGGAAATCGCACCAAACCAGTCGTGAGAGTTCATGGAAGCTCGGCGAATAAGTACCGCATTATTTACATTATTACTTCTGTATCCATTTGAACCGATTAGATCACCATTATAGGCACTAACCGGGCCAGTGTATCCAGAAGTTGTTGACCGGTTTACTTTAACCACATTATCGAAGTTAATTGTGCCATCTGGATTACGGGAAGCAGCTCCATTACCCTGTTCAACCAAGCTATGATAAAGATCGGTATTATAAGGATAGAGATTAATATCGCTGTTATAATAATAGCTACCAATAGGGCCTGTTCCTCCACCTCGTCCAGCCGAACCATACAGCGAGGTAGCAAGTGTAACGTTGTCACTTATATCCCAATCCCAATTTAATGTAGCCAAGGGCTTATTGTAGAAATTACGGCGCATATTATATTCTTTGCCATTTAACGTACCACCGTTCGTATTCCATCGGGTATCGATTCCATCAGCTCCAAAATATTGATAATCACGAATGGAAACGTAAGCATAACGTTGATCATGCCATTGTCCTGCTCCCAAAATGGACAAATTGAATGATTGGCTTTTGTTTGGCTGATATCCAACAGCAGCAAAGTAGGTCCAACCTTGTCCACTGGTATTGTCAACATAGCCATTTCCTTCCCAACGACTTAAAAGAAAAGAGGCAGACCAGCCATTTTCACCAAGGCCGGTATTATATGAGGCCATAGATTTAATATAGCCGTCATTACCTACCATTTGAGAAACGGAACCTCCACGTTGTTTCTCAGTTGATTTTGTAAAAATTGATACGGTTCCACCTACAGAAGGCACAGCCAGATTAGTTGCACCCAATCCTCGCTGAATCTGAATACCGGAAGCGACGTCCGTCAAACCTTGCCAGTTGGACCAATAAACCCAGCCATTTTCCATATCGTTAACCGGCTGACCATTGATCAGGAAAGAGGTATTTCTTTGGCTAAAACCGCGTAGCCTGATGCTTGAATCTCCATATCCACCGCCCCCTTTCGTCGCATAGGCGCTGGGAGTTTTATTCATAATTTCCGGAAATTCCTTATTCCCAATCTTTTGGGAAATCTCTGAGGGGCCAATAGTAGATACCGCAACAGGTGTTTGTCGGACTCGGGCTATATCAACAGTTTTAGTCGATACAGTAATTTGGCCGAGTGTTTCTTTATTAGGTTTAAGAAGTACTTCCATATCCGGTTTCGCCTCAACCTCTTGCTTCTTAAAACCGACAAATGATACAACCAAGATATCTCCTTCCTGAGCATCAATAGTAAATTTTCCTTCAGGTCCGGCAGACGTTCCCGTCGTAGTACCCTTTATTATAATATTTGCTCCAGGTAGAGGATTTTTGGTTCCTGCTTCTAAAACATGTCCACTAATTTGTGCAAACGAAATGAGTGGAAACATAATAAAAGCAATAAGCATGCCTATGTAACGTTTCATAATCGATAGATATGTTTCGTTTAGATTAAGATTAAACGTGTCTTGATCACGTTTTTTGGAAAGAAAACAACCAACTCAAATATTTCTCAACATTAGATGCCAGTCATTTTTGTGGTTCGAATGTAATAAAATTTTGAAAGAATTGTATATAAACAAACCATTAAGAATTATTCTGCATACGGCTAAAAGTTTTTCATTTCAGTAAAATCTTGCCGGAAATTAATTCAATATTATTTGTTCTCATTCCCAATCACCCTGCTTACATAATTTTACCGTTCCAAATGTACTTCAAACGTTAATTCCTGATGAATAATGAGTGGGAAGTTATAGAGCAATCATAGCTCAAATACTAAGTAGCTTAATTTCGAGGACTTATTTTAAAGCTCGTTTTTTAATATGCCCCAGTACCTCCTGCCGAACTCCGCAGTGATAAAGAATAACGATAATTAAAAAGACCAGTTGGAGTCGAAATACTCCCCCTCGCTCATAGGCCCGGGCAGAAGTTTCAACCTTGTCATCAAGGATGGTAAAAGAGAAATGCCTCTTTATGCGGCATACGATTTCATTGTCTTCCATCACAAGATGATCTTCCCGAAATCCACCGACATCCCAAAAAGCCTCCCGGGATATAAACAGGCTCTGATCCCCAAAACGAAAAGCATCCACATCAAAACGGGTAAACCAGGCATAAATATCCAGTAAAACAGAATCACTATCAAAGGCCAGCTGGAAACATCCGGCCGTATATCCCCGGGGAAATGCCCTTTTTATCTTTCGATCAAAATTAAGAGGGGGCAGACTATCCGCATGCAAAAAATAAAGGATTTCCCCTGAAGCTTGTCGCGCCCCGTAATTCATTTGGTGTGCCCTTCCCTTGCCGGGCGATATTACTACCCGCGCTCCGCCCTTTTTTGCCAGGCCGACTGTCTGATCATTGCTCCTGCCATCGACCACAATAATTTCGTGAATCGAGTTACTGCGCTGCTGTACCGTTCGAATCGTTGTTGAGATAATATCCGCTTCATTATATGCAGGGATTACGACGCTGATTTTCATAAATTCTGTAGGTTTCGACCGGCTTTCCTCAAGTCTTCTTCGGTGTCAATGTCATTCAATACGGGCAACAATGCCCTTGAAAGTCCCAGCTGATCCGCAATTTTAGATGTTTGCTCAAATACCGCAGCGGTGCTCCATGAGATATTTTCGAACAGCCCGGAATATAATTGAGACATTCCCAATAAATAGTAGCCCCCGTCTTTTGAGGGGCCAATTACGACGTCATTATCATCCAGCAGATCAAAAGCTACCTCAATAATCTGTTGCTTTAAATCAGCACAATCGCTACCGATGATTACCGCTTTATGATACCCGCCGGCAAAGGCCTCACTGAAAGCATTTTTCATCCGCTCACCTAAATTGCTTCCCTTTTGCAAATGCTTGGTATAATTACCGGTATCCCAAAAACCAGCGGCAGGTATAAATTTTGAATACCAAACTTGACGGGAGCAAGTCAATTGATCGGAAATTTCTCTGGTAATCGATAACAGCCGTTGATATACATTGAGAGCCCGTCGATCCCCAATTGTTTCCGCCAGGCGGGTTTTAACTTCTCCTTCTTCGGGATTTTTCACAAAAATAAGCAATACGTTTGGGGAATCATCCATAGAACATAAACCTAATTAGCTATAAAACAGATGTTACAGAACTTCCTTAAAAGGATTTAAATTCCATTATTGTTAAGCTGCAATACCTTCTTAAATTAGCCGATAAACACTTGTTAAATATTAAATAAAATTGCTAAATCCATGCCAGTCAAACAGTTTGATTTACCTAAAATGCCAGGTTCATTTGGAACTTTTTTGCCGAAGTACTATTTAAAGTGTCCATGTGTTGCATTGAATGCTTAATAATTAATTTGAAAGAATAATAAATTTTATGAAAAAGCTACTGACAGTAACACTATTATCATTATTTATTACGATCTCAATATGTTCCCGGGGAAATGCTCAGCAAACAGATAAAAATCTGGGCGTTGGAATCATGGTTGGCGAACCCACAGGCATTACGCTTAAATCCTGGACCTCTACCAAGAATGCCATCGACGTGGGTCTGGCATGGTCGTTTGGGCGTTATGATGCCATCAATCTTCAGGCAGATTACCTGTGGCACAACTATAATGTATTTGATAACGTCGAATCGGGTTCATTACCTTTTTACTACGGTATCGGCGGACGTGTGGTCTTGGCAGATAATGATGCTGTTATTGGTGCACGAGTACCGGTAGGTATCAACTATTTGTTCGAGGATGCCCCGGTAGGTCTCTTTTTCGAAGTGGCCCCTATCCTGAATATCGCACCGGCAACCGATTTTGACGTTGACGGCTCGCTGGGAGTTCGTTTTTATTTTCAATAGATTGTAACTATGAATGAGGATGCTTAACGGCATCCTCATTTTTTATACTCTCCTCACCTGCTAAAAGATTATCTTTTTACCCTCGCGAGCCATTTCTATCATATCGAAATCTCCCCCAAATTTTTTCTGCAGACAGTGATCCAGTTCATGTAATCTTTTATCATTTGAATCGGGATCATGATGGGTCAAAAACAATCGTTTGATGCCCGCCCGGTGCGAGAAATCAACCACGGTCTCCCATGCCGAGTGCCCCCATCCATGTTTATCCTTATAAGATTCAAGATTGTACTGCGCATCATGGATCAAAACATCGGCCCCCTCAAAAAATTGAGTTAATTTATTATAAAATTTAGCATCCGCCCTGTCGCTGCGCGGCACGATTTCATTGTCCGGGCAAAATACAATCTGCCTTCCATTCACATGAATTTTATAGACAGCCGTATTGATGGTATGATTGGCCAGCAGGTATTCCACCTCATAGCCCTCGTACTGCATCATCTGTTGCGGCTGGGTAACATAAACCAGGTTAGCATCAATCATCTCCAGCGTTACGGGGAAAAAAGTTTCGGTCAAGTGACCTGCTAAAATATCCTTACAGCCTCCGTTAGACTGGGCCGGCATATGAATTTGGAAATGATTTTTTACCCCGTAGATCGGTTTGAAAAAAGGAAATCCCTGAATGTGATCCCAGTGGGGATGAGTTATAAAAATACGCCCGCTGATGCTTCCCGAATTTTGAACCAGCTCATTTCCCAGATTCCGGATTCCGGTACCGCTATCTAAAATCAGGATTTCTTTGGAATCCGGGATATGAACCTGTACACAAGTTGTGTTGCCTCCGTATTCCATATTCTCCTTATTTGCACAAGGAGTGGAACCGCGAACCCCCCAAAAAGTAATAGCAACCTGATCTTCGTTATTGCTCATTAATTACCCCACTTAACACAACTTACTACAGCTGATCCTTATTTTTATCAACCGTATAATATTTTAAATGTCGTAAAAATAGGGGAAGCTTTCAGAAAAACAAATTAAGCCTGCTTAATCGTCAGATGCGGCCCGGATATCTTCCATCTTGTCGGTCAGAGAATCCATTTTTTGTTGCTTCGCTTCTAACCTCTGTTCGGCCTTATCGATCTTATTTTCGACCTCATCAAGCAGGCTATTTCCTCCACCTGAAGGCTTAAAATATGTTTTCTTTTCCTTGTACTGTAATACCTCTTGTTCCAGCTCTCTAACTTCTTTTTTTACTTTTTTGAACTCTTTACGCAGCTTCTGAATCTTATTGCGGTCTTCGGGATCCAGATCCGCTTTTGCCAGTTCCTGATCAAATTTATCACCGGACTTGGCCGCTCTAAAACGATCATAAATCACATCGCAAGCCTCGCGATATTCCTTCCACATTTTGTTTTTATGCTTGATAGGCACATAGCCTGCATTCTTGAACTTTTCCTGCAATCCTTTGGCAATTTCCACAGCTTCGATAGGATCATCGTGCTGCCCCAACTCATGCAGCTTGTCTAAAATCTCTTGTTTTTCTTTCAGATTATCTTTCCGTTCTTCCTTGACCTCCTTGAAATGTTCGCGCCGGCGATCATAGAATTCATCCATCGCGCCCTTAAAACGCTTCCAAATCTTGTTTGATTTCTTACGCGGGACGGGGCCAATTTTCTTCCAACGGTCCATAAGACTTTGCATTTTTGAATGCCCTTTATCAAAGTCATCGGTATCCTTGATGGCATTCGCTTCATCTATCAGCTCCAGCTTCTGCTCATAATGCTTTTCTTCCTGCTCGTGGATTTTATCCTGATTTTCAGACTTCCGTTCGTTAAAAGCATCCGTCGCAGCCTTAAACTTTCCCCACAAATCATCTTCCAGACGCTGTGGTAAGTTACCCACTTTTTTCCAACGACGATGAAGCTTGTTGATCTTTCGAGCTGCCGAAGCAATATCATCAGCTTCAAGCAAAGCTTCCGCTTCCTCAATAATTTTCTCCTTTTTATGGGAAAACTTGTCAACTTTGCTCTGGTGATCAGGATCATACTTGTACTTGCGATCATAGTACTCATCCTGCGCACTTTTGTAACGATCCCAGACATTATTTGACTTCTCCTTGGGTACGCGGCCAATTTTCTTCCACTGCTTTGTCAGATCATCAAATTTCTCATCTATCTCTTTCCAATCTTCGGTCGTGTGATCGATAGACTGTGCAACATTCTCCATTTTTTCGAGCACCGCCAGTTTCAGCATCAAGTTATCTTCCTCTTTCTGACGCTGTTGAACCAGCCGATCTACTTTGTGATCATTAAAAATCTCAAGCAGCTCATCAAATCTTTTGTCCAATTTGTCACCTTCACCGGAAGGCAGCGGGCCAATACTATTCCACTGGCGTTTCATCTGACTTACGCGCCGTGAAGCGGTCCACGTCTCGTTGGATATTATCCCCTCGAACTCCTCCAGTAAATTCTTCTTGGTCTCCAGGTTCTCTTTTTTCTGTTTGTTGAGCTCTTCATAATGATCTTTTTTACGCTGCTGAAAATGCTCAACGGCTTTATTAAACTTCTGGAAAAGCTTTTTCACCTTATCCGAATCCGTATCGGGACCATCCGACCACTGGTGACTCAGATTATCCAGTTCCATCGACACATACGGCCAGTCGGATTGCTTGGCCAAGTCCTCAGCCTTTTTGACAATATCCTTGTAATAGGCTACCGGGTCATCTTCAGAACCATCGTCCGCCTCTTCTTCATCTTCACTTTCTGTTTCGGCAACTTCAGCTTCCTCTTTTTCGTCGGATTCAACAACTTCTCCTGTTTCCGCAGCCTCTTCAGATTCTTCCGCTTCGATTTCATCTGATACCGCATCCTCCTCTACTACAGTCTCCTCCTCGGAGACTTCCGCCGCCGCTGTTTCATCTTCGGTTACCTGCACCTCCACGGAGCCTTCCTCCGGCTCTGTAGATTGGCTTTCATCCAGTTTAGAGCGCTTTCCCTCTATCCGTTCGAGCAATAGATCCCGTGCACCGATAGCTGCCGTATTTCTGACCTCTTCTTCCAGTGCCGTCAACGTATCTTCATCGATCTTATCATTCCCAAGCTTCTCCTGTACTTTCGCTTCCAGCTCAGAAAAAACCTGCTTTAACTCGGCCACCCTGTCCTCTACTTCATCCTTGCTGACTTCACAGAGTTTCTCCGGACTGCCAGCCCCCCCATCCTTCAAAAAGAGCTCTTCATCTTCAGTTAAAAATACGTATTCATCCTCGTACAAAAACTCGGATGTCTTTTTGTTTTCTTCCGTCATCGTTTTCACAGGGACCTCTATTCTAGCACTTGGTAATTCAGATTTCAGCTTTTAACAGCTAGTGAGTTTAAATAAGATAATATTTCTGTAGAACTTATTACAATTTGTAATGGAATAACTATATATCCCCGCAGAACAAAAAGCCGGCCTCTTCAGCCGGCTTAAAGTTATTGAGACGCAACAAATAAGCTACAATCGAAATAATTAATTTTCTTCCTGAAATAAGTGAACATCACGCTGGGGAAATGGAAATGAGATTTCTTCTTCATCAAACCGTTCTTTGACGCGCTTGGTGATGGCATACCGAAGCGGCCAAACGTTCGCCGTCTGGGTCCACGGACGCACCCGAATATTAACGGCACTATCTCCCAAAGCACTGATGGCGATCAGCGGTTCCGGCTCGGCAAGCACTCGCTCATCGGCATCCAAAACTTCTTTGACTACGCCCATCGCCTTATCCATATCGTCATCGTAAGCAATGCCAAATTCCATATCCACCCTGCGCACATCATTACGCGAATAGTTACGGATCTCATTGCCCCAAACCTTCGAATTGGGCATTGTAATCCCAATATTATCAAATGTATGCATCTCTGTCACAAAAAGACCAATTTCGTCGACGACCCCGGAAGTACTGCCAATATCAACGGTATCACCCACATTAAACGGACGCAATACCAGCAACATAATGCCTGAAGCAATATTGCTAAGCGTGCCCTGTAGAGCCAGACCAATAGCTAAACCGATCGTTCCGAGTACGGCAACCAAACTTGCCGTCTGTACTCCAAACTGGTTAAGCACAGCCAGTATGGTAACGGCAATAATGACAATGCGAACTAATTTTGCAAGCAGCAGGGTTACGGTATCATCAAATCGCGCCGACTTGCTTAATGAACGATGCACCCTCTTTCCTATCCATCTTGCTACGAGGAGTCCAACTATTAAAATAGCAACGGCTCCGATCACACTAAGCCCGTATCTTACAAAGATGGGCTCCATACTGGTAAAAAATGAGTTAAACTGATCCATATCTCCCCTAACTGTTTAAATGATTAACAGGAATAATAAAAAAGAAGACAGTATTTCTACTGCCTTCTCTACTTTAGATTTCTAAAGTAAGTTATTTTTGAACAATTTCGCTAATTTCCGAGAATCCCTTTTTGACATCCTTCCAAAGCTTTTCGGTATCTTTTTTAATGTCCTCAAAGGCATCATCTCCCGAATCCTTAATTTTTTGCAGTTTGGAATCAAGTCGCTTCCGCTTTTCCTGAAGGGTTGAAATCCGCTTATCCAACGTGGCTTTCAAGTCCTGCGATTCTTTATTAGCCCGTTCCTGCAACTTATCAATTCTCGTATTCCATTCGCGCAATTGCTTCTCCAAACGATCAATATATTCTTTTCTAGTGGCCATAATAGTTTAAAATTTAATTAACATTAATTTAGAACTATCACTATTCGAGATGGCCCCGCAGCACCCATGCAGTTTTAGCGGGAATATGAAGCCGTTGTGTAAGCAAATCAACCGTCGCCTCATCTTCCGCCTCTTCATCCGGTTGCAGCACGTCCCGAATAGTCCGTAATACTTCTTGTACTCATGTTACAAAAAAAGTTCTGTGGTCATAACTGAATCCGAGTTCAAAAATCCTGTTCTTCTCTTAGCGTCTACATACCTGTACAGATATGGACATCCAATCATTCCTGCAAATTGATAAAGACCGCTTATAAGGCGAAAAACATATGCTCACAGGGGCAAACGAGAGGACATGGGACTGTTCTTACATAAGTCTGTTAACCACAAAACCGGCTTAATAGCAGCTTTTTCCTATTATTTACAGGTTAAATTCTGACCGCAATCCCACTACCAGCGCATCCTTAATACTAGGGACCATGCCCGGATTTATAATCTGCTGCACATCGGGTTGAATATTAAGCCAGGGCGTCACAGATGTTTGATACGTCCATTCCAGGGCTACTTCATAATCAGGATGATTGCTGGAATACTGCCGGTCATAAATCTTGCTATTTTGCACCGCAGAAACAGAGAATCCAGCGACACCCGTTTGATCCCACGGAAGATTTTCATAGGTGACACCGGTTTCCCAAAAAAGATGCATACGACTCAGGTTATTATCTGCTATCCCGAGTTGGGCGTGCCACGCAAGCGAATCCAAACTTTGCCACAGCCGGGCAAACGATCGTATATC
>DATFLI010000410.1:0-4722 GCA_035267805.1 Balneolaceae bacterium | reverse complement strand
AGTTTGATAATTATCTTTCCCATTGTGGGATTTCCCCTTAATATCAATTTCTATCAGATCCTGTTCTGTTTCTACATCAATTTTAATCTCTTTATCACCTTTTTCAACAAGTTGTATCAGTATTTCATTTAATAATAATGCCGTAGGTAAGGCCTGGTTTATGTTAAGGAGGAACGAAGGGGTATTGGTTGTAATATCTATATTGTTACCCTGAGATGCATGATGGTTAACGTTTTCTATAAAGCTATTTAAATAGGATTTGAAATCAATACTAACAAGATTTTTTGATTGATAAAGATGTTCATGTACATCGGCGATTGTATGAATACGACGTTCGGATTGCAACAGGATTGCTTGCATCTCCGGATCAGTGATATCGAAGGATTGCAGTTGTAACAGACCGGCTACCAATGCCATATTGTTTTTTACGCGGTGGTGTATCTCTTGCAGCAAAATCCGGTTTTGTTGGTTAGCCTGTTGCAATTCTTTAATATATTCCTGGCGATCTGTTATATCCCGAACGATACTTATTACCACATCTTCATCGAAAAATTTTCCTTTGGATAGGGTTACTTCCATGGGAAAGGTGGAGCCATCTTTTCGCCGTGCCCATCGCTCAAATATCTTTCTTTCTCCGGAAAAGGCTTCTTTAAGGAAGCTGCTTTTTCGGCTTTGTTCAATGGACTCTGGAGCAATGATATCCTCAGGCTTTAAGTCAATCATTTCCGACTTAGCGTAACCAAACATCTTGGCGGCTGCCGTGTTTAATTCCACGAACGTTCCCTTTTCATTCAGTATAATGATACCGTCTTGCATGCTATGTAATAAATCCCGGTATGTTTTTTTACTGGACCTCAGATCCTTGTTTTTTCTGAGAAGTTTCGATCTCCATTCCTTGAGGTTTTTCATATAACGGATTGAAGATAAGCCCCCGGCTAATAGCAAAATAAGCCCGGCTGCAATCAGGTTAATTAGGGTAAAGTGATTAAGTGACCTGGAAAGATCACTGAGATCATATATAAAGTGATGGGCCAACATTGTCAGTTGACTGTCAATACTATAAAGCTCCTTTAAATATTGTTCTCTTTTAGGATAAGGTGGCGGACTGTCCTGATATTCTGTTTTTATAGCCTGGGCAAGCTCTTGGAGACGCAATAGCTGGTTTTCTGCTTTCTCCCTGGTCGCAAATGCCTGATCAAATAGATGGGCATTTGGCAGTATAGATGATAGAACCGGGGATGAATAACCCGTAATAAAGGTTTTAAGATCTTGAAAGTCATTAGCATCAAGTCTTCCCAATAGAGGAGAAAAGAGCGAGTCTGCTGTAGCAGGTGAGTCGTTTTTCAAGCTGTCAATTGCCTGATCATCCATATGAAGCTTACGCATCTCCTCTTGGTACAGGGAAAATTTATCCTCATTGCCAGTTTGTACATAATACATCAAATTAATGACAGCCGTTTTTTGACTCTTAGACCAAATACCTTGTTCAGCAATAAAATCTCTCATTCCATCATCCAGGGTTTCACTAAAGATATTGTAAAGCAGTAACCCTCCGGCTAGCACTGCGAGTGTTATGACAATCCCAAGGAAATGTTTTTTAAAGTCAGTATTTAGGAGGTTGTTCCTATTTTCCATATTTGCAAACTGCAACACCTACTTTTAACAACGTTAAGGTTGGAGGTAAGTTTGAAGATTTTATTAAAGGCTTCAAATGATTAATGCAACACAGCAGTATTTTAGGAAAGGAAGATAATCAAATTTTCGGATGGGTGGAAAATTCAGGTATCGATATCTGTGCTACTAGAAAGTCATGATCATTCTTTTTACAGAGCACTGGCCGAACCCTTGGCCAGTTCATCTTTGGGAAACCGGATCTGGAATGTGGTTCCGGTATGACTTTCGACCGACAAGGTTGCTTCCAATTGGTCTATAAGCGTATCTACAAGGGTCATACCGAGCGAGTCAGTATCCTCAGTTTTAAATTCGGGCGGCAGTCCTCGTCCATTATCTGCTACAACCAGGTTCACGGTATGGTCTTCTTCGGTAACTGTGATGTTTATGTGCTTATCTGGTTGTTTCAGTCCCTTGAAAGCATGTTTATAAGCGTTGGTAATCAATTCATTTAACAGTAGGGCCATCGGGATGGCTTGGTTAATGTTTAAAGAAATATCATGAACATTCAGGTTTACGAAAACCTGTTGTTGCAGGTCAGAGTGGAGTGTTGCCTTGATATTTGTAAGCAATTTGTCCAGATATTGTCGGAAATTAATAGCGGTGAGTTGGTCAGACTGGTACATCAGCTCATGGATAGAAGCCATCGACTGAATTCGGAGCTGGCTGTCCTTTAGTAGATTTTTTAAAGTCTCATCCTCAGTATTAAAAGCTTGCAGTTGCAGCATCCCCGAGATTACTGCCATGTTATTTTTTACGCGATGGTGAATTTCCGAAAGTAAGATCTCTCGTTCTTTGGCTAACTTTCGATCCGAAATATCCACAAATAAAGCATACGTACCGACAATTTTGCGGTTTACTTCAACGGGTATCAGAGCCATTTTAACTGATAGCGGGCTGCCGTCCTTTTTCTTTCGTACGGTCTCCAGTTGCTGGGTTTGTCCTTTCTGGACAGCTGCCTGGATTTGGCGGGTGTCTTCTTTTAGATCGGTAGGCACCATCGCATCAAACAAATTAATTTGCTGAACGTCATGCTCGGAATAACCAAACATTTGTTCAAAGCTGTGGTTGATTCTTACAGTATCTGAGGTATGCTCATTATATATGATCCCAACGGGGGCATTCAGAAAAAGCTGGCTATAGAGCTGTTCATTTTGTCTAATTTCTTGTTCGGCTCTCTTGCGTTCGGTTACATCGCGAGCCACCCCAATCACGACCTGTTTCCCTTTGTAGGTTCCCCTGACCAGTTTTATTTCCGTGACTTCAAATTGGCATTGCTCCTTTTTACAGTGGAACTCAAAAACTTGGGGATCCCCTTTATAGGCAGCTTCAAAGTAGGGCTGAATTCTTTCGAACTTATTTTTTAGTTCAGGTAGAACTTCTTCCGGCTTCTTGCCGATGAGTTGGCCTTTTTCAAGCCCATACATCTGGGCTCCCGTTCTATTTACTTGTAGATAACGACCGTCTTTGTTTTGTAGAAAGATGCCGTCTCGCAGAGAATTCATTAAATCACGGTAGCCTTGCTCACTCTTTTCAATTTCTTTGAGGTACTGTTCATGCTCTGTGACGTCTCTAATAATTAGATAAGACTGTTGGTTGCCCTCTTTATCCTTAAATGAAGAATTCAGTACCTGTCCGAAAAAGGTATCTCCCGACGCCTTTCGGAATTCAAAGGTTCCCGAGGTATAGTACCATTCGTTTTGTTCATCGGTCAATGACTCTTCGTTATTCGAAATTAAGTCGGCACAATGCTGTTGTTTTAGTTTTTTTTCGGGAACGCCAAATAATCGGGTGGCCGCATTGTTGGCCGCCTTAATATCTCCACGGGGAGTGATTAATAGAATGCCTTCGTTAGTATTCTCGTAAAGCAATCGAAATTGATCAAGGCTGGAAACTAAGGACCGTTTCCACCGTTTCATATCAAAAAACACTTTAATGATTGCACCGACGACTAGTATGGCTACCAGAATGCCTATTATGACAAGAATGTCAAAAAAGTCATTTTCAAGCTGAGTGGCAGCCTCATCCATCAGGTAGGTAAACTTTTTTTCATGAGTGGTCATCTGCTGGTCCAACTGGTATATTTGGGAGACCAGCGAGTCTTCCCGTGCTTCGGTTAGCCGACCTCGTGAGATTACACCGTGCAATTGATTGGCAACGGTTTGTAGATGCGCAAAATATTTTTCGGCTTGGTTTCGTTCTTGAAAGGCTTGATTAAAGGTACGAGAACCGAGCATAACTTTGAAAGGTTGATCGCGGGTTATCAGGCAGCCATACACTTCAGCCATGTTTTGTTCATTAATCCCACTATCCGGCTCATTGACCATCAAGTTTTGGTAAACTTTTGTTAAATCCGGCTTGGGATGGCCCAGTTCTTTTTGTGCTGCAATGGACCCTTTGATAAATCTTAAATGGTGCTGATATTTATTGTAGTATCGTCCGTTATGGGTGTGTGCGTACTGCGTCAATTCAATGACAGCTTCTTTCTGATGCTTGGCCCATATTCCCTGCTCAGCGACAAAACCCCGCATACCGGCCGTATAATGTTTGATCTTAAGTCCAATCAGCAGAATGGCAATGATTATGACTACAAAAAAAATGGACAGCACAATTAGATTGCGGTCCATTTTATATTGGTCGTCTTTAAATATTTTGTTAAGCATTCGATTCAACCCTGGTTACTAATCTAGTTCCCCTCACTCAAGTCATTCCTAATGCACTATCTTGATATTTGTTACGTATTGTCCAAACAGTTTATTGCTTATGGTGTATTGTTTTATTTGGATATATGCACAATAGTGTGTTAATAAATGTATAATGTAAATTAATAAACTTTTCCAGATTGGATACTATGACATTTTCTATGCTCGGGCATTATAAACAACAAATCTTAAGGAAATCTTAAGTATTTCGAACATGATCAATGGCGGAGAAGAAGTTTGAACGCTGAGTCTCTCGGCAGCAAGTCTATTTATTCTAAAAATCTACCCAGTGGCAAAAATAGCCACCGGTGGAGTATTTATCTCCCTCCCTGTTCGCTGGGTTTGCGAG